>JAIQGC010000114.1 GCA_020072805.1 Terriglobia bacterium
GGCTATTTTCACCGCGGTGGCGCAAGAAGGCCCGGAAATGCGCCTCAAAGCCCTGGCGGTGGTCAGCGACGCTCCGGGGGCCTGTCCCCCCTGCGGCGCCTGCCGCCAGGTGATCTTCGAATTCGGACCGGACGCGACTATCATCTTCCAGGGCCCGGACGGCCTGGAGGAAATTCCCATTGCCCGGCTTCTCCCCAGGGCCTTCAGTCTGGGGTGATAGGGATAAAAACGCCGGAAATTTTGCTGATTTCCGGAAGAAAATGCTCCGGATTGTTGGCACAGGGTCCCGGCCCACGTGGCCGAGGCCATCCAGTTCCGGACGTTGGACCGGAAGTTTCAAAGATGACCTAAGTGGAGAAATGGTAATGGAAAAAGCTAATTATGAAAAGCCAATTGGTCCTTGGTATAGAAATTTCAAATATTGGAATAAAATGGCGTTAGATTATATTTATTCTTATAAAAATATTCCAAAGGATGAAAGACATCATGCCGAATTTAATACATTTTCACAATTTATGGGGTTTAGATTAGTATTCGAAAGTAATTTAATTGAAGGAGAAGGATTGTCCTCTGGTGAGACCATAAAGGTAGTTAAAGAATGTTTCCCATCTATTCCAGATAGCTACGAAGCAATGCGGCGTCTTATAGAATTACAAAATAAAAATATATATGATATTTTTAACCATAAAAATTATGATGATATGATGAAAGTTATTGAGCAGTATGGATTGTCGAAAGAAAAGATACTCCCAAGCATAAAATTCGCAAAAAAATCTAGAGGATATGTTGAGGTAGCTCAACATTATTCGGCATACCAGCAGGCACATATTTTTGCATTGAAATTTATAGCAAATCGCTACATGGATATATTCAAAAAATTAAAAAATATAATTAATTTAAAGGAGGATAAAAGTGATGAGGAGGTAAAGTTATTAGATGATATAATTCAATTTTTGAACGAAGCTTCAGAAGATGAGAAGGATTTGTTTACAGAAGACAAAATAAAACGCTTACATAAAATAATGGCCACAGGTCTTTTGCCAAAAGACGCTAAAGTTGGAGCAGGAGAATACAGAATCGATGAACGAATGGTTGGAGATTTCGGCATAGCTTTTCCATCTCCTGAACTTGTGCCGGAATGTATGGAAAAATTTATAGGAGATGCTAATTCTTTAATTTTATCAGCCTGGAAAAGGGAGAAGAATATTTTTGAAGTTGCAGCATTGATTTCACATGAATTTGTAAGGATTCATCCATTCCCGGATTTTAACGGTAGGGTATCAAGGCTTATACTTATGATTGTTTTGATGGCAAATGGAGTTCCTTTTGCTGTCACACTTCGGGGAGATAAGAAAGGGCGTAACAGATACTTAAGTTCTTTAAGGAAAGCTAATAAACATCACATTACACCGTATGCAGCTTTGATAGCTATGAGGGTTTCAGAATTATTCAGAGAGATAGATGAAAATATTCTTTTAGCAGGTTTACCATCGATATTGAGTTTTAAGTCATGAAGTTGCAAAGTGATAATGCCTAAGGAAACCTTTATAATTCGAGTTTGGAGAATAAATATATTTTATCTCCTTGCCGCATGGGTTTGGCCTGCCTATTTTTTATATATAGACCCTTAGGAGGCTATGCGTGGCTAAAAGGGGCTAAATTTAACGCGACAGGAGAGCAGATCATGGGCTATACTATTGCGGGTTTAAAGACGAAGATTCTGGAGATGTACCAGGAGATCGCCAAGTATGGTGTCATCCCCAGCCTGACCTTCGATGACGAGAAAAAAACCTACGTCTTTAAGGTTAACCAAGGGACCCCACGAATTATCTACCTAAATCGATCAGGCGGACGCGGACGCCTGCATGGGTGGTAAAGAATGTATCCATTTGGGGGTGCAGATCAGGCAATTTCTGGAAAACTTTAAAGAAGGCGAATAATAGAGTATAATAAGAACGTTCCACAAAATGGGGTGGTGAGGGGAAGGGCTAAAGCCAAGCACCGCGACCTGCCCTACCAGGTCTTTAGCCCCCCCGCCAAATGCCTTTTGCAGATATCGCCGCTGGTCAGGATAACTGGATGGGGGGCCGTGCCCGCCTTGCGGTTGTCCTGGTGGATGGTTTAAGCTGAAAGCTGCCGGCTGCAAGCTCGCCGCAAATAACGCCAAGGTGACCACGCGCAGATGAGGCTTTTTAAATCTAGTCCGGACCGGATGGAGAAATATCATCAGCGGCGGCGCTGGGCCCGGCGCTTCACCTGGGTGTTCTACGGCCTGTTTACGACCTGTCTGCTGGCAGGCGCAGGGGTGGGCGGATATATCTACTATCACTTTATCCGGGACCTTCCTGACTTCACCGCCATCAAGGAATTCCGGCCCTCAGTGGTCACCCAGATCTTTGCCCGGGATGGCCGCCTGATCGGCGCTTTTTATGCGGAAAAGCGCATCGAGGTGCCATACAGCCGCCTGCCCCGGCATCTGGTCCTGGCCTTTGTGGCCGCGGAGGACGCCCGCTTCTTCGAGCACCCGGGGGTGGACATCACCGGCATCGTCCGGGCCTTTTTCCGCAACCTGGAGGCCGGCGAGGTGGTCCAGGGCGGCAGCACCATCACCCAGCAGGTGGTGAAACGCATCCTGCTGAGCTCGGAGAAGAGCCTGGCCCGCAAGATCCGGGAAGCGGTGCTGGCCTACCGCATCGACAACTACCTGACCAAGGAAGAGATCCTGAATCTCTATATGAACCACATCTTTCTGGGCCACGGCGCCTACGGGGTGGAGGCCGCGGCCCAGGAGTATTTTTCCAAGCACGTGGAAGACCTGACCCTGGCGGAGTCGGCCATCCTGGCGGGCATCCCCAAGGCCCCCAGCCGTTACGATCCCTATCTCAACCCCCAGCGGGCCAAGGAGCGCCAGACCTACGTCTTGCGGCGCATGGCCGACGTGGGATTCATCAGCAAGGCGGAAGAGGCCGCGGCCCTGAAGCAGCCCGTCAAGTTGAAGCCCTTCCGGCCCGACTGGATCAAGGAGTGCGGCTACTTCAACGAGCACGTGCGGACCCTCCTGGAAAACCGCTTTGGCAAGGAGTCGGTTTACAACCTGGGGCTCAAGGTCTACACCACCGCGGACGTGGATCTCCATAAGGAGGCCCAGGCAGCCATCCAGCAGGGCATCGACGGCCTGATCAAGCGCAACGGCTACAAAGGGCCCCTGCGGCACCTGAAGGGCAAGGAGCTTACCGCCTACCTGGAGCGCCAGAACAAATATTATCGCAAGTATCCCCCGCGTAAGGGCCTGTCCGTCACCGCGGTGGTGACTCAGTTTGACCGGCGCCGCCAGGCGGTTAACATCCGCCTGGGGGAATATACCGGGGTCCTGCAGGAGCCGGCCACGGGTCAATCCCGGGCCGCGGGTTTGCTGGCAGTGCTGAGGCCCGGCGATGTGGTGCAGGTGCGCCTCAAGGAGCGGGACCGGCGCCAGAACAAGTGGGTGGCGGAGCTGGTCCCCGCCCCCATGGTGCAGGCGGCGGTGGTCTCCATGGAGCTCAAGACCGGCAAGGTCAGGGTCCTCATGGGCGGCAAGGACTTCGGGGACTCAACCTTCAACCGGGCCATCCAGGCCCGGCGCCAGCCCGGCAGCGCCTTCAAACCCATCATCTATGCCGCCGCGGTGGACAAGGGCTACCGGCCCGATTCCGTTCTGCTGGACGCGCCCCTCTCGCTGCCCGGAGGGCGCCGGGGGCAGGTCTGGGCGCC
>JAIQGC010000062.1 GCA_020072805.1 Terriglobia bacterium
AGTTTCGCCGAGGATGAGGACGGTTGCGTCAGTGGGGGCGACGGTTTCCACCTGCTTGAGGACCCGTTTGAGGCTGGAGCTTTCGCCGATAACGTCATCGAAGCTGGATTCGAGATTTAGCTCGTCTTCGAGGTAGCGCTTGTGCTGGCTGAGCTTGTGGGTATTTTCGGAGATCTGGTGGAAAGCCAGGGCGTTGTCCACGGCGAGGGCGATCTGGCCGGAAATCTGTTCGAGCAGAGCCATGTCTCGCGAAGTGAAGGCTGCCTCGCGGCGGCTGCCCACCATGAGGGCGCCCAGAGCGCGGTCACGGGAGGTGAGAGGCAGCCAGCAAGCGGAAGCGATTCCCGCCGTGCTGAGATGCAGAAACGTTTCCGAGTCGACGGTTTCCCTGTCGACGCGGCTGACGAGGAGAGGAACGCCGGAAGTGAATACGCGTCCGGGGACGGTATCTTGGACGGGCAAAATATTTTCCGGGAGGCCTGAATATTGAGGGTTCCATGTGTCGAGGAGTTGCACGCGGAAGCGGCCCGTGTCGGGATCGAATAAGGCCAGGGCCGCGTAATCGTGAGGCACAACGTTCTGGATGCTGGTGGAAATCGCCGAGAACAATTCCTGAACGTTGCGGTGAGTGAGCAGGGCATTGCTCAATTCGAAGAGCAGGGCCTCCTCGGCTTTCTTGTGCTCGGTGATGTCACGGGTAATTCTGCCGAAGCCGAGGATCTCCCCGTGGCTGTCGCGGATGGCGGAGGTAATGGCGTTGGCCCAGAAGCGGGAACCGTCCTTGCGAAGCCTCCAGCCATCGTCCTCGAAGCGCCCCTGATCGGAGGCGAAGCGCAAGGTATTCCGGGGTCTGCCCAGTGCAAGATCTTCCTTGGTAAAAAAACAGGAAAAGTCCTTGCCGATAATTTCGTCGGCGGAATAGCCGGTCATGCGCTGGGCACCGCTATTCCAATTGCTGACCCGGCCCTGGGGATCGAGCATGAAGATGGCGTAATCGTGGGTATTGTCGACCAGCAGGCGGAAGCGTTCTTCACTGAGGCGGAGAGTTTCCTCGGCCAGCTTGCTCTCGGTGATGTCCTCGGCGATGCCGACGGATCGCAGAACATTCCCGCAGGGGTCTTTGACGGGAAAAGCACGGTCGGAAATCCAACGCTGGGTGCCGTCGGGACGCACGATGCGATATTCCACGTTCAGGTCTCCCCGTTCGAGAAAGGCATCGACCAAGGGGTCCACTCTCTGGCGGTCATCCGGATGGATGGCATCCAGCCAGGACATCGGTTCCCGATACAGGCTCTGGCAGGAACGTCCCCAGATGCTTTCGTAGGCGGGACTGATATAAAGCAATTGGCCGGTGCGAATATCCGACACAAAGAAAACTTCGTGGATGTGATTGGGGATCAGGCGAAGGATCTCTTCATTGTGCTGCAAGGTGGCGTCGCCCTGCCTGCAGCCTGCCCCATGTCGGATGCTGCAGAGGATGAAGAGTTCCGCGGATGTCGGCAGCGGCGTCAGATAGAGCTGCACGGGAAATTCGGTGCCATCCGCGCAGCGCGCAAACACCTCCTGGCCCACGCCCAGGCAGACCGTTCGGGGCGCGGCGACGAACTCCTTCCAATGCTGGAGATAAGCCTGGCGAAACCTTTCAGGGATGAGTATTTCGGCGGGCTGGTCCAGCAGAGTGCTGCGTTTAAAGCCGAAGAGTTCCTCCAGGCGGGTGTTGACCAGGCGGATTCTCCCCTCGTGATCGGTCAAAAGGACTGCGTCGGGCAACATATCAAGAACTGTCTCGGGAGGAGGCAGAGTGCGAAGAATAAAGGCACTGGCAGGAGAGGCCCCGCTCATAGTTTTATGGCCCCACGGAGATGATACCGCAAAAGGAGCGGGAAAGGGTAGGGGGAGAAATTGGCCGCCCTGTGACTTGGGTCACCGAGGGAAGTGATGCCATGCACAGCCGCAGGAGGCGGGTGGGAGCAGAGTGCAAAGGGAAGAGGTGCAATATGGCAACTCTGAAAATGCAAACGCGGATTGCGGTGAAGAATATAGTATTTGCGACGGATCTTTCTCCGGCCTCTTTCGCGGCGCTGCCGTTTGCCGCCGAGCTTGCCAGGTATTTTGGAGCCAAGGTTTTTGGATTTCATGTGGCAGCGCCGGTCGTGTATCCCCTTCCCGAGATGGGCGGGATGCCCACGCCCGAGGAGGAGACGCAAGGTGCGGGGCAGGCCTTGAGGGAGCGATTGAAGGAACAACTGGCGGGAGTGCCCTTTGAGGTGGTCATCGGGCACGGGGATATCTGGGCGGGGCTGAATCGGTTGATCGAGGAGCGGAAGATTGACCTGGTGGTCATTGGGACGCACGGGCGGACGGGTCTAGGAAAGGCGCTCCTGGGGTCGGTGGCGGAGAAGATATTCCGGCAGGCGCACTGCCCAGTGCTGAGCGTGGGTCCGCATGTGTCCTGGAAAGCGCAAGGCGGAGGGGAGACAAAAGAGATTCTCTATACGACGGATTTCTCAGCGGCGGCGAAGGCGGCGGCGCCGTATGCGCTTTCCCTGGCGCAGGAGTCGCAGGCGCGGCTGACGCTGCTGCACGTGATCGAAAAGCCCGGTGCCGGCGATTTGAGTAATCCAGGGCAGTTTATTGGGTCGGCGATGGAACTGTTGCGGGAAACGGTTCCGGCGGAGGCCGGGTTGTGGTGTGAGCCGCACTGCGAAGTGGAAATTGGCTCACCGGGCGATGTCATTTTGGAAATGGCCCGGCGAAGGGAGGCGGACCTGATCGTGATGGGGGTTAGGAAGCCGGAGGCGCCGATGGGCCTGATCACGCACTTCGGGCAGGCGACGGCGTACCGGGTGGTGTGCGAGGCGAGATGTCCGGTGCTGACCGTGCGGGCATGAAGAGGAGAGGGAGAGCGCGATAATGAAGATACTGCTAGCCATCGACGATTCAAAATATGCCGAAGATGCAACGGAGGCCATGGAACGAGCGTTGTCAGCGAAGAGTGCGGACGTCATGGTATTGGCGGTCGTAGAGCCGCCGATTATCTCCAATCCTCCGCAAATGGCCGCGGGATACGCCCCAGAGCAGGCGGAAAGGATGAAGGAGCTGGCCAAGTCCGCGGCGGAGAGAGTTGCGCGGGCGGCGGACAGGCTGAGGGCGGCGGGCTTTAGCGTAAGCAAGCGAGTTGTCGAAGGGGAAGCGAGAGGCGGCATTCTGGAAAGCGCCGCAGAATGGCAGGCGGATCTAATCGTGGTCGGATCGCACGGGCGCAAGGGATTGCGAAGATTTCTGCTGGGGAGCGTGGCGGAATCCGTGGCACGACACGCCCTGTGTTCAGTGCTGATTGTGCGAACTCCAACATCCGCATAGGAACGCGCGCACCACTGAAGCAGCGCGCGGTCCGGCGATAGGGAGAACGGGTTGAACGCGTTATTGCTTGGCCGAAGCGGCTGAGGTGATCTTGAACATGAAGCGCGCCGTTCCCGTGGGGTAGAGGGCGTCGCGGATTTCCTGGTTTACCGATTCGCCGGGGGCAATGGTGATTGCCAAGGCACCTTTGTTCACCAGCAGGGGATGGTTGTCGGCGGCGAAGTAGGTGGTTTCGTACTGGATCTTGCTGTAGGAAAACACCGCGGATTTGTTTTCGATGGCCACGAGCCAGACGGCCATGGTGCCGGTGCTGTCCTTATCCATGACCGCGCGCTTCACTTTGAGATCCTTAATGGCGTCGGCCGTGGTCTGGACGGGCTTGGTGGAGGCAACGGGGGCGGACTCGGCTGCGGGAGCGGGTTGGGAAGCGCTCAGATGAGAGAGGTAGTAATAGACGCCCCCTCCGAGAATGACGGCAACGATCGCCACACCGATCCAAATATGCGCTGATGTTTCATCTTTCTTTGTCTCGTCTTCAAACATGGCCCCTCCCTGTGTATGTTGCAATGTATGAATGACTTCTACCGCTTCCCGGCAAATCAAGCAAGCGAAATTGTAAGGCAAGAAGCGCGTGCAGGATGCTTGCGCATTATAAAAGAGGGGGAGTTGAATTGGCAAAATCGGAAGGGAGAGAAATTTGAAAATGATGGTGGGGCAGGGGCGAAGGTATTTGGAGTCGGGAAGGAGCCAGAGAAGGAAAACTGGGGAAGGAGCGGGCAGTGCGGAAATGGCAGTAGGCGAAGAAGAAAATAAATTCAAAGGTGTAGATTGTCGTGAATTCGATAGATGACGAGCGCGCTTGGCGTGACACCGGGTGAGTTGGGGGTGTAAGGGATATTTGCGGAGTGTTTGCGCATAGGGGAAGAAGAGCAGAGGAGCGCAATCAGCATGAAGAGCGGGGTGGACATGGACTGGTGGGAGATGAGCGAGATCGGGGAAAGAAGAACGGCGTGAGGACGTGAAGGTAAGTTAAGCCATTGATACGGAATAGGATAGTGAAGGCAATGGGAGTCGGGGAGGGGCGGATATACGCGCGAGAAGGATGCGGAAGGGATGGTGGAGAGAGGGTCAGGGAAGAAAGAGAAATCGGGGAAGAGCAAGGAGAGAGTAGGGGGAGCGTGCGGGAAGGAAATAGCGGAATCGGGGCTCCATAAAAAGAGACGAAGAAGGATGGGAGTAGCGGGAGGATTTTAAAGGAAGAAATAGCTTGACATTCACGATAACAAGGTCGAATATTCCGATACTAAGGCTATGCTCTACAGTCACACTGCGGAGTTAGCGATTCGGGCGGCCCTCTACCTGGCCCTCCAGCCCCCCGGAAAACTTTCCACTGTACAGGCCATCGCTGCGGGAACGGGACTGCCGAAGTCCTACCTGGCGAAAATTCTGCGCAAACTTGACGAGGCGGGACTGGTGCGGTCATTCCGGGGACCGGGCGGGGGGATCGAGTTGGGGCGCGCGCCGGAGGAGATCAGCCTATGGAAACTGGTGAGCGCGGTGGATGGCAGCGAGAATTTTGGGGAGTGCGTGCTGGGAGCAAAGGTGTGCTCAGAGGGGAAACCGTGTCCGCTGCATGAGCAATGGAAACCGTTGCGGGAAAATATGAAAAGGATGCTGGACGAGACGACTCTGGCCACGATGGCCAAGACCCTCCACGGGAGGGGGAAATCTCATGGGAAGAGCGCGGTGCCGGGAGGCTCATCCCTGTCCCGAAGCCATTCGGGAGAAGGTGAAAAACGCCATGCGTCGTAACTGGATGAGGGAGTGGTATCTGGCGGCGGGAGTGATTGTGGGGCTGGTGGCGCCATGGCCGGCGGGCGCGCAGAAGCCGGCGGATTTTTTCCGGCAGAACTGCATGAGCTGCCACACCATCGGCGGAGGGCGAATCACCGGGCCGGATTTGAAGGGCGTGACGCAGAGGAAGGACGCGGCATGGCTGGAGAAGTTCGTTCAGAACCCGAAAGCGGCGATTGATGGCGGGGATGCGTATGCGGTGCAACTGCAGCAGGAAGCGCGGGGAGTGATCATGCCCACGATTCCGGGAATGAACGCGGAAATGGCCAAGGCCATGATTGCGTTTCTGGATGCGGAATCGAAACTGGCGAAGTCGCAGTTTGCGGGCGGAGCGATCAGCGACCGGCCGCTGACGGCGGTGGATCTGGCGCTGGGGCGGGAACTGTTTTACGGGACGAAGAAGCTGGCGAATGGCGGGCCGGCGTGCGTGAACTGCCACACGATGGGGACGGTGGGTGGGTTGGGCGGAGGGCGGCTGGGGCCGGACCTGACGCTGGTGTATGCGCGGCTGGGCGGGAGGAAAGCGGTGGGGGCGTGGCTGGTGGCTCCGGCGACGCCGACGATGCAATCGGTGTTTCGCGGAGCGGCGCTGCAGCCGGAGGAGATCCTGCCGCTGCTGGCGATGGTCGAGGATGCAGCGCGGCAGGGGCCGGCGGCCAATCAGTCGAGCCTGGTGAAATTTTTCGTGGCCGGATTCGGCGGCCTGACGCTGGGACTGGTGCTATTGGGGGCGGCCTGGCGAGGGAGATTCAAGGCAGTGCGACGCCCGCTGGTGCACGGCGGCATGCGAGGTGAGGAATGAAGCGCAAGGATGCCATCAGCTGGATCAAGGATGAAGTAACGCCGCAACTGCGCGGTTGGGAAGAGTTTTATCGCAACCGCTGGCAGCACGACAAGATCGTGCGCAGCACGCACGGGGTGAATTGCACCGGCGGATGCACCTGGCAGATTTACGTGAAGGACGGAATCGTCACGTGGGAGATGCAGGGGCTGGATTATCCCATGCTGGAAGCGGGTCTGCCGCCGTACGAGCCGCGCGGCTGTCAGCGGGGGATTTCCTACTCGTGGTATCTCTACAGCCCGCTGCGGGTGAAGTATCCGTACCTGCGCGGGGCCCTGATGGATTTGTGGAAGGAGGCGCGGGAAAAGTTCGACGATCCGGTGGAGGCGTGGAAGTCGCTGGTGGAAAACCAGGAGGCGCGGCAGAGGTGGCAGAAGGCTCGGGGCAAGGGAGGATTCCGCCGAGCGCACTGGGACACGGTGAGCGAGATGATTGCGGCGTCCATGATTTACACGATCAAGAAGCACGGGCCGGACCGCATCGCGGGATTTTCGCCGATTCCGGCGATGTCCATGATCAGCTATGCGAGCGGAGCTCGCATGCTGCAACTGATGGGCGGCGTTTCGCTTTCGTTCTACGACTGGTATTGCGATTTGCCGAGCGCTTCGCCGGAGACCTGGGGCGAGCAGACCGACGTGCAGGAGTCGGCGGACTGGTACAACGCGAAACTGCTGGCGGTGATGGGATCGAACCTGAACATGACGCGCACGCCGGACTGCCATTTTGCGGCGGAAGCGCGGCACAACGGCAGCAAGATGTGGGTCTTTTCGCCGGACTTCAACCAGGTGGCCAAGTACGCCGACGAATGGGTGGAAGTGAACGCTGGACAGGACGGGGCGTGGTGGATGGCGGTAAACCACGTGCTCCTGAAGGAGTTTCACCACGAGAAGCAGGTTCCCTATTTCCTGGATTATGCGAAGAAGTACAGCGACAGCCCGTTTTTGGTGGAGCTGCCGGAGAAGAACGGAGGGCACGAGTCCGGGCAGTTGCTGCGGGCGAACCGGATCAAGGGCTACGAGGGAATCGAGAACGGAGACTGGAAGTTCCTGATGTGGGACGAGGGCACCAAGCGCGCTAAGTCGCCGCTGGGAAGCGCGGGTCATCGCTGGGGCAAAGAGAAGGGCAAGTGGAACCTGGAGTTGAAGGACGGAGTGGACGGCAGCGAGATTCGGCCGGCGCTGACGTTTTTGAACGACAAGGACGAAGTGGTCCAGGTGCGGCTGGACAATTTCGCGGAAGGGAAATCGCACCGGCGGGGCGTGCCGGCCAAGCGCATGCAGACGGCGGACGGCAAAACGGTGCTGGTGACCACGGTGTACGACCTGCTGATGGCGCAGTACGGCGTGTCGCGCGGCTTGCCGGGGGAATATCCGGCGGACTACAACGACGAGAATGCGCCGTACACGCCGGCGTGGTCGGAGAAGTTCACCGGGATGAGCCGGGACATGGTGGTGCGGTTCGCGCGGGAATGGGCCACGACGGCGGAGCTGACCAAGGGCAAGTGCACGGTAATCATCGGGGCGGGAATCAATCACTGGTATCACGGGAACCTGATGTACCGCTCGGCGATTCATGCGCTGATTTTTTGCGGGTGCATCGGGGTAAACGGTGGCGGGCTGGCGCACTATGTGGGCCAGGAAAAGCTGGCGCCGGGCGAATCCTGGTCGGCGATCGCGCTGGGACGGGACTGGTTCCCGGCGTCGCGCTTGCAGAACGCGCCGAGCTGGCATTACGTGCACACGGACCAGTGGCGATACGAGAAGGAGTTCACCGACTACCACACGGTGCCGCCAAATCAGGAGAAGGACTCGCTGGCGCAGGGGCACACGATTGACAAGCAGGCCCGGGCGGTGCGCAGCGGCTGGCTGCCGTTTTATCCGCAATTCGACAGCAATCCGCTGGACCTGGTGAAGGAGGCGGAAGCGGCGGGAGCCAAGACGCACGAGGAAGTCATCGGCGACGTGGTGAAACGGCTGAAGAACGGGAAGCTGAAATTCTCGGTGGAGGACCCGGACGCGCCGGAGAACTGGCCGCGGGTGTGGTTCATCTGGAGGGGTAATGCGCTGATGGCCAGCGCCAAGGGGCACGAATATTTCCTGAAGCACTACCTGGGGACGCACACGAACACCATCGCCGAGGACATGGGCAAGGAATCGGTGAACGTGGTGAAGTGGCACGAGAAGGCGCCGCAGGGAAAGATGGACCTGGTGGTGGACCTGAACTTCCGCATGGACACCTCGGCGCTGTATTCGGACATTATCCTGCCGGCGGCGACGTGGTACGAGAAGGCCGACCTGAACTCGACGGACATGCACAGCTTCATTCACCCGCTGTCGGCGGCGGTTCCGCCGTGCTGGGAATCGAAGAGCGACTGGCAGATTTTCCAGACGCTTTCCAAGAAATTCTCGGAATTGGCGGAGCGGCACTTTCCCGAGCCGGTGTGGGACGTGGTGGCCTCGCCGCTGGCGCATGACACCGCGGCTGAAATCGCGCAGACGACGATGGCGGACTGGTCCAAGGGAGAGGTCGAGGCCATACCCGGGAAAACGATGCCGGGGCTGAAGGTAGTCGCGCGGGACTACAAGAACCTCTATAACCAGTTCATTTCCTTCGGGCCGCTGGCGCGGGCCAACGGGCTGAGTGCGCACGGCACGCATTACAACATCGAGGACGTCTACGACGAAGTGGTGCGGACCAAGCCGACGGTGAGCTGGGGAGGGGAAAAGTATCCCTCGCTCGCGGCGGATGAACGCGTCTGCGACACGATCCTGCATTTCGCTTCAGTGACTAACGGGGAGCTAGCCTACCGCTCGTACAAGGAGATGGAGGAAAAGGTCGGCCGGCCGCTGGTGCACCTGGCGGAATCGAATCGCGGGTCGCGCATCAGCTACAAGGAACTGCAAGCGCGGCCGCACCGGCTGCTGAACAGCCCCATGTGGTCCGGGCTGTCGGAAAACGGGCGGGCGTATTCGCCGTTCACGTACAACGTGGAAGAACTGGTGCCGTGGCGGACGCTGACCGGGCGGCAGCATCTCTATCTGGATCATCCGGGCTACATCCAGTTCGGCGAGCATCTGCCAACGTACAAGCCGAAGCCGCTGCCGGCGCAGTACGCGGACATGCGCGTGAGCCGGGAAGTAGGCCCGACGAAGATGCTGAACTACCTGACGCCGCATGGAAAATGGCACATCCACTCGACGTACGGGGACAACCAGCGCATGACCACGCTTTCGCGGGGGGTCGAGCCGCTGTGGATGAACGACAAGGACGCCGCAGACATCGGCATCGTGGACAACGACTGGGTGGAGATGCACAACGACAACGGGGTGGTGGTGACGCGGGCGGTGGTGAGCGCGCGGCTGCCGCGGGGCATCTGCATCCAGTATCACTCGCCGGAGCGGACCTATTCGGTGCCCACGTCGCCGCTGCGCAAGGGGCGGCGCGCGGGCGGACACAACAGCCTGACGCGGACGCGCCTGAAGCCCAACTTGATGGTAGGTGGCTACGGGCAGTTTACGTTCCACTTCAACTATTGGGGTCCTATCGGTTGCAACCGGGACACGCACATTTTTGTACGCAAACTGCCGGAACTGAAATGGTAATCCGAGGAGCGCAACGATGAACGTCCGTTCACAGATCTCGATGGTCTTTCACCTGGATAAGTGCATCGGGTGCCACACGTGCAGCATTGCGTGCAAAAACATCTGGACCGACCGCAAGGGCACGGAATACATGTGGTGGAACAACGTGGAAACCAAGCCCGGCACGGGCTTCCCGACGCGCTGGGAAGACCAGGACAAATATCACGGCGGGTGGCAGGCGAAGGACGGGAAACTGGAGCTGAAGTCCACGAGCAAAGCCAAGACCGTCTTCAATATTTATCACAACCCCAGCATGCCCACCATGGACGACTACTACGAGCCGTGGACCTACGACTACCAGCATCTCTTCAACGCCCCGGAAGGGCCGGACC
Source organism: Terriglobia bacterium (assembly GCA_020072805.1). Classification (GTDB taxonomy): domain Bacteria; phylum Acidobacteriota; class Terriglobia; order Acidiferrales; family UBA7541; genus Acidiferrum. The sequence goes on from JAIQGC010000062.1 coordinate 10,032, forward strand.
AGCCGACGGCCAGGCCGATCTCGATGGTGACCGGGGAACTGATCAACATCGAGTCGGGGCCGAACTGGGACGACGACCTGGGCGGATCGCCGATTTATGCGGCGAACGATCCCAACCTGAAGGGGCTGAGCGCGGAGCAGCAGGCGCAACTGCAGGCTGTGGAGCGGCTGGTGTTCTTCTACTTTCCGCGCATCTGCAACCACTGCCTGAATCCCGGGTGCGTGGCGGCGTGTCCTTCGGGCGCGCTGTACAAGCGCGGCGAAGACGGGATCGTGCTGGTGGACCAGACGCGCTGCCGCGGATGGCGCGCGTGCGTGGCGGCGTGCCCGTACAAGAAAGTGTTCTACAACTGGAGCACGGGAAAATCGGAGAAGTGCATTCTGTGCTTTCCGCGCATCGAGACGGGGCAGGCGCCGGCGTGTTTCCACTCCTGCGTGGGCCGCATCCGCTATCTGGGCGTGCTGCTCTATGACGCCTCGCGGATCGAAGAGATGGCCGGAAAGCCGGACGAGGAGCTGGTGGAAGCACACCGCTCGCTGATTCTCGATCCCAACGATCCGGAAGTGATTGCCGCGGCGCGGGCCAACGGCATACACGATTCGGTCATCGAGACGGCGCAGAAGTCGCCGGTTTACCAGTTCGTGAAGGAATGGAAGATCGCGCTGCCGCCGCACATCGAGTTCCGCACGATGCCCATGCTGTTCTACGTGCCGCCGATGTCGCCGGTGATGTCCAACCGGACGGACGGCAAGATCGAGCATGTCTCCGAAGATCTGTTCCACGACATCGACGAGGCGCGCGTGCCGATGCAGTTCCTGGCGAATCTGTTCGGCGCGGGGCACGAATCGAAAGTGCGCTACGCGCTGCGCAAGCAGAAGGCGGTGCGCTGGTACCGGCGGGCGCTGACCGTGGGCGACGTGACCATGGAGACGGCGGAGCGGATGCTGCGGGAGGCGGACTGCACCAAGGAAGAGGCCGAAGCGATTTACAAGCTGACCTCGCTGTGCACGTTCGACGACCGCTTCGTGATTCCTCCGGCGCACCGGGAAGAAGCCTTGCAGATGCTGGACGGAGTCTTCGAGCACAAGCAGGCTGCGGGATTTGGGTTCATCAGCGGCCCGCAGCGGGGGATGTGATGGAGCGAACGAAACTGTACGCAACGGTCGCGGGGCTGCTGCGCTATCCGGAGGAGAACTGGCGGCAACGGCTGGACGCATGCGAAAGCAGCCTGCGGAGCGAAGCACCGGAACTTCTTCCGCTGCTGGCGGATCTTCAGGGGCGGGTGGCGGGATTGTGCGTGGAAGAGATGCAGGAGCTGTTCACGCGGGTGTTTGACCTGAACCCGGTCTGCACGCTGGAAGTGGGCTGGCACCTGTTCGGGGAACAGTACGAGCGCGGAGAGTTCCTGGTGAAGATGCGGGGGCTGATGCGGCATTTTGAACTTCCCGAGGATACGGAACTGCCGGACCACTTGACGCATGTGCTGGAAGTGCTGGGGGAAATGGACGCGGAGAGCGCACAGGAGTTCGCCGCGGCATGCGTTTTCCCCGCGCTGGACAAGATGAGCGCGAGTTTCAAAAACGATGGAAGCGCGTATGAAAGCGCGATTCGTCTGGTGGTTCGTTCGGTGGAGAGCCGCTACGAGCGCGGCGAGGCGCCGCTGCCGCAGCCACCGGAACTGCACGTGATACAGGAAGGAGGGCTGGCATGAGCGCTGCCGCCAATCAATTGCTGCTGGTGGTGTTTCCCTACGTGGCGATGCTGATCTTTTTTCTGGGGACGATCTATCGCTACCGCAACGCGCCGTTCACGTATTCGAGCCTTTCGTCGCAGTTCTTGGAGAACCAGCAGCACTTCTGGAGCCTGGTGCCGTTCCACTACGGGATTGTGACCGTGCTGGCCGGGCATGTGGTGGCCTTCCTGCTGCCGCGGCACATTCTGGCGTGGAACAGCGTGCCGCTGCGGCTCTACGTGCTGGAAATTAGCGCGCTGATTTTCGGGCTGCTGACGCTGACGGGACTGATCGGGTCGGTCATCCGGCGGCTGACGGTGCCAAAGATCAAAATCGTGACGACCTCGCTCGACTGGCACGTGTTCCTCCTGCTGCTGTTTCAGGTGGTCAGCGGACTCTACGTGGCCGTGTTTCATCCGTGGGGTTCGTCGTGGTTTTCCGCGGCGCTGAGTCCGTACCTGTGGTCGCTAGTGAAGTTCAGCCCGGACATTAATTTCGTGGCGATGCTGCCAATCATGGTGAAGCTGCACATTATTTCCGCCTACACGCTGATCGCCATGGCGCCATTTACCCGGCTGGTGCACATCCTGGTGATGCCTAACCCGTATTTGTGGAGAAAGCCGCAGGTGGTGCGCTGGTACCGGCGGTTTGTTCCCGGCGTGTCCTGAGGGAAGGAGAAAAGGGCGATGTCCGACCGAGCCAAGGCCGTGAGCGTGCTGGCGACGAATACGCTGGCGTTCACCGTGTGCTTTGCCTGCTGGATGATGAACGGAGTGCTGATTACGTTCCTGGTGGAGACGGGAACATTCCGGTGGACGGAATCGCAGATGGGCTGGCTGATCGGAATACCGGTGCTGACGGGTTCGCTAGTGCGGCTGCCGCTGGGGATTCTGACGGATAAATACGGAGGGCGGCACGTGTTTGGAGCGCTGATGCTGCTCTCCGCCGTTTTCATGTACATGATGAGCTGGGCGAATTCCTATGCGCAGTTTGCCTGGGGTAGCTTGGGGTTCGGCATCGTGGGCGGATCGTTCGCGGTGGGGATTGCGTACACCTCGGTGTGGTTCAGCAAGGAGCGCCAGGGAACGGCGCTGGGAATTTTCGGGGCGGGGAACGCGGGTTCGGCGCTGACCAGCATGGGCGCGCCGTTTGTGCTGCGGTATCTGACGGACCACGGGACAAATATCCAGGGGTGGAGGAATTTGCCGAAGTTCTATGCGGCGTCTTTGGTGCTGATGACGGCTATTTTCTACGCATTCACCTACAACAAGAAAGTGGAAGACGGGCATATAACCAGCTTGCGGGAGCGCTTGGCGCCGCTCAACAACATACGGGTGTGGCGGTTTGGGCTGTATTACTTCCTGGTTTTCGGCGGATTCGTGGCGCTGGCGCAGTGGCTGATTCCGTACTACGTGAACGCCTATCTGCTGCCGGTGACCACTGCGGGTCTGATGGCGGCGATTTTCAGTTTGCCCTCGGGCTTGGTGCGCGCGCTGGGGGGATGGATGTCCGACCATTGGGGTGCGCGGCGGGTGATGTATTGGATTCTGGGCGCCTGCCTGGTGTGCAGCACTTTGCTGATTGTGCCGCGCATGGAGATGACTCTGCCGGGCAAGGGCGTGATGGCGACAGTGGGCGGAGTGGTGACGGCAGTGAACGAGCAGGAAATCGTGGTGGGAGAAAAGCACTATGCAGTGCGCGCCATGCCCAAGGAGTGGGAAACGCCGGGGGCTCAGGAAAAAGTGATGGTGTTTCCGAAGCGCGCGTTTGTGCAGACGCCGGTGGTGAACGCCGGGGATAAAGTCGTGAAAAAGCAGTTGCTGGCCGCGGGAACGACCGTGATCCATTTCCAGGCCAACGTGTGGATCTTCACGGCGCTGGTGTTCGTGGTGGGATTTTCGATGGGGATCGGGAAGGCGGCGGTGTACCGCCACATACCGGATTATTTTCCGACGGCGGTGGGAGTGGTCGGCGGAGTGGTGGGAGTCATCGGCGGGCTGGGAGGATTTTTCTGCCCGATTATTTTCGGCTACCTGCTCGAGCGCACGGGAATCTGGACGACCACGTGGATGTTTTTTGCGGGACTTGCGGCGCTGTGCCTGATCTGGATGCACCTGGTGATCCAGCGAATGATGAGGAAGCGGGAGCCGCAGTTGATGCGGGAGATCGAAGCGAATCTGACGAACTGACGCGCCGGGCCGGGGGAGGACGAGTATGGCGAAGAGCACGCTGGATAAGTGGGAGCCGGAAGAGCAGTCGTTCTGGGAATCGAGCGGCAAAGCGATTGCCACGCGCAACCTGGTGATTTCAGTTCCGTGCCTGCTGTGCGCGTTCGCGGTGTGGTCGTACTGGTCCATCATCACCGTGCAGATGAAGAATCTGGGATTTGCCTTCACGGCGCAGCAGTTGTTTACGCTGACGGCGGTGGCGGGACTGACCGGAGCGACGCTGCGGATTCCGAATTCGTTTCTGATTGCGATTGCCGGGGGGCGGAACGTGATTGCGCTGACCACGGCGTTTCTGCTGATCCCGGCGGTGGGCACGGGCATCGCCTTGCAGGACAAGAGCACGCCATTCGGGACGTTCGTGATTCTGGCGGCGCTCTCGGGGTTTGGGGGAGGGAACTTCGCCTCCTCCATGTCCAACATCAGCCCGTTTTTTCCCAGGCGCATGCAGGGTTCGGCGCTGGGAATCAATGCGGGACTGGGGAATCTGGGTGTGAGCGTGATGCAGGTGGTACTGCCCTGGGCCATGACCTTTGCGATGTTTGGCGCGCTGGGAGGAGCGGGACTGGCGCTGCCGGCGGCGGTCGGAGGGAAAGCGGCGGGAACGCTGGTGTGGATCCAGAACTGCGGTCTGTTCTGGGTGCCCATCCTGGCGATTCTGGCGGTGGCGGCGTGGGTGGGAATGAACAACCTGCCTCTGCATGCGTTCGGCTCGGTGCCTCTGGCGATTGTGAAGATTATCGGGCTGCACCTGATCGGTTTTGCGGGGGCAGCGATTGGGCTGTGGCTGTTGCTGGCGAAAAACGTGAACATGTGGATCGCGCTTCCGGTGACGATTGTGGTCACGCTGCTATTCATGAAACTTGTTCCCGGCGGGGTGGCAACGGCTTTGAACAAGCAGTTCACGATCTTCCGCGAAAAGCATACATGGCTGATGACCTGGCTCTACGTGATGACCTTCGGTTCTTTCATCGGCTATTCGGCGGCGTTTCCGCTGCTGATCAAGGTGATTTTCGGCACGCATGCGGACGGGACGGTGAATCCGCATGCGCCCAATCCCTTTACCTACGCGTGGCTGGGGCCGCTGGTGGGCTCGCTGGTGCGGCCAGTGGGCGGATGGCTGTCAGACAAGCTGAGCGGGGCGCGGGTGACGCAATGGTCCACGGCGGTGATGATCGCGGCGGCGCTGGGCGTGGCGCACTACGTCAAGCTGGCGGCCCATGCGGCGGCGCCTGAAGACTATTTCCCGCCGTTTTTGGGATTTTTTCTGGTGCTCTTTACCATGACCGGCATCGGCAACGGTTCGACGTTCCGCATGATTCCCATGATTTTTGAGCGGGAGATGGCCGGGCCGGTGCTGGGATGGACGTCGGCCGTGGGGGCGTACGGGGCGTTCATCATTCCGCGGGTGTTTGGAGCGCAGATCGCTGCGCGGCACCCGGAGTATGCGCTGTACGGATTCGCGGCGTATTACCTGAGCTGCCTGCTGGTGAACTGGTTTTACTATGCGCGGAAAAACGCGGAGAAACCCTGTTAATTGTGAATTGAGGAGCATCGAGTGCGCTCTCACATTGTGACATTGCTTTTGGCCGCGGGCCTGGTGGTCAGCCTTCTGCTGCTGATGAATTCGCTGGCGGATGTGCGGATTCCCGGCAATCAGATGGGCTACAGCCCGGCGCAGCCCATCGCCTTTTCGCACCGCCTGCACGCCGGGGAGTTGCAGGTGAGCTGCCTCTACTGTCACTTCGGGGCGGAACAGAGCCGGCACGCGGGAATTCCCGCGGCCAGCGTGTGCATGAACTGCCACCGTTTCGTGACGGCCACGCTGGGAGCGATGCGCGCGGAGGAAGAAACAGCGAAGAAGGAAAATCGCAAGCCGCGGCGGGTGGTCTCGCCGGAGATTCAGAAAATTTACGACGCCCTGGCGCTGGATGGAAATCTGCAGAGCGATCCGGGAAAGAAACCGGCGCCGCTGGCTTGGACGAAAATCCACAACGTGCCGGATTTCGTCTACTTCGATCACCGCCCGCACGTGGCGGTCGGGGTGACCTGCCAGCAGTGTCATGGAGCAGTGGAAACGATGGACCGCGTGGCGCAGGCGCAGCCGCTGAGCATGGGCTGGTGCGTGAATTGCCACCGCACGGCGACGCAGACGGGAATTGCAGGAAGAACGGTCAATGCGTCGATTGATTGCGCGAGATGTCATTACTGAGGGGCTCGATGGACGAAAAAGAGACAAAGCGGTATTGGAAGAGCCTGGACGAGCGGGAAGCGGATTATGCCTTTCCGCAGGATGAGTTTCGCGAAGAGTTCGACGTGCCAGCGGTGCAGTTGGGCCGGCGGGGCTTCCTGAAGGCGGCGGGATTCACGGCGGCGGTGGCGGCGATTGCAGGATGCAGCCGTGCGCCGGTGCAGAAGGCCATACCCTATCTGATTCAGCCGGAAGAATTGGTGGCGGGGAAGTCCTACTACTACGCGACGACGTGCGCGGCGTGCAGCGCGGGCTGCGGCATGCTGGTAAAAACGAGAGACGGGCGGCCGGTGAAGCTGGAAGGGAATCCGCAGCACCCGGTTTCGCGCGGCGGATTGTGTGCGGTGGGCCAGGCGTCCTTGCTGGGACTCTACGATTCGCAGCGGCTCACGGGGCCGCAGGCGGGCGGGAAGCCGGCGAGCTGGGAAGAGGCCGACGGAGCAATACTTGCGCGGCTGGGGGAGATTCGCGCCAAGGGCGGAGCGGTGCGCTTTCTGAGCGGCTCGGTGACCAGCCCGGCCCTGCGGGCGCAAGTGGGGCAGTTCCTGGGACAATTCAAGGATGCGCGGCTCGTAATGTACGACGCGCTCTCCAGTTCCGCGATTCT
>JAIQGC010000063.1 GCA_020072805.1 Terriglobia bacterium
CCGCGGCCCAGCACCGAGTTGCGCACTTCGCCGCCCGAGAGAATCGCGCCGCCCGAAATGATCGAATCGATCGCGTGCCCGCGCCGCCCTTCGTCGTCGAATGCGAACTTCGCCGGGGGGTCCTGGTAACCGGCGGTGCGCAGCGGCCAGCGCTTGTTATACAGGTTCAGCGCCGGCAACAGCGCGCGCAGGTCCATGCGGAACTGCGTTTGGCGCGGCTCATGCGCCGAATCCGCCGTGACATCGCGCCAGGCGCGCAGCGCGCGTGAATACGGCGCGGCGCTGCGCTCGATCCAGGGCATGGCAATGCCTCCGATGCAGGCCATGGCCAGAAAGGAAAGTTGAAAGCTGGAATCGTAAACTTCCATGGGCCGCGCCGCCAGAATCAGCAGAGCGGCGATGGCCGCGGAATTCAGCAGGTCCAGCCGGCGATAGAGCATCCCGCCCAGCACTACGATTGCAGCCATCAGCGCGGCGCGAACCACTGGCGGGCGCTGCTCGACCACGCCCACGTAGGCTAGCAGCAGGGCCAGGGCCAGCAGAGAAACCACGCTGCGCGGCAGACCCGCCGCGCGCCCCGCCCAAAACAGGAAAACGGCGAGCGCCGTCACGTGCAGACCGGCAATCACCAGCACATGGTAGGTTCCGGTGATCTGGAAATTTCGCGATTCGTCGCGATCCACAAAGCTCGAGTCTCCCAGCAGCATCGCGCGGAGCAGCGCCGCGGCCTCCGGCGCGGCAGGGAAGAGTTCGTTGAGCGTCTTGCGCAGGCGGGCCCGCGCGCGCGCCGCCAGAGCGGGCAGGGAAGCCGGGGCTTGCGAGATGCGCTCAATCAATTCGGGGGCGCGGAGGGTGGCCGTCAGGTGAATGCCTTGGCGCGCGAGGTGCTCCCGGCGGTCAAACGCTCCCGGGTCGCGGTAGAGTTGCGGGAGGCGGGCTTGGGTGATGAACGCGACTTCGTCGCCTGCGTGGATTTCCGGGAGAGGACCCGACGCGCGGGCTTCCGCGGGAAACGTTACGCGCATCCCGCCGGTCAACGAAATTTGTTGGCCCGAAAGTTCCACGCCATCGAGCGCGACTTCCAGGCCCTGGCCCCAGGGAAGGTCGCGCGGTTCATCGAGCAGGTGGCCCGTCCAGCGCAGCGGGCTATCCAGCGAGATGCGTCCGGCGTCAATGAGCGTGAGGACGTGATTGGCGGGCGGCGGGGCCAGAGCGGCTTGCCCTGCTATGGCGCCCAGGAGCGCCCAGAAGGTCAGAGCCAGCGCAGCGGCGGCGCGGAGATGGCCGCGCGCGAGAAGAGTCAGGCCGCTGACAAGCGCCAGTGAGGCTGCGACAAAAAGCCCGCGCAGCTCGCCGGGACCGTTCCACAATTCCGAATGATGCGCGGGGAAAACTCCGCGGCTGCCGAAGAGGATCCCGCAGGCAAACGCCGCGGTGATCGCCACGGCAGGGAGCTTCACGGGACCAGCCTCAGGCGCACCAGGGTTTCCAGATGATAGGTCTGCGGGAAGAGGTCGAAGAGATGCATCTCGGCGATTTCGTAGCGCCGCTGGCCCGGCTGCGGCTCGCCCTTGGCCGTGCCGGTCAGGACGGCGAGGTCGCGCGCGAGCGTGGCGGGATCGCAGGAGAGATAGACAATTTCCGGCGCGCACAGTTGCGCCAGCTTTACCGCCGCCTGCGGTCCCAGCCCCGCCCGCGGAGGGTCCAGCAACACCAGGTCCGGCTTGTGGCGCGGACGGTTCAGGAAATCATCCACCTGCTCGTGGTGCCATTGGATGGTGACGCCGGCGGCCTCCGCGTTGGCGCGCAGATCGTGCGTGGCGGCGAGGTTGGCGTCCACGCTGATCACTTTCTTGAAAGTTTTGGCCAGGGCCAGGGCGAAAAATCCCACGCCGCCGTAGAGGTCCAGCGCCGTATCTCCGGAAGCGCCGCGCGTGGCCGTTTCCAGCAGGTCGGTTATGAGAAAACGGTTTACTTGGAAAAACGAAAGATGGCTGACGCGGAATTTTAAGCCGCCGGCTTCGTGCGTGAGGTATCCCGGCCCGCTCAGCTCGAATTTCTGGTTGGATTGGTCGTTCAGAAGAAGGCTTTCGAGGCGGGGGATGTGGCTGCGAAAGAGTTTCGCAAGTTCCGCGGCGGGCTTGGGGAATTTGCCGAAGGCCGCGTTGATGGCGATTTTCTCGTCGCTGGAATCGGCGAAGGCTTCCACTTCCTTTAGCGTTTCGGCGATGCCTCCTGCGGCCACCAGGGCCTGCAACTGCGCGAAACATTCCGCGAGGGCCGGGGAGAGCACATGGCACTCCTTGATCTCGCAGATCTCCGAGCTGCCTGGAAGAAAATATCCCAGCGAGGGCGAAGGCCCTGCGCGCAGCGCCCATTGCGCCCGATTGCGGTAGTCGAAGGGCGGGGAAGGGTGATGAGTGACCGCGCCGCTCCTGACCGCGCCGCTCCAGGTTACGCCGCCGAGGCGTCCCAGCGTCTCGCGCAGGATCTCTTCCTTCAGGCGGTTCTGCGTGGCGTGGGGGATGTGCTGGTAATGGCAGCCGCCGCACGTTCCGAAATGCGAGCAGTCTGGCGCGATGCGTTCCGGCGAGGGCTGCACGATTTCCGTCAGGCGCGCCTTCACCATCTTTTTCTTTTTCGTGACTACCTCGGCGCGGATCTCTTCGCCGGGCAGCACCAGGGGAACGAAAATCGTCTGGCCCTCGGCATGGCCCAGGCCGTCGCCGCCATACACTAGTTTTTCAATCTTGAAGCGCAATGGTTCAGTCATCGGAGTGGACTACCATTCTGCGCTACAATGCCCTCAAAGAAAAGGCGGTCGCGCCGGTTCTTCGCCTCAGGGCGCTGTGCCGAACTGCCGCTCTGGCAGGAGAATTATGGCTTACCCCATCCTTGATCATGAGCTGGCCCGCCGCGTGGAATTGGCCGAGGCTGGCTCGGCCGTGGCCTGCGCGGAGTTGCTCGCTCGGCTTCGCCCGGATTCCGCAGCCGCGGTGGAGCCGATTGCCGGTGGTTATGCCGTCTTTTGTGGCATCAATTCGCCGATCACTCAGGCCGTGGCCATCGGTCTGGCCGGGACGGTGAGCGCGGAGGAAATCGCCCGTCTGGAAGAGTTCTACTTCAGCCGCGGCGACGCCGTGCGCGTCGAAATGTGCCCCCTCGCTGATCCTTCCGTATTCGCTCACTTCGGCGAGCGCGGCTATCGCGTGACGGAATTCTCGAGCGTGATGGCTCGCCCACTGTCCTCTAGCGAGCATTGGCCGGACCCGACAGGTGGTCTCACCGTCGAGCAGGCTGCTCCAGAGCAGGCCGGCCAGTGGGCGCAAATCGTCGCACAGGGTTTTGCCGAAGAGTTTCCGGTCACGCCAGAACTTCTGGATGTCATGAGCATGTTTGCATCGGCGCCTGGGGTGCTGCCCTTCTTCGCGCGCTTGGAGGGAGAAATCGCCGGGGGAGGCTGTCTTTCCCTGCGCGGCGGTGTTGCAGGACTCTTCGGCGCCAGCACGCTGCCCGCCTTCCGCAAACGAGGGGTGCAGACAGCCCTGCTCCAGGCGCGACTGGCCCGCGGCGCCTCCGCAGGATGCAGCCTCGCCGTAAGCCTGGCCCAGCCCGCCAGCATTTCCGAGCACAATATCCTTCGCCAGGGCTTTGCCACCCTTTACACGCGGGTCAAATTCGAAAAGCCCTTGCCGGGCTAGCCTGTTCTGGGGGAGTTGCTGCGGATTTAACCGGGGCAACTCGGTTTAACCTGAAATCCGAAGTCGAAGAGAGATTCCTCCACTCCGGGACGGCAAAAAGCGCTGTCCCTCCGGTCGGAATGACCATGTTGGAGAGGGGGAGGACACGAAAAGAACTCAGCTTCGGCGAAGTTGAATTTCACTTGGGAAGAGACTGCAAGAAAGCATCATAAGATTGCAGGCAACTTCCGAATTTCGGTATTTAGGTTTGACTGACAACTGTTAACTTCTTTCGCCCGCTACGCCTGCGCAGGGTAGCGTTTGTTAATGAACGCGACAATGTCCATCGTGGAGGTTCCCGGCAGAAAAATCTCCGCGACCCCGGCCTTTTTCAGCGGGACGATGTCCGCTTCGGGGATGATTCCGCCCAGCAGCACGGTAACGTCGTTCATGCCTTTTTCGCGCAGCAGGTTCATCAGTTGCGGGCAGATGGTGTTGTGCGCGCCGGAGAGAATGGAAAGCCCGATGACGTCCACATCTTCCTGCACCGCGGCGGAAGCGATCATCTCCGGGGTTTGGCGCAGGCCGGTGTAGATCACTTCCATGCCGGCGTCGCGAAGGGCGCGGGCAATTACTTTGGCGCCGCGGTCGTGACCGTCCAGCCCCGGCTTGGCAATCAGCACTCGTATCTTCTTCTCTGGCATTTCTCTGGGCCCTCTGCGCCTCTGCGTTTAGCTCTCTTCCTGCTCCGTACCCTGCTCGTAATTCCAAACAAACCGCCGAACCCCATCCTTCAAAACAACCGAATGAAAATTAATAAGCAATCCAATCTTGCACCCCGACAGCCGCAGATATGTCATCATTACCGCTTCATGGATCGGAGCCACGCTTGCGATGGCCTTAATCTCCACAATGACTCTGCCTGATACTACGATGTCAGCCCGGTATCCACAATCCAGCTTGCTCTCGCGATAGACGACGGTATCGCTTTTTGCTTCTCAAACTCCATCCTCCGCTGCCTTAATTCATCGCAAAGGCACTCCTCATACACCGTTTCCAGTAGTCCCGGACCAAGCTCCCTGTGCACGGCAATTGCCGCTCCAATTATCGCGTGGGTGAGTTCTTTGTCGGTCATAAGGAAAAGATTAACGCAGAGACGCAGAGGTCGCAGAGAAACCCCCAAAAACAATTCGCATGATGATCTCTGGCAATCTTCCCCTCTTCTCTCTGTGCCCTCTGCGCCTCTGCGTTTAACTCTTTCTTTCTGTTTAGGTGATTGCCACTTCCTCGTATGTTCCGAAGACCTCGCGCATGGCGTCGCAGATCTCTCCCAGCGTGGCATAGGCCTTCACCGCTTCATAGAGGTGGGGCATGAGGTTTTCCGTGCCCTCGGCGGCCTTCCGCAGGGCCTTCAACCGCCGCGCTACCTCGTCTCCGGAGCGTTCCGCGCGCAGCTTGCTCAGGCGCTCGGCCTGGCGGTGGGCCACCGTCTCGTCAATCTGGAGAATCTCGAGCGGCTTTTCCTCGGAAATGAAATCGTTTACCCCCACCATGATCTTTTCCTTCTTATCCAGGGCCATCTGGTAGCGGTAGGAAGCCTCGGCGATTTCCCGCTGCGGGTAGCTGCGCTCGATGGCCGCCACCATGCCGCCCATGGCGTCAATCTTGCGGATATAGTCCCACGCGCCGCGCTCGACTTCGTTGGTCAGGGTCTCGACGAAGTAGGAGCCGCCCAGGGGATCCACAGTGTTGGTCACGCCGGTTTCGTGGGCGATGATCTGCTGGGTGCGCAGGGCGATGGTCGCGGCGAACTCCGTGGGCAGGGCCCAGGCTTCGTCCAGCGAATTCGTGTGCAGGGATTGCGTCCCGCCCATCACCGCCGCGAGCGCCTGGATGGCCGTGCGCACGACGTTGTTGTAGGGCTGCTGGGCGGTCAGCGAGCATCCCGCGGTCTGCGTGTGGAAGCGCAGGGCCCAGGCGCGGGCGCTCTTGGCGCCGTAACGCTCGACCATGGCCTGGTGCCAGATGCGCCGCGCCGCGCGGTATTTGGCGATCTCCTCGAAGAAGTCGCTGTGGGCGTTGAAGAAAAAGGAGAGCTGCGGGCCGAATTCATCAACGTTCATGCCGCGCCGCAGGGCCCATTCCACGTACTCCATGCCGTCGCGCAGGGTGAAGGCCAGTTCCTGAATCGCCGTCGAGCCCGCCTCCCGGATGTGGTAGCCGCTGATGGAGATGGGATTAAATTTCGGGGTGTTTTTGGCCCCGAACTCCAGCGTGTCTACCACGAGCCGCATGGACGGCTCCGGTGGATAAATATATTCCTTCTGCGCGATGTACTCCTTCAGGATGTCGTTCTGCAATGTTCCGGAGATTTTCTTCCAGTCCGCGCCCTGCTTTTCCGCCACCGCCAGATACATAGCCCAGATGACCGCCGCGGGCGAATTGATGGTCATCGAGGTGGTTACGTTGGCTAGGGGAATTTTGTCGAAGAGCACTTCCATGTCCGCGAGGGAACTGATGGCCACGCCGCACTTGCCCACTTCTCCCTCGGACAGAGAATGGTCCGAGTCGTAGCCCATCAGCGTGGGCAGGTCGAAGGCGGTGGAAAGCCCCGTCTGCCCCTGCGCCAGCAGGTAACGGAAGCGCTGGTTGGTGTCCTCGGCGGTGCCGAATCCGGCAAACTGCCGCATCGTCCACAAGCGCCCCCGGTGCATGGTGGGGTGAATTCCGCGCGCATAGGGAGGTTCTCCCGGGAATCCCAGGTCGCGTTCCGCTTCGAAGCCGGGCAGGTCCGCGGAGGTATAGAGCGAGCGGATGGGGTGGCCGGAAATCGTGGTGAATTCCGGGAGGCGCTCGGAGGATTTTTCGAGGAAGGGCTTCAGCGTCTTGCTCTCCCAAACCCGTTCGCGGGCGGAAGGCACGCGCTGGCGGTCCTTGCTTTCGGCGGGCGGCACGGTCTGGACGGCGTCTTTGTCCCTGGTAGGCATGCTCGGCGCTCCCCCGGTAAAATTCAAACAACCGGTTGAATTTCCCGTCTGGGGATATGGTAGTCCAAAGGGCCGCCCCGGACAAGCGCCTGCGGCCGTTTCCGTGCGCGCGCAGGCAACGCAAAAGGACGATGGGGAAGCCGTCCAGCCTCCACGGCCGCGAGCAATCCAGCGCCTCTTACTGCGCTTCGTTCCGCGTTCCCACTGCCTCGTTGTTGATGGTTCCGGGAATCAGCGTTTCGCGCTCGGCCTCGCCGCTCTTCAGGCTGGCCACGCTGACGTTGTGCACGTCCAGCGTGCGTCCCACGGCTCGCTCGTAATCCGCCCGCGCCTTGAGCAGGTCCACCAGCGCGCGGACTTCGTTCCCCTGCGCCGCCGTGAGATCCCGCTGCGTCTGGATCACCTGGAAAACCGTGGAAGCTCCCAGCTTGTATTTCTTCTGCTCGGAATCGAAGGTCTGCTCCTGCAGAATGCGCGCCTTTTCCGCCGCGTCGTAGCGCGCCCGGTTCTGCTCCAGGGCGATGTAGGTGTTGCGCACGTCCAGCAACGCGGCATTCTTCAGTTGCTGCACCTGGGTTTCCAGTTGCCGCTGGGCCAGCAGGGCACGCTGGCTGTCCGCCTGAGCCTGGCGGTTGCGCAGCGGAATCGTCACGCTCAGCTGCACCGCGTAATCCGGATAGGCATTCTGAAATATCTGGTTTTGCGCCGCGCCGAATCCGCTGTACGCTAGCGGGCCCCCCAGCGGCATGTAATTGCCACTGAGTCCGAACGACCCATACTGCGCTCCCAGCACGGCCACCGGCAGCAGGGCATTGCGCGCCGCGCGCCGCGTGATGTCCGCGTTCTTCAGGGTGAATTCCTGCTGCCGCAAATCCGGCCGGTTGGCGAACGCCTCCTTCAGCGCCTCCTCGAACGATGCCGCTTCAAAGGGACCCGGCTTCTGGGGCGCCTCCGCGGGAATGATCTCCGCGTTGATCAGCCGGGCATCCAGCGGGTTCTTGGAAATGACGTTCAGCAGGATCTGCTGCTGCTGCAGGAGAGCGGTCTGCGCCACGATCATATTCTGCCGGTTGGTGGCCACCTCGGATTCCGCCCGCACCACGTCGATGGGCGCCATCGTCCCGATCTCCACTTGTTTTTTGTTGTCCGAGTACAGCTTCTCGGCCACTTCCACCGCCCGCGTCTGCACTTTCACATTTTCCCGGGCATACACCAGTTCCCAGTAGGCGTTAATCACGCTGGTAATCGTGGTGATCGCGCTCTGCTGGAACTGCAAGTCGGCGATCTTCCGGTTGTTCTTGGCAATCCGGATATTGCGCATGTTCGGCAGCTTCCCAAATCCGTTCAGCAACTGCTGCTGCAGGGAAACGTACAGCGCCGACTGCACCGCCGGATTAAACAGATTGAGAGGGGAATCGGATGAACTGCGCGTGTTATTCCAGCTGGCCGCGATCCCCGTGCCCGTCCAGAACCCTTGTGAAATTTGCGTATTGTACTGCGCCGTGTGCGTTCCCAGGCTGGCCGCGGATGCTCCACCCGTTCCCGTGCCGCTGGTCAGAGGATTGTTCACTGGAGTATGCCGCGTGTCGTAGGAAAGCGTACTGGTAATCGTGGGATCGAAATTCAGCGGAGGAATTGCTCCCAGCGTCGTGGCAATTCCCGTTCCGGTCAGCCCCCGGCCCGTTCCCCCGCCCAGCGTCCGCAAAATGTCCGTGTCCGCGATCCACGGATTGTAGCGCTGGATGACGATGTCCAGATTGTTTTCCAGAGCCAGTTCGATCACGTCCTGCAAGGTGATCTGCAGCTTCCCGTCCTGCACCATCTGCTCGATTCTTTTTGAATTTGCCAAATCCGGCGCTTCCAGCTTCACCGGGCGGTAGGGAGCAATCAAATTCGGGAAGGACCGCGGACCGCGTGAAAAATTGTGCTTGGAGAGCTGCAACGATAGCGGCGTGGTGCGCACCGGCTCGGCGGGCGCGGCTTGCGCCGGAGTCGGCGTCGCGGCCTGTGCCGGAGCTGCCGGCGGCGGGTTCTGCGGCTCCTGCGCTGCCTGGGCCGGCGGCTGCGATGCCGCCGGGTCCTGCCCGGTCCCTTGCGCACCGGCCGGCAAAATCCCCCCCAGCCCCATCGCGCCCATTAAGCCCGCTGCCAGCAAACCACGTCCGAAGCTCATTCTCATTGTGATCCTCACCCCTCCGTTGCTCATTCTGCCCGGGTAACTATCTACGGCCACACTCATTAGACGCATCACCCTCATATTGGTAAAACGTTCCAGGCATGGAAATTGTTTCATTTAAACGACAGGAACCTTCTGCGCGAGCCATAGGGCCGCGAACCCGTCGAGTTTATCAGCGCCTTGAGCGGTTGACAACGCGTCCCTCCACGGCTAGCCTGCTGAAGATTCGGCGTTTAGCTTCGGGCGCGCCTGTTGTTCCGGCCCGCCGCTGCCGCCTTCGAGGCCCATGACCACTACTCAGGATTTTCTCGCCCTTTTTGAGTCTTCCGACGCCGTCCGTCGCGGCCATTTCGAGCTTTCCAGCGGCCTGCACAGCGCCATGTACGTCCAATGCGCCCTCGTGCTGCAATATCCCCGCCACGCGGAGCGCCTGGGCGCCGCCCTCGCCGCGCTCTTTGCCCACGAACGCATCGAGGCCGTCGTTTCTCCCGCGCTCGGCGGCGTGGTCATCGGCCAGGAAGTCGCCCGCGCCCTCCCCGAACCTCCCGGCGCGTCCGGCGGCGGCACTCCCGCTATTTTTGTCGAGCGCGACGCCTCCGCCAAAATGACCCTGCGCCGAGGCTTCTCGCTGCACCCCGGCCAGCGCATCCTTGTCGTGGAAGACGTCTGGACCACCGGCGGCTCCACGCTCGAAGCTATCCGCGTGGTTACCGAAGCCGGAGCGCAAGTCGTCGCCGCCGGCGCGCTCATCGACCGCAGCGGCGAGCGCATCCAATTTCCCGTTCCGGCCCGCTCCCTGGTCTCCTTGCCCATCGAAAGCTATACTCCCGCAGAATGCCCGCTCTGCCGCGCGGGAACGACCGCCGTAAAACCCGGCAGCCGCTTCCAGCGCCCTGGCTAATTGGGAGCAATCGCCGAAGCCGGCAGGGAACTGTCTTGCGTGGGTTTGCCTTCCAACATTTGCATCTCCGGCCGCGTTCCCGCATTCTGGAATCGTCTTGCGGGACTGTCTTGACTCATGCGCTATCTGAAATTAACCATCGCCTACGACGGCACCGACTTCCACGGCTGGCAGATCCAAGCCGCCAAGCCCACCGTGCAAGGCGCGCTCACCGACGTCCTGCGGCGCATTACCCAGGAAAAACTGGCCATACACAGCGCCGGGCGCACCGATGCCGGAGTCCACGCGCTCGGCCAGGTGGCCCACTTCTGGACCCACTCGCTCCTCGCCGCCCAGGAATTTCAGCGCGCCTGCAACGCACTGCTTCCTGCATCGATCCGCGTCGTGGCCGCCGAAGAGGTGGGCCCCGACTTCCACTCCCGCTTCGCCGCCATCGCCAAAACCTACCGCTACCGCATCTTTCGCGGCCGCGTCCTTCCTCCGGCGCTCTGCCGCTACGTCCTGCACTATCCCTTTCCTCTCGACGAATCCGCCATGGCCGCCGCCGCGCAGAGTTTCGTCGGGCCGCATGACTTTGCCTCCTTCGCCGCTTCGACCGGCTCCGAAGAGGAAGACAAGGACCGCGACACCATGCGCGAAATTTTTTCCGCCGAAGTGGCCCGCTCCTCCGACGGCGAGGAACTGCACTTCACCGTTCGCGGCAAATCGTTTCTTCGCTACATGGTGCGCAAGCTGACCGGCACGCTCCTCGAAGTGGGCCGCGGCAAATTCACGCTCGCCGATATCGAGCGCCTCTACCTCGCCCGCGATCGCTCCCAGTCCGGACCCACCGTCTTTTTTTTCATCCACCCGTGCCGCGAGGCCCGTTTTCGGTTAGAATCCCGCTCATGGCCCGCAAATATCGTTCCACCGGGAGGCCCCAGCATGGCGGATGAAACCACTTTGGGTGCAGCGCCACCAACTTCTTCTCCGGCTCCCGCACAGCAGGCCGGGCCCGCGCCCGTGATCAAGACCAGGAAGCCCAAGCAGCGCGCCTGCGACGAAAAAGACGCCAAGGCCAAACTGTGCAACGGGCATCTCAAACGCTGGTATGACTATCCCGACGACATCAAAGCCCTGATCGGCCCCCAGGCGGAAATCTACCGCTGCGAATTCTGCAAGACGCTGTACCGCCCCGATCCCGCGCAGCAACCTCACAGCTACACGCTGCGCTTCTAGCGGGCTCCGCTGCCGGAGGACGCGAATTCAGCCGCACTGGAGAGGCAAGGCGAACGCCATGACGCAGAACACGCTGGTGGACGAAAACTGGATCTACGACTGGAACACCGCCACTCCCCCGGCCATCGCTCCCGGCACGCGCGTTCTCCTCAACGATGAAACGCTGCGCGATGGCCTGCAAAATCCTTCCGTGCACGATCCTTCCATCGCCGAAAAAATCGAAATTCTCCATCTGATGGAATCGCTGGGCATCGAAGCCGTCAACATCGGCCTCCCCGGCGCCGGGCCGCGCGCCGTCGAGCACTGCGAAGCGCTGGCGCGCGAAATCGCCTCCAACCGCATGAAGATCCGACCCAATTGCGCCGCGCGCACTCACGAAAACGATATCCGCCCCATCGTGGAACTTTCCCAGCGCGTGGGCATTCCCATCGAAGCCGCCACGTTCCTCGGCTCCAGTCCCATCCGCCGCCTGGTCGAAGACTGGACGGTGGACCACCTTCTGCGCACCACGGAAAAAGCCGTGCGCTTCGCCGTCTCCCATGGATTGCCCTCGATGTACGTCACCGAAGACACCATGCGCACCGACCCGGATACCGTCCGCCGCCTCTATTCCACGGCCATCTCCTGCGGCGCACGCGCCATCGTCCTCTGCGACACGGTCGGCCACGCCACTCCTCTTGGCGCTTTCAATCTCGTGCAGTTCGCCGTCCGCGAAATCGTCAAGCCCTCCGGCGAAAATATCCGCGTGGACTGGCACGGCCATTGCGACCGCGGCCTGGCTATTGCCAACTCCCTCGCCGCCGTCGCCGCCGGCGCTCATCAAGTTCACGCCGCGGCCAACTCTCTTGGCGAACGCGTCGGCAACACGCCTATGGAGCTGATGCTGGTCAATCTCCGCCTCATGGGCCTGATTGAGCGCGATCTCTCCCGCCTCAAGGAGTATTGCGAGAAAGTCGCCGCCGCCACGCACACGGTCATTCCGCCCAACTATCCCGTCGTCGGGCGCGACGCCTTCCGCACGGCCACCGGCGTGCACGCCGCCGCATTGGTGAAGGCCTATCGCAAAAACGACCCCATGCTGGCCAACTCCATCTACAGCGGCGTTCCCTCGCATCTCTTCGGTCTCGAGCAGATCATCGAAATCGGCCCCATGAGCGGGAAATCCAACGTGCTGTTCTGGCTGGAAAAGCAGGGCATTGCCGCGAGCGACGCCGTCGTCAACCGCATCTTTGAAGCCGCCAAACAATCCCCCCGCGTCCTCACCGACGCGGAAATCCGCGCTCTGTGCTCTTCTTCCGCCGCAACCTGACCATGCACCCCCTCCGCAACTTTTCTCCGTCTTTTCTCCCCGCCTTCTGCGCCTCTGCGTTCAACTCTTTCTTTCCTCCCACCCATGGCGCCCTTCTTTGCGCTATCCTTTTCCTCATGCCCGCTCGCTCCGCACCTCTCCCGCGCACTCCCGCTCCGGCGCCCGCCGCAGCGCTGGCCAAGATCCCTGCGGTGCAGTCCGCGCTTCGCTGGCTCAGCGAGAATCTCTCCGCCATCAACGACGAGCATGTGCACCTCAGCGCCATTCCCGCACCGCCCTTTCAGGAATCGCAGCGCGCCGATGCGCTCAAGTCCGCCCTGTCCGCCGCGGGCCTCCTCGTGCACATGGATGCAGCTGGAAACGTCATCGGCGAACTTCCCGGTTCGGACCAGAACGAACTCGTGGTTCTCTCCGCGCACCTCGACACCGTTTTTCCGCCGGGCACCTCGGTCAGCGTTCGCCGTGAAGGCCAGCGCATGTTCGGCCCCGGCATCTCCGACAACGGCGCCGGCCTCGCCGCCCTCGTGGCCATTGCCCGGTCGTTCCACGCCGCCGGCCTCCGGCCGCGCGCCACAATTCTTTTCGTGGCCAACGTCGGCGAAGAAGGCGAAGGCAATCTTCGCGGCATGCGCGCACTCGTGGATACCTACGGCGAAAAACTGAAAGCTGTGCTGGTTCTTGACGGCGCGGGCACCGAGCATGTCACTTCGCAGGCCCTGGCCTCCCGCCGAAACGAAATTATCGTCACCGGCCCCGGCGGCCACAGCTGGTCCGACTTCGGCATGCCCAATCCCATCAACGCTCTCGTTCGTGCCTCCGTCCGCTTCATCTCCACCCGTGTTCCGAGCTCGCCCCGCACCACTTTCAATATCGGCGAAATTCACGGCGGCACTTCGGTCAACTCCATTCCGCACGAAGCGCGCATGAAAGTGGACCTGCGCTCGGAGAGCGAAGACGAATTGATCCGCCTGGAAATCGCCCTGCGCGAATGCCTTGCCGCGGGGCTTCGCGACGAATCGCTGGCCACGCCGCGCTACTCCGGCCCCAAACTGGAATGGCGCATGGTCTCTCTCGGCAGCCGCCCCGGCGGGGAAGCGCGTCCCGATTCGCCGCTGCTGGCCGCGCTGCGTTCCGCCGACGAATTTCTTGGCAACACGTCGCGCATCGAGCGCTCCAGCACCGACGCCAATATTCCGCTTTCGAAAGGCATTGACGCCATTTCCATTGGAGCGGGCGGGGCGGGCGGCGGCGCGCACTCGCTCGGCGAATGGTACGACCCGCAAGGCCGCGAGACCGGACTGAAGCGCACACTGCTCACGCTTCTCGGAGTTTCCGGCGTTGTTCCGGAGAAAATAAAATGAAACGATTCCTGCTGCTCTCCGGCCTCTGCGCCGCTCTCGCCGCCGCTTGCCCCGCGCAGGATGCTCTCTCCGCCAGGAACAACTCCTTGCCGACCAGCGCCGGGACGGTCCTCTATCACAATGCCCGCATCTACACGAACAATCGGGAAAATCCCTGGGCGCAGGCTATCGCCGTGCGCAACGGCCTCATTCTGGATGTCGTCCCGGAATCTTCCGTGGTGCAGTGGGCCGAGCAGGGCGCTGCGCTTGTGGACCTCCAGGGCGCCTTCGTCATGCCTGGCTTCAACGACGCCCATGTCCATCTCGGCGGCGCCGGCGCCGACCTTCTCAGCGTCTCCCTCAACGGAGCGGCCTCGGTCGCCGAATTTCAGCGCAGGATTCATGCCGCCGCTGTCGCCCACGACCGGGACGAATGGATTCTCGGCCGCGGCTGGGACCACACCCTGTGGCCGGAGAAAAAGTTTCCCACCCGCCAACTGCTCGATGCAGTTGCTCCCCGCAATCCGGTTTTTCTCACGCACGTTTCCGGCCACGTCGCCGTCGCCAATTCTCTCGCCCTCAAGCTCGCGGGAATTACACGGGACACACCGAATCCCCCCGGCGGGGAAATCGAGCGCGACGCGGCGGGCGAGCCCACCGGCATACTGAAGGAAGGCGCGGCCATGGAACTGCTCGGCAAAAGCATTCCTCCGCTTTCCCGCGCGCAGCGCCGGAAGGGAATTGAGCTGGCCCTCGCCGACCTCGCCAAAAACGGTGTCACGTCCATTCAGGACAATTCCGACTGGCTGGATTTTCTCGCTTACCGGGTCTTGCGCAATGACGGCCGCCTCACCGCGCGCATCACGGAGTGGCTCCCCTTCACCGCGTCCATGGACGAACTCGAACTCATGCGCCGCGAAGGCGGCACCTCCGACCCCTGGCTCAAAACCGGCGCGGTAAAAATGGTCACCGACGGCGCACTCGGCACGCGCACCGCGTTCATGCTTGCTCCTTACAGCGATCAGCCCGGCACTCGCGGCATCTTTATCATGGACGCCGATAAACTCCGGGCCATGGCCATCGAGCGCGATAAGGCCGGATTCCAATTGGCCTTCCACGCCATCGGCGACGGCGCAAACCGCATCTCCCTGGACGTTTTCGAATCCGTCGCCAAAGCCAACGGTCCCCGCGACCGCCGCAGCCGCATCGAACATGCGCAGGTGATTGCTCCGGAAGATTTTCCTCGCTTCGCCGCGCTCGGCGTCATCGCTTCCATGCAGCCTTCCCACGAGACCAGCGACATGCGCTGGGCCGAGCAGCGTCTTGGCCCCGAGCGCAGCAAGGGCGCTTACGCCTGGGCCGGGCTGCAAAAATCCGGGGCGCGCCTGGCCTTCGGCACCGATTACGATGTCGAACCCATCAGCCCCTTTCGCGGCCTCTACGCCTGCGTCACCCGCGAATTGCCCGAAGGCGGCCCGCAAGGTGGGTGGCAGCCGCAGGAAAAAATCTCGCTCGGCGACTGCATCCGCGCCTACACCTCCGGAAGCGCCTACGCCCAATTCGAGGAAGGGAAGAAGGGCGAGTTGAAAGAGGGCGAGTTCGCCGACTTTATCGTGCTCTCCGCCGACCTTACCAAAATCCCTCCGTCGCAATTCACCAAGACCATTGTCCTGCGCACCGTCGTCGGCGGCCGCACCATTTACCAGTCTCCGCAATGAGCGCGGAGGAGCATGGCCGGCGCTTGCGGGCCGATCTGGCCTTGGCCCTGGTCACTTGTTTCTGGGGCGTCACTTTCGTCACAGTGAAGAGCGCGGTTTCGAATGTTTCTGTCTTTCTCTTTCTCGCTCTGCGCTTTGTTCTGGCCGCGGTCATTCTGGGCGCGCTTCATTTCCACGCCTTGCCGCAACTGCGCAAGAAAGAACTCCTCGCCGGCGCCCGCCTCGGTCTCTTCATGTTTCTCGGCTACGCCTTTCAAACTTCCGGTCTGGTCTATACCACTCCCGCCAAGTCCGCCTTTCTCACCGGCTCCTGCGTCGTCTTCGTTCCCATTCTGCTAGCCCTGTTCTGGCGCGGACGCCTGGGCCTCTGGACCTATGCCAGTTCCGCAGCAGCATTGGCCGGCCTCTATCTTCTGACCGTGCCCGGCGGTCCCGCGTGGACGTTGCAGCCCGGCGATCTCCTCACGCTGATCGGCGCGGTGCTCTTCGCCGTACACATCATTCTGGCCGGGCAATACACGCGCTCGCACTCCCTGGTCGCCCTCAGCTTCCTGCAGTGCGCCACGACCGCTCTCCTCGCCGTGGCTTTCTGCGGGCTGGGCGCCGCCTCCGGCTGGCAGCCGCTGCGTTTCGTTCCCGGCTGGCCCTCGTATTCGGGCATCGTCATTACCGCGGTCTTCGCCACCGCCGCGGGCTTCACCATCCAGTTGTGGGCGCAGCGTTACACCCCGCCGTCGCACGCGGCCGTGCTCTTCACCCTCGAACCGGTCTTCGCCGCGGTCACTTCGTATCTGGTGATGGGAGAACGGCTGGGACGGCGCAGCCTGTTGGGCGCGGCCCTTATTGGAGTGGCAATTCTCGTTGCGGAGTTGAAGGGGCCGGCGCCGGCCGCGCCGGAATCGCCGCAGCCTATTTCCGCGGCGGTGGACTCCAGAAATACTTCCGGGTGATTTCCCCCGGCGGACGTTCATTTACAGTGTGGTTCTTATCGCAATCACGTATTGACACCCATTCAAATACCCAGTAGAAATAGCCCCACAACCGTGGAGGTCCTCCGATGAGTGGCGGAAGACGTCAGACTGCTTTCCCTGTGCCCTGTCTGCTTTCTATTTTTTCCTCTTTTTTCCTTTGTGGTGCAGCTCCTCGCTGCCCCGACCCTGCTGGCTCAGGAGCAAGCCCAGCCCCATGGCTCCGCCTCCACCCTCTATAAACAGCTCCAGGCATTCGAACTTTCCGGAGGAAGCGCGCAAGTCAATAATCTTGTTCTCCAGCGTGACCGCGCCACCATCACGTTCAGCTCCGGCACTTTCTATTTCCCAGCTCCCGTTCTCGGGCATGTCCCCGGCGCTGTTTTCATCGGCTCCGGAACTTTTCGCGCCGAGCCGCCCCCCGTGGAATTCGAACGCGACAATCTGCGCCGGCTCCTCAAGGCCGATGTTGTCGAATCGGATTTCAAGACCGCCGTCCTTCGCTTCACCGACGACACCTTCTCCCTCATCGGCAAATCCATCGTGCCCGGCGCCAGCGCCCCAGAAGCCGCTCTGAAACTTGCCGCCCAGCTCGATCCCCGCATCCTCGAAGAAACCGGCGCGAATCTTTCTGCCCGCCAGATGGTTTCCATTCTCAATCAGGAGTCTCCCGGTTTTTTCTTTGCCCAGTTCGACGGCGGCCACCGCAAGCGTTTCTCGCTGCTCCTGGACCCTCAGGCCAGAATCCCCGTGGTTTCCTTTGGCCTAAATGCCGGCGAAAAGGGACTCATCTTTTCCTTCGACAAGGACGACTTCGATAACGATGTTTGGCTGGCCTTCGCGGCCCTCGACGAATACCGCACCGGCAAGGGCACTTACGCCGATTCCTTCGATTTCGTGGACGCTCCTCTCTACACCATGAATCTCGATCTCCGAGAACCCAAGAAATTCCTCTCTCTTAAAACCAAAATCGATTTTGTTTCCCGCAACGATCATCTGCTTGTCCTGCCACTGGCCCTGGGCGAAGGCCTCTCCACCTACGACAGCGAGCGCAGAAAGAAACAACTCCGCGTCAGCTCCGTGCGCATCGCCGGCGGCGATGCCCTCGAATTTTTCCAGGAGCCCTGGGAAGAAGGCCTGGCCGTTGTTCTTCCCGTGCCCGTCGCCACCGGAGGTAAATTCACCCTGGAAGTGGAACTCTCCGGCGAGTTCATGTTTGAACCGAATTGGATGTCTGGCACCTACTTTCCCCTGCGCAATACCACCTGGTATCCCCGGCATGGATACTTGCAGCGATCCCGTTTCGACGTCACCTTCCTCCATCGCAAAAATGTGAAGATCGTTAGCGGCGGCCTCCTGGTTAGCGATGACCCTCCTCCCGATTCCAAAGACGAACGACTCACCCGGTTTCGAATGGACTACCCCATTGCCTTGATCAGTTTTGCTGCCGGCGTCTATGAACTCCACGCGGAAACAACCAAGCTGCAAAGCGGCAAGGTTTTGCCCGTGGAATTCTATTCCATGCCGGGGAGCAGGGCCGCCATTAAGGAAGATTTCATCCTTGCCGAAATGGAAAACAGCGTCCGCTATTTCAGCGCACTCTTTGGCGATTATCCCTATCCCGTCTTTCGAGCCGTCTATCACCCCTTCCACTATGGACAGGGCCTGGCCACCCTGCTGCGCATCCCCGCCGCCGACCGCGCCAGCAAGTTCACCTACAAGTTCATTGCCCACGAAACCGCCCATCAATGGTGGGGCAATGTCGTGGCCTGGCGCTCCTATCGAGACCAGTGGCTCAGCGAAGGCTTTGCCGAATATTCAGGACTTCTCTACACCCAGTTGCGCGATAAAACTTCTTCCGAAAATGAACTTATCGAACATCTCCGTGAGCAACTGAAAAATCCTCCCCGCACCCTGACCGGCGTTGGAAAGGGCCGCCTCGTGGATGTCGGCCCGCTGATTTTGGGCCACCGGCTCAGTTCTCGCGAAACCTTTGGCGCCTACACGGCGCTGACCTACAACAAGGGTGCTCTGGTCCTGCGCATGCTTCATTTTCTTTTCACGGACCCGGCCACCGGCGACGGAAGCGCCTTTTTTGAAATGATGAGCGATTTCGTGAAACGCTACGCGAATTCCTCCGCCAGCACCGAGGACTTTTTCGCTGTCGCCAACGAACATGTCAAAAATACTCCCCTGGCCAAACGATATGGCTACAAGGACTTGAACTGGTTTTACCGGCAGTGGGTGTGGCAGTCCTATCACCCTTCCTATCGGCTCGGGTACAGCATCGAGGACCAGCCGGACGGGACGGCCATGGTGACGGGGACGATTACGCAGGAGGGATTGCCGGAGGATGAGAAGTGGTTCATGCCGTTGCCGGTGGTGATCACCTTGGGGAAAGACAAAATTGCCCGCGGCACGATTGCGGTAATGGGGAAGCAAAGCCCGGTGAAATTCAAGTTGCCGGCGCGGCCATCGAAAGTGGAACTGGACCCGGGTCTGTGGGTTCTTTCGGACAAAACGACAACCAACAAATAGGGCCGGGCACCGCCGGGCGGTTGCTTAGCTTGGCCGCGAGTAGTACTTGACGTCGAGGGCGTCGTGCATGACCGCCGCGTTGGCGGCGTGGGCTTTTTCATAGGCGGCGATGGCGGCGTCGTGTTCGAGGGTCATGCCGATATCGTCGAGGCCCTTGAGCAGGAATTCCTTGCGCGAGGGGGCGATTTCAAATTTACAGGAAAAGCCGTGGGAGTCCGAGATGGTCTGCGCGGGCAGGTCCACGCTCAGGGCGTAGCCTTCTTCCTTTTCGGCGCGGCGGAAGAGTTCGTCCACGTCCGCTGCGGGAACGATGGCTGGGAGAATGCCGTTCTTGAAGCAGTTGTTGTAGAAAATATCGGCGTAGCTGGGGGCGATGATCACGCGGAAGCCGTAGTCCTTGATGCCCCAGGGGGCGTGCTCGCGGCTGGAGCCGCAGCCGAAATTGTCGCGGGCGAGGAGCACCGAGGCGCCCTTGTAGCGGGGGAAGTTGAGGACGAATTCGGGATTGGGTTTTTCACCGGGGAGGTAGCGCCAGTCGTAGAAGAGGATGCGGCCGAAGCCCTCGCGGGTGAGGGCCTTCAAGAATTGCTTGGGTACCATCTGGTCGGTGTCCACGTTGACGCGGTCGAGCGGGGCGACCAGTCCGGTGTGTTTGATGAAAGGCTGCATGGTTCGTTGCTCCTCGAATGTCTCTGCCGTGCGCCGAGATTGAAGAGAGATTCCTCGCTTCGCTCGGAATGACAAGAAAACCAAAACCTAAGAGCGGGCACGGCATGCCGTGCCCCTACAACGGAAAAACTACTCCACGTGGGCGACGTCGAATTCGCGGACGTCCACGAAGTGGCCGGCGATGGCTGCGGCTGCGGCCATGACCGGGCTGACCAGATGGGTGCGGGCGTCGCGGCCCTGGCGGCCTTCGAAGTTGCGGTTGGAGGTGCTGGCCGAGCGCTCGTGGGGCAGCAGGATATCGGGATTCATGCCGATGCACATGCTGCAACCGGCGTCGCGCCACTCGAAACCGGCGGCGGTGAAAATTTTGTCCAGGCCTTCCTTCTCGGCGGCGGCTTTGATGCCGCGGGAGCCGGGAACGATGAGGGCCTGCTTGACGGTCTTGCTGACGTGCTTTCCGGCGACGAGCTGGGCAGCGGCGCGGAGATCGTCCAGGCGCGAGTTGGTGCAGGAGCCGATGAAGACGCGGTCCACGGGAATATCCACGATGGGAGTGCCGGGCTTCAGGCCCATGTATTTCAGGGCGCTTTCGCCGGCTTTCTGGTCGTTGGGGTCGGAGAAGGAAGCCGGGTCGGGGACGCGCGAATTGACCGAAGTGACCATGCCGGGGTTGGTGCCCCAGGTGACTTGCGGGGCGATGTCCGGGGCGTTGAACTCCATGGTGCTATCGAACTTTGCGCCGTCGTCGCTGCGCAGTTGCTTCCAGCGGGCGACCGCATCCTGAAATTCCTTGCCGCGCGGAACGAAGGGGCGACCTTCCATGTAGGAGAAGGTGGTGTCGTCGGGAGCGACCATGCCGGCGCGGGCGCCGCCTTCGACGGTCATGTTGCAGACGGTCATGCGGCCGTCCATGGAAAGGGCACGAATGGCTTCGCCGCCGTATTCGATGACGTGGCCGTTGCCGCCGCTGATGCCCATGCGTCCGATGATGGCCAGGATGATGTCCTTGGCGGTGACGCCTTTGGGGCGCTTGCCGTGAACGAGAATGTGCAGGGTTTTGGAGCGGGACTGCACCAGGCATTGCGTAGCCAGGACGTGCTCAATTTCGCTGGTGCCGATGCCGAAGGCCAGCGCGCCGAAGGCGCCGTGCGTGGAGGTGTGGCTATCGCCGCAGACGATGGTCTGGCCGGGCTGGGTGATGCCCAGTTCGGGGCCGATGATGTGCACGATGCCCTGATTCTTGCTGTGCATGTCGAAGAGGGGCACGCCGGACTCTTTGCAGTTGGTGGCGAGGGCGTCGAACTGCTTGGCGGCGTCGAGATCGAGAATGGGCAGAGAGCGGTCGGTGGTCAGGACGGAATGGTCCATGACGGCGAAGGTGAGGTCGGGGCGGCGGACCTTGCGGCCTTCGGCCTTGAGTCCGGCGAAGGCTTGCGGCGAGGTGCCTTCGTGGATCAGGTGGCGGTCGATATAAAGGATGGCCGGCTGGCCGGGGATTTCGCGGACAACGTGGTTGTCCCAGATTTTTTCGTAGAGTGTTTTGGGTGGCATAGGAGTCGGTTTTATTTTAGCACTCTGGCGGCGTGGTGCAACTGGTGCGGAGGGGAAGAGCCGAAAGTTGAAAAGGCGCCAGGCGGCGCTGGCTGCCCGCATCGGTTAGTTTGCTGCAAGGTCGGAAGGCTTGAGCTTGCGGCGGGCGCCGTGACGGATGTGGAGGATTTCGACGCGCTTCTGTTTTCGGAGGACGCGGTAGATAACGCGGTAGAGGTGGGGTTTGTGGCCGTAGAGCAAGTGCCGGAGATTGCCGCGCTTGCGGGTGAGAGATCCGCGGTTGGGGTGGTTTTCAAGGCTGAGGATGGTTTTTTTGAGGCCGCGGTACCAGGCGAGGGCGGAGCCGGAATGCTGAGCGTTGATGTCTGCGTAGAGGACGGCCAGGTCGCGCTCGGCGCGGGCGGTGATGTCAACGAGGAAGGCCATGGCGGGCTTCGAATTCGGCGAAAAACTTTCTGGCGGGGCGGGTTTTTCCTTTTTTGGCGTCCAGCAGGCCCTGTCGGATGCCTTCGTTGGCGTCGGCTCCGGCGGCAATATCGAGCAGGCGCTGATAGGCTTCGGCATCCTGGACGATGGCGGCGGCCTTGCCCTTGACGGTGAGAACGACGGGGCGCTTGCTCTTACCGAGCTGTTTCAGGAAGTCGCCGGAGCGGCGGCGGAAGGTGGTGAGGGATTGAATGTCCTTGGTGATGTCCAGCATGGGCGGCTCCTTGGGAAGCACCTTTTTAGGTGCTATCAGCATACTGCATCCGGGAATCCTGTAAAGGAGAATATGCGCGGAAGTCAAGGGAGGGGAGCAAGTAGAAAAGAGAAAACTCGCACCTTTTATGGAAATCGCCGGAACCCCGATCTTACCGAGCCGCCAGGGCGAACTGAAAATAGAAGTTGCGGGGCGTCTTGAGCGCGGGACGGGGCGCGTGTTATGTTGAGGGGGTAAGGCCGGAGTGGCGGAATGGCAGACGCGGCGGACTCAAAATCCGCTGGCCGCAAGGCTGTGTGGGTTCGACTCCCTCCTCCGGTACCAATTTTTGATTGTGGGCGCGACGCGGGACTCCGGGGGAGGCTTGCGGATGGGCATGGACGGGGAGTCGAGGGTGCCGGGCGTTGCACTTGTAGAGTCCGTTTTCTTCAGCCACGCGGGAAGTTCTGAACGAAAATATCCCTTACAGGAAAATGATGATGGGAAAAAGTTGGTAAGGGGAAGGGTGTGCATGTTGGAAGGGAGAGAGGAAACGCAGAGGCGCAGAGGGCGCGGAAGGCAGAGAGAGAAGAGTGGAGCGGGGGCGGGTGAATGAGTTGCCTGTTGGGGCGCAGGGGGCCATCGTGGGGGCGGTTGGGTGCATCGAAGGGAATAGGATAGTGTCGGCGAGTTCCGGCAGGGCCGGAAATTGTAAAGACCGGGAGGAATCGAGATGAGTGGAATGATCAAGAGCATGGCGGCGGTGGCGTTGGCGCTGGTTTTTGCAGGGGCGACGGTGGCGGACACGCTGGAGTTGAAGGATGGGCGAGTGCTGCAGGGGCGGTTTGCGGGAGGGACGCAGGCGATGGTGCGGTTCGAGGTGAACGGGCAGGTGGAGACGTACTCGAGGACGCAGATTATTGCGCTGACGTTTACGAACGAATACGCGGGGTCGACGGGGCAGGGGCCGGGGAGTAAAGGCGGGCTGACGCCGACGGTGGAGCCGACGGGGCAATCCGGATATGGAACGCAGCCGGCGTACGGAACGCAGCCGGGATATGGAGCGCCGCCGGTATACAACACGCCTCCGGGGACGTATTTGGTTCCCGCGGGGACGCCGGTGCTGGTGCGGATGATTGATACGGTGGATTCGAACCGCAATCACGTGGGGGATATTTTTCACGCGAGCTTGGAGACGGATCTGATCGTGAATGACGTGGCGGTGGCGCGCAAGGGGACGGACGTGTACGGGAGGCTGGCGGAAGCGAAGTCGGCGGGGCACTACGCGGGAAGTTCGGAGCTGCAATTGGAGCTGACGCGTATGGTGGTGGAGAACCGCGATTACATGATTATGAGCAGCGACTATGAAGTGAAGGGCAAGGGACGCGGAAGCGACACGGCCAAGAAGGTGGGAGTGGGAGCGGTGGGCGGCGCGATCATCGGAGCGATTGCCGGAGGAGGCGAAGGAGCGGCGATCGGGGCGGCGGCGGGCACGGCCGCGGGAGCCGGTGTGCAGGTGTTCACCAAAGGGCAGCAGGTGCGGGTGCCCAGCGAGACGGTGCTGGAGTTCCGGCTGGAGCAGCCGGTGTATCTGCAATTGGGCGGGGGACAGAAGCCGCGGAGGTAAGCGGGAGAGGGAAAATCGGGAGCCGGCCTCGCGGGGGCAGGAAATAAGCCGCGGGGCCGGCTTTTTGTTTGCGGGAGGGGGGTTATCGAGTTGGTACGGGCAGGGGAATATTCCCTCTTGCGGCGAAGGCTGTTGCTAAGTAAGCTAACAGCCTGCTTTGGGGGAAGATATGCCGAAAGAAAAACCAAGAGTGAATATCGGGGATGTGATTCGAACGTACCGGAGCCAGCGGGGATTGTCGCAGGGAGACATCGAGCGGCGCACAGGGCTGCTGCGCTGCTACCTGTCGCGGGTGGAGAACGGGCACACGGTACCGTCGCTGGAGACGCTGGCGAAGATCGCGGAGGCCATGGATATTAATCTGGCCGATTTTTTCCCGGGGACGGAAACGAACCGGGACCGCGAGACGCAGAAGATGCTGGGGGAGATGTCCTCGGACGAGGTGCGTTTTCTGGTGGAGATTAAGCGCTTCACGACGACGCTCTCGGACGGAGACAAGCGGCTGGTGCTTGCAATGGTGAGGAAGATGGCCAGCCTGGCGCCGCCGCCGGCGAGGCGCACGGCGCCGCGGCGTCCTACGGCGTAGGCGTTGCGGGCGGAAGTGAAGCGGCAGATGAAGAAGGCGTGATTTGTGTATTGAGACATGTGATTCGCGAGAACCCCGCCTTGCGCGGGGTTCTTGTTGTTAGGGCTTATTTGTGATTTTACGCTAGCAGGCGGGGCGGGCTAAAAAGCCTGTGTGGCAACCTGACAATCACTTCCTCAGCGGCTAAAGCCGCATTGAAAAGAAGGCACTTTTGTCGGAGCTAAAGCTCCGACCCCCTATAAAACAAGAGTTGCCTCACAGACTCTAACGCCCCGCCTCTACAAAATCGAAGAGGAACGGAGTGCCGGGCTGAGGCCCGGCATTTTTTTGAGATGCGGCCGTTCCGTGTAACGGAGTTTGCCTTCAGCCGAAAACCAAAGAGGAAGAGGGATTTCTCCGCTCCGGGACGGCAGAAAGAGCCGTCCCTCCGGTCGAAATGACAATTCGCGGGATGGTCAGTCGGCGCTGTCGCTGGCGGAATGTCCCGCGAGGGATGCGGGGCGGTCGGTATTGAGAACGCAGGAAACGAATTCACTCACCGAAAGACCCAGATGGCCCAGCAGGCGGCGTTTGAGGCTGGTGTAGTCCTGGGTGCCACTGAAGAGATCCCCGACAAGCTGGCGAAGGACGGAACTGCGGCGCATGAGCAGGACCATGCTGGTGGTGATGGCGTTGCCGAGGAAGGTGCCGCGGTAGAAACGGCGGACGATGCGGGCGGCGAATTGGAGTTCGTCGGAGAAGGCGGCTTTGACGCGGGCGGGGTATTTTTCAGGAAAACCTTCGGCAAGGCAGCGGCCGAGGATTTCGCCGGAGCGCATGGCGTAGAAGAGGCCTTCGCCGGTGAGGGGGTCGACCCAGGCGGCGGCATCGCCGATGAGGGCCCAGTTGCGCCCGACAACGGGGCGCTGGGAGAAGGAGTGCTCATGGGGAGAGGGGAGGACGTGGGAATAGAAGCGCGCGGCTTCGGTGGAGATATGTTCGCTTGAAATGAAGGATTGCAGGTGGGAGCGGAGTTCGGCGCTGTTGTGGGAGTCCATCTTGCCGCAGATGCCGACGGAGAGATGGTCGTTGCGGGGGAAGGACCAGATGTAGCCTTCAAACTGACGAAGAAATTTGATCTGAATGGTGTCGCGGGAGTCGGGGACGAAATAACCCTGGGTGATTTCCAGTTCCGAGGGGAGAAGCGGGCGGGAAGAGGGAGAGAAACGATTGCGCGCGCCGGAGGCGAGGACGAGGAAGTCGGCGGAGCGCCATTCGCCGTCAGCGCAGTAGCGCGGGCGGGGGGAGTCGGTGTCAATAGAGGTGACGCGGGCGCGGCGGACGGAGCAGCCGGAGGAGGAGGCGCGGTCGAGCAGGAGGCCGTTGAGGACGGTGCGGGAGTAAACGACGATGGGGTGGGGCAATTGAAATTGGACGCGGTGATTGTCGCTGCTGATGAGCTCGACGGAATGGACCAGTTTCTTGGGAAGAGAGTTGTGCAGAAGGAAGGGATAGGCCTGGGTGGCTTTATGGGTGAGGCCGCCGCCGCAGGGTTTTTCCCAGGCGAGATGCTCGTCGAGGATGGTAACGGAGTGGCCGGAGCGGGCCAGTTGTTCGCCGCACAGGGAGCCGGCGGGGCCGCCGCCGACGATTGCGATTTCAGCCATCAAGGCACCCCTGGAGCCGCAAAGTTCGTCACGGCGCGGGAGTTCAAGGCGCTTACGTCAGAGGAAGAATGAGCACCAGGAATCCCGCGGCCAGTATAGCACCGAAGAAAGCGGCCGCGGCGGGAGAGGGGGATTCGCGGCGGAAGAGGTCGATGGCCAGGCGGTGGAAGATGGAGAAGAAAACGAAGAAGGGAGCCATGAGGACGAGGAGGACTTGAGCGCTGTGAAGATGGTAGACGGCGAAAACGAGGGCCAGCCAGGCGATGAAGCGAACGGCGAGAGATTCGGCAAGGCGGAGTGCGTAGGAGCGGCGGCGGGAGGGGTGGAGGAGCGATTCTTCGAGGGCGAGGAAGGGAAAGAGAGCGAGGGAGAGAGGGGCGAGGCGCCCGAGGCGGGGGAGATCCAGCCAGGTGGTGGTGAAGCTGAAGCGGAACCAGAGGAAGAAAAGGAAAGCTGTGGCGAGGCCGAGGACGGAGGCGAGGGCGAATGGGCGGGCCTGCGTGGATTGCCTGGGAGAGAAGAAGGAGAGGGCTGTGGCGGGGTTTACGGCGAAGAAGAAGAGCGCGGTGATGAGGGAGAAACTGGCGAGATAGTCGGCGGTGAAAATATGCAGGAAGCGAAGAGGGACGCCGAAGATGAGCAGGAAAACGGCGAGAGCGGAAGACAGGGCGATGGAGAGGTAGTAGCGGGAGTAGGAGAGCGGAGGCAGGGAAGGGGCGGGGGAAGCGTTCAAGAAAGAGCGCAGGGAGAATTTGAGGAAGATGCCGGCGAGGAGGAGGAGACCGAGCAGACCGAGGTTGGAGCCGAGAATGGCGGGGGCCCAGGGAAGAGCGGGAGGCAGAGGGAGCGAGAGGAGGCGAGCGGTCCAATCGAGAGAAATGCGCAGGGCGGTCGCGTCGAAGATGAGGCTGGCGTGGGTGGAGGCGGGGACGACGCGGAGTTCGGCGGGGGAGGAGGAGGGCGCGGCGGCGGCGAGCGCGGCGGCGGAATTGCGAAGGGCGGTGGGGTCGAGCGAGGCGCTGAGAAAAAGTGAATGGGGAGGAGGCTGGGAGAGCAAAGGGAAGAAGAGAATTTCGGGTTCGACGCCGGGAGCCTGAGTGAGAGGCGCGGGAGAGATGGCCAGGACGCCGGCGACGGGATGGCGGGAGGCCAGGCGCAGGGCGATGGCGCCGCCGAGTGAATGTCCGGCGAGGATGGAATGGGCAGGGTCGATTGCCCCGGTGCGAATCTTATCGAGGTAGAGAGCTTCGGCGCAGGATTCTGCGTGGGCGGGGGAAAAGGGAGAGGG
>JAIQGC010000100.1 GCA_020072805.1 Terriglobia bacterium
GCAACGATCTCGGGCGCGTGTGCGACTACGGCTCGGTGAAAGTTGACAAACTGCTCACCGTGGAGCGCTACTCGCACGTGATGCACCTTGTCTCGAGCCTGCGCGGGCACCTGCGCAGCGACGTGGACTGCTTCGACGCCTTGATGGCTTGCTTTCCCGCGGGCACCGTCTCCGGCGCTCCCAAAGTCCGCGCCATGGAAATCATCGAAGAGCTGGAAAAGACGCGCCGCGGGATCTACGCCGGGGGCATCCTGTATCTTGATTTTGCGGGCAATCTGGATTCCTGCATCGCCCTGCGCACGATGGTGATGAAGGGCGGGAAAGCGCACGTGCAGGCCGGCGGGGGCATCGTCGCGGACTCCACGCCGCACGGCGAGTACCAGGAAACTGTCAACAAATCGCGTGCGCTGCTCTCCGCGCTGGCCGCTGCGCACGCGCGTCCGCCGCGGCCAGCGGGCGGCGCGGAGGCAAAGAACCCGTTCTTGAAAATTGCAGGAAAGGGCGCCGCGAAAAAAATGGTCGCGAAGAGGAACGCGCTGAAGAAAAATGCCAAGAAAGCGGGGAAGAAGAGATGATCCTCCTCCTCGACAACTACGATTCGTTTACCTATAACCTCGCGCAGTATCTGGGCGAACTCGGCTGCGACGTGGATGTCCGCCGCAACGACAAAATCACCGTCGAGCAGGCCGCGCGGCTCAAGCCCGAACGCATCGTCGTCTCGCCCGGCCCGTGCACGCCGCAACAGGCGGGCATCTCGGTGGAACTGATCCGCGCCATGGCCGGGAAATGTCCCATTCTGGGCGTCTGCCTGGGTCATCAAGCCATAGGCGCCGCCTTCGGCGGAAAAATCGTGCGCGCCCCCCAGCTCTTCCACGGCAAAACCAGCGAAATCCATCACGACGGCAAGGGCGTTTTCCGTGGCCTTCCCAATCCCTTCATCGCCACGCGCTATCACTCCCTGATCGTCGAGCGCAAATCGCTCCCCCGCGATTTGAAAATTTCCGCGGAAACCAGCGACGGCATCATCATGGGCTTGCGCCACAAGAAATTTCCCATTGAAGGCGTGCAGTTCCATCCCGAATCCGTGCTGACCGAGTCGGGAAAGCTCCTCCTGAAAAATTTCCTCGCTCTCTAACGCAACATCGCATCCAGTGGACCAATTCACGAAATCGCAAATTGACAATCCCGTGCATGGAGAGTAAGAACGAATCGGCCAGTCGAATCGTGGCGCCGTTCCGGGGAGAACCTTCATGCGCGAGATTGTTTCCGGTTTTTTGACTCAGGGAGTTTCCCGCCGAAGCTTTGTGAATCGCCTGCTGGGCCTGGGCTTCACTCTCTCCAGCGCGCAAGCCCTTCTCGCCCCTTTGGAAGCCTCCGAACGCGCGGGCCGCAACGAGGCGGTTCCCAGCGGCTATGCGTTCGAGGGCTCGGGCGGCGCGCTGGTGGCCGAGCAAGCCAGGGCCGCTGGAGCGGAATATCTCTTCACCAATCCCGGCTACCTGGAAGTGGGGCTTTTCGATGCGCTGGCCGATTTTCTCGGCATTCAAGTCATTCTCGGCTTGCACGAGGGCATCGTCACGGCCATGGCCGACGGTTATGCCAAGGTCAGCGGAAAGCCAGGGTTCGTCAACGTGCACGCGATCGCCGGCCCGGCGCAGATGGGCGGACAGTTGTATAATGCCAGCCGCGATGGCACGCCGCTGGTCGTCACCGCCGGGATGGCGGATAACGAAGCGTGGAGCGATGAATTTGCGCTCGCCGCGCGCCCCGGCTTTGATGCCAAGGACGTCAATCGCCAGTTCACCAAGATCGCCTGGGATGCCCGCCAGGCCGCCAGTCTTCCTCTGATGCTGCGCCGCGCTTTCAAGGTGGCCGCGACCGAGCCGGGCGGTCCCGTTTTTCTGGCCATGGCGCATTACGCTCTGGAATCCAAGCCGGTCAAGGCGCAGATCCTGCCCGCGGAGCGTTTTCTGCTGCGCGAGCGCATGCGCCCGCAGGCTTCGGCCGTGCAGGAGGCGGCGCGGCTGCTCATCGAAGCCCAACGGCCCATCGCCGTGATCGGCGATGAAATCTGGAAGTCCGGCGCACAAGCCGAAATGCTGGCGCTTTCCGAACAGCTTGGTCTGGCCGTCTGTGATACCCGAACCTGCTTCAGCAATTTCCCCGTCCAGCACCCGCATTACCTGGGCATGCCCGGCGATGGCCCCAACCCCGAACTGATGAAATCGGAATTCGTGCAGCGCGGAGTGGATCTCGTGGTCATGATCGGAGCTCGCGATTTGGGCGGCAAGGTAGTTCCCGAAGCGCCGGAGATGCCCCCGGAAGCGCGCATCGTGCGCATCGGCCTGGATGCCTCCTCGATGGGGCGCAATTATCCGACGGACGTTGCCTTGATCGGAGACATAAAAGAGTCTCTAGCCGATTTGCATGCCGCCGTTGAAGCGCTCATGGCAAAAGAACGGCTCGGCGCTCTCTCCGCCGCCCGTTCGCAGGAGGTCCGAGCCATCACCTCCGCGAAGCGCGCCCTGGCCGAGGCCGCGGCTCGAGCCAACTTCGGACGAAGCCCCCTGCATCCCGATGAACTGGGGGCTGTTCTGGCCCGCACGATTGACCGGGATGCCATCGTGGTGGATGAAAACTTCACTGGCCGCCACGGGGCTTTGTCCTACGGTTTCCGGGAGAACGAACAGATGCGCCTGGCCACCTCGGGAGGAAGCTTGGGCTGGGGCATCGGCGCCGCTACGGGCGCCAAGCTCGCCGCTGCGGACCGCCAGGTGGTCTGTTCCATCGGGGATGGCGCGTTCATGTACAGCGCTTCGGGGTTGTGGACCCAGGCGCGCTATGGAATTCCCGTGCTTACTCTGGTATCCAACAACTCCAGCTATCAGATCGTGCGCTGGGCCGAGCACGGCTACAAAGGGCGCATGGCCGGCAGCGGGCATTACCCCTGCGCCTATCTTGGCGATCCCAACATTGATTTTGTCCGGCTCGCTGCAAGCCAGGGTGTGCAGGGTGAACGCGTGAGCGCGGGCTCCGAACTGGAATCCGCATTGAAAAGGGGCATTGCCGCCACGCGCGCGGGCAAACCCTACCTGGTGGAAATTGTCGTGGCCCGCTATGGCAACGGCGCCGATTCCACCTGGCACGAAACTTTTAACCTCGCGGAGCGCCGCAAGCGTAAGGTTTGAGGGGTTCTTCGTTCACCACGTCATGTCCGCCAGAATCGCCCCGTAAATCTCCATTCCGCGCCAGAGGTTTCCCAAGCGCAAATTTTCATCCGAGGTGTGCTGGCGGTCGTCGTGGTTGGCGATGGGCACGCCGATGACCGGCAGGCCCAGGTTTTCGAAAATGTACATGGGCACGCTTCCGCCGGAGGTGGGCATCTTCACCGTTTTCCCCGCGGCGGATTCCAGCACCTCCACCAGCTTGCGCGCCACGGGCGTGTCCATGGGCGTGCGCGTTGCCGGATAGCCGCCTTCCGTCGTTACTTTGGCCACGCGCGCATGCGCCAGGCGCTCTTCCTTGGTCGGTTCGTGGTCCACGACGAAGTAGCCCTGTTTGCGGATATGCTCGAGCAGGACGTTTTGCGATTCCGCGCCCACGTAAGCGCTGCGCAGGCCGCGAATGTTCAGGGAGGGCTGGTTGATCAGCTCCATCAGCTTGCGCCCGCCGCCTTCGGCCTGGCCGAACTGAAGCTCTTCGCGCAGCTTCTCGTCGTTCGCGGGCATCTCCTCGATGGCTTTCCTTTCCGTGGCGCTCAGGGGAACCACGTCATCGTAAAAACCATCCACCAGCACGCGTCCGTCCTCGTCCTTCATGGAAGCCAGCAGGCGCGCGAGGTGAAACGCGGGATTGGGCGCCCAGTTACCGTAGTGTCCGCTGTGCAGGGGACGCAGCGGACCGTAGACGGTCAGCTGCACGTCAATCACGCCGCGATTGCCGAAATCCACCAGGGGCAGCCCGGAGGGGTCCACCGGGCCGTCGGCGACGAGGAGCACGTCTCCGGCGAGCAGATTGCGGTTGGCCTGCATGGTGCGCTCCAGGTTCGGCGAGCCCGCTTCCTCCTCGCCTTCCAGAATGAACTTGAGATTCACGCCCAGCGGGATCTTTTTCGCGCGCAGGGCGTCGAGCGCCGCCAGCAGCGCCACAATGGGCGATTTGTCGTCCCCGGCCGACCGCGCGTAAATCCTCCAGTTGTCCTCATAGTGCGCGGGATTCTTGGAGGTGTCCGCAGGGAAGGGAATCAGCTGGCCGCCGGCTTCGATGCTATCCGTGCGCAGCGCCGGCTCGAAGGGTTTTCCTCCCGTCCACGCTTTCGCGTCCGCGGGCTGTCCGTCGTAATGCGCGTAGAAGATTACGGTGCGCGCCGCTTCCGGCGTGATCAGCTTGCCGTAGATCACCGGCCCGCGGCCGGGAATCGCCAGGGCATGGGTCTCGATGCCGCGCGCCTCGAGCATCTCGATCAACTGCTGGGCGTTCTTCCGGATATTCACCGAGTCCGAGGCCGCGTTGGGAATGGCCAGGAACTCGCGCAGCTCGCGCACGATGCGCCCCTCGTTGCCGCGCCGGTAATCGCGCACCTCCGCGGCCACCTGCGCCGGAGTCCTTGCCGCGGGCTTCTGCGCGTTCGCCGCCGGCCCCGCCAGCAGCAACGCCAGCGCCAGTCCGATGTGTTTGCCCATGTGCTTCTCCCTTCCCGGTCTCCTGCCCGTTGATTCTACCCGTCCCGGCCCCATTTTCTTCCTGGGGATTCGCGGCGCCCAAGTTTTTTCGAATTCCTTCATTAATGTGCCGCGTCTTATTCTATTTCTGCTACTATTCCCACGATTTATACCTGTTGTGCCGGGCATCGGGGGATGCTTTGTTGATGACCACGCTCCGTCGCGTTTCCTGTTTTTTATTGGTTATGTTGCTGGCTATTACACAAGCAAACTCCGCTCAGCAGAGTTCCCTCGGTTCGATTGTCAGCGCCGTCGGAGCGCGCATGGGCACGTCGCCGGCTTCCGCCGGTTCCACTGTTTTTGGCGGAGAACGTTTTCTGACCGGCGACGACGGCATGCTGCTCGTTCAAGTCGGCGCTGCCCAGCTTTATCTGGCCGGAGCGAGCGGGGCCTCGCTGCGCCGCATTGAAAACAGCGGGGAGGCTGCCCTGGAGGCGGGTACGCTTTCGGTTTCCACTTCCCGCGCCGACGCCCTGCACATTGATCTGGGCGGCGCCACGATTCGCCCTCTCGCCGATGTCCCTTCCTACGCCCAGACCACCCTGGTGGAGCCGCGGGTGTTCCTTATCACCATCCTGCGCGGCTCCTGGGAATTTTCCTATCGCTGCGAACGGGAAACCCTGCGTGAAGGATCATCATTCCGGCTGTATCTGGATCGCGCCCGGCCCTGCGGCGACGACCACACCCTGCCCCAGAAGATCAAAGTCATTACCCGCCCGAGTAGAATGGGTATTCTGGTCGTCGGCGCTCCCGCCGTTGGGGGAATTGCCTGGGGCCTTCACGAAGCTTTCGAAAGCCCGCATCGTCCATAGCTCTTCCCGGTTCCCGCGGCGCTTGCTCAGCGAAAATCCGCGAGCCTGCGCAGC
>JAIQGC010000064.1 GCA_020072805.1 Terriglobia bacterium
ATCGTCGTCCCTCCCCTGCGCGATCGCCGCGAGGACATCCCCCTCCTCGTCCGCTATTTCGTTGACCGCCATTCCCGCCGCATGGGCAAACGCATCACTTCCATCCCCCCGGAAGCCATGCAAATCCTCCAATCTTGGAACTGGCCCGGCAATATCCGCGAACTCGACAACTTCATCGAACGCGCCGTTATCCTCTCCTCCGGCCCCGTCCTGCGCGTCTCCCTCAATGAGTTCGAAAACCCGCTGCAGGTTCCTTCCCTGTCCGTTCCCCTGTCCGATCCCAGGCTTGAATCCGCCGAACGCGATCACATTCTCCGCATTCTCAGGGAAACGCGCGGCATTATTGGCGGCTCCAGGGGCGCCGCCGAACGGCTGGGATTGAAGCGAACGACTCTGAATTCAAAGCTTAAAAAACTCGGAATCGCTCGCCAAGACTATATTTAGTCTCTTTTGACATGATCTCGTCACTTTTCGACATCCCAGTCACTTTATTTCGTTAATCTCTTCTTATATTCCCACCTTATCTCCTTTCCTTCCCACACCTATTCTCCTCTCTCTTCCGCTCTTCCTTTGGCCAATATCGTGCTCTCTCCTTACTCCGGGACCAAAGGAGAATGCCTACGCTACGGATCACCATTGAAGGGAATTCCGATGCCCTCTTGATGCGGCTGGAAGGCAGAATTGCCGGCCCTTGGGTGTCTGAATTCGACCAGACCTGGCACTCCCTTGCTCCCTCGCTCGGCAACAGGAGATTGTCTCTGGATCTGTGCGGCGTCACCTACGTAAACCAGGACGGAATTCGCCTCCTGCGTCACATTTACGGGGAAACGAATGCGGAGTTTCGTGCCGACACTCCGCTAACCAGATATTTTGCCGATGAAGCGGCGCACGATCCGGAAAAAACTGTGCAGGAAGGGGACTAAGATGAGAGGGCCCTACGGTTTTGAGTTGAGTTCGAATTGCAAGAGTTGCAAGTTCCGGGCGAATGGTTTCTTCTGCCAAATGTCTCCCGCGGCCTTGCGTGATTTTGATTCCATTAAATCCGTTTCCGCCTTTCCCGAGGGAGCCGTGCTCTTCCTGGAAAAGCAGGATCCCCGGGGCATATACGTCCTCTGCGAGGGGCAGGCCAAACTCTCCATCAGCTCCAGCGAGGGTAAGACGCTCATCCTGCGCATTGCGCATCCGGGAGAAATCCTCGGCCTTATGCCCGCTCTGATGAACATGCCCCACGAAGTCACCGTGGAAACCCTGCGCCCCTCCCAGGTCGCCTTCGTTCCCCGGGAGGATTTTCTGCGCTTTGTCCAAAAGTACCCGGAAGCATATCAAAACGTAGTCCACGAACTCGGCGCCGACTACCATACCGCATGCGAACAACTCCGCACTCTCGGTCTCTCCGCCTCCGCCCCGGAAAAGCTGGCCAAACTTTTCCTGGGCTGGTCCGCCGGCGGAAAAGAGACCCGCGGCGCAACCCAGGTCAAAGTCGCCCTCACCCACGAGGAGATCGCGGAATTCATCGGCACCACCCGCGAAACAGTTACCCGAACCCTCAGCGATTTTCGCTCGCGTCGTCTCGCTGCGTTGGATGGCTCTACCCTGAGGATTCCCAATCGCGCCGCTCTCGAGGATTTCGTCAGCCTCTAACCCAGCCCCGTGGCTGTCAGGAACTCAGCATGTTTAGGGAGCAAGCCGCTATGACCGCCAGCAATGCCGGACCTGTCAGAATTCTTCTCGTGGGGGAAAGCCCCATGGGTTTTTCCTATCTCTCCCAGCGCCTGGAAAAACGCGGCTGCGAATGCTGCGTAGCCTACTCCAATTACGACGGCGCCCGCTTGTTTCGCGAGCATCCCTTCGATCTGGTCTTGTGTTGCGGTTCCCGGGAGGGAATCGAGTCCTTGGTGACCTCCATTATCGGTTCCTCCGCCAGCCTGTACCGCTCTCATCGCGTCGAGGATGGCTGCTGGTGGCTTCCCGCCGTGCTCCGCGGCGAGGCCTGCACCGGAGCGCCCGCGTTTCAGCCCGGCGAATTCATGAAAGTTCTCGATCAAGTGGTGGAAAGCCTTCGCCCCGCGGACACCGCCGCGCCTTTGGCTCATTCCCAATTCGCCTAGCGCCGCTTCACTTTTCTCCATAAACACAAAAGAGCCCGCTTTTTCAGCGGGCTCTCTTGCCTTTCCTCCCCGTCACGCCACCGCTCCCCCGCGGTAGAGTGCCGGGGCTCTCCTCTGCATCACTGCCTGATACGTTTTCACAACTTCATCACAACTCAGTTCCGGCTCCTTCGCGCCGTTCCGCGGCTCGGCGTGCATCACCAGATCGTCCATGGATACGATGCCGACCAACCCGCCATCCCGTGCGATCACCGGCAAGCGCCGCACCCGCGCGTCCCGCATCGTCTTCAAAGCCGCATGCACATCCTCCTCCGGTTTGCAGGAAAACAGGCTACGCGTGATCACTTCTCCCACGGTGATCTCCCCGGCGGGCCGTCCCCGCGTGGCCAGCGCGATGCAGATATCCCGGTCGGTGATCACTCCGGCCACCCGCCCTTCCGGATCCACCACCGGAAGAAATCCGCAGTTCCCATTCCACATCAGTTCCACCGCCGATCCCAGATTCGTTCCCAGTCCGCAGTAATACGGTGTCCCCGTCATCACATCTTTTATGTTCATGATTTTGCCCCTTTCTTCTCTTTCTCCTTCTCTTCGGACGGCTCCCGGATGACCTCCACGGAACAACCGGCGTTCATCGCCACCGCTTCCGATACGCTTCCCATCGTCCACCGGTCGAAACCGCGCCGCCCGTGCGACCCCAGCACGATCATATGCGCCCGCCACTTTTCCGCCTCGGCAAGAATCATCCGTGAGGGGATGTCCCATTCCAGCGGAACTTCCAGGCAACTCTTCAGCCCACTTTTCTCCAGCAGTTCATTGGCCTTCGCCGCGGCTTCCCGCGCATGCTCCAAAGAAAATGTATTGATCTCCTCCACTTCGCCCGGTTCGAAATAGGGAAATTCGCGCAGCGGAATGATCAGTTCGGGAATCGAAATCACCTTGACCTCGCTTCCCTTCGGCCACGGCCGTCCCGCCACCGAGCGCACCGCGCTCATCGAGCAGTCCGATCCATCCGTCGCCGCCAGAATTCTCATCCCCTCGTCTGTTTTCCGCTCCTGCCCCTTCGCCGGCGAACGCACGATCTCCACCGAACAATGCGCGCTGCGCAGCACCGCCTTCGACGTGCTTCCCAGCAGTATCCGCGCCAGATCGCCGTGCCCGTGCGATCCCGCCAGAATCAGATCCGCCCTCCACTCTTGCGCGAAACTGGAAATCACTTTCCGCGGATTCCCCAGCAGCACTTCCGTCTCCGCGCTCCACCCCGTATGCTGCAGCGACTCCGCCGCGCTTTTCAACTGGCTTTGCGCCGCGCCCTTGGCCCGCGCCAGCAACAGCGGCGCCTTCACGAAGTGATAGGGGTCCACCGCATGTAACATGCAAAACTTGGTCCCCGCCGGCCACGGCCGCGTCACCGCTTCCCGCACCACCGCCAGCCATGACGGCGTGGCGTCTACCGCAATCAATACTTTCATCCTTCACGTCACAATTCAGAGGCCGCGGCAGACCTTGGAGCCTTTCCGACCCTCTCGGGCCGGTGCGTCGAAACACCTAGGCGCTCCGTACAGCTCCATGTCTGCCAGCGGCCTCAAAGCGAAGGGCGAAGGTCTCGTACAGGTGAGTGCCTCGCAGCTTCTGTGGGTGAGCTGGCGAGGTTAAGTTTCATGGGTTCATGGGACTGAATGACCCATGCGGACTCAGTTTGGTTTCTCACCATCACCTTCGCCCTCCGATGTTTTATTTTTTACTCCTGGCGGGCGGGACCGGCAGTGATGGAGAACACCTCTCGCGGTGTTCTCCATCACCCGGCGCTACTTCGATTCGCTTTCCTCGTTCCACTTCCATCCAGCGTACTGCTCGCGCAATTTCGCTTTCATGAATTTTCCCGTCGAGTTTCGCGGAATCGCATCCACAAAGACCAGGGCCTCGGGCAACTGCCACTTGGCGAATTTCCCCGCCAGATGCGCGCGCAGTTCCTCCGCCGTGGCCTGCATGCCTTCCTTCAGCACCACCGCCGCCAGCGGGCGCTCCTGCCATTTCGGATGCGGGATCGCCACCACTGCCGCTTCCTTCACCGCCGGATGCCCCATCAGGGCGTTTTCCAAATCCACGGAACTGATCCATTCGCCGCCGGATTTGATCAGGTCTTTCGTCCGGTCTGTAATCTTCATGTATCCTTCCGGGTCGATCGTGGCCACATCGCCGGTGCGGAACCATCCGTCCACCGTCCATTTGTCCGTGTCCGCGCCTTCCTTGTAGTAATTCGAAGCGACCCATGGCCCGCGCACTTGAAGTTCGCCCATGGTCTGCCCGTCCCAGGGCGCTTCTCCCGATTCGCTTACGGTGCGCAACTCGATGAAGGGGAATGGCAAACCCTGCTTGGCGCGCGTCGCGTAGCGTTCATCCTCGGAGGCATCACGCATATAACTCTTCAGCCGGCCTCCCGTGCCAAGGGGCGTGGTTTCCGTCATACCCCAGGCGTGGCAAATCATGATGCCCTGCTTGTCGAAGCGGCGAATCATCGCTTCCGG
This sequence comes from Terriglobia bacterium, assembly GCA_020072805.1. Lineage (GTDB taxonomy): Bacteria > Acidobacteriota > Terriglobia > Acidiferrales > UBA7541 > Acidiferrum. The sequence goes on from JAIQGC010000064.1 coordinate 4,637, forward strand.
CGCGGCTGCTCCGCCCACCACCATGCGCAGCCCCGGCTGGAGCTTCCACTTACCGGAATTTTTCTCGATGGATTCCAGAATCCCCATCCAAATCGTGGGAACGCCCGCGCTGAGCGTCACCTTTTCCTGCTCCATCAAGTCCAGCAGACTCGCGGCATCCAGAAGCGGACCCGGCAGCACCAGCTTGGACCCAATCATCACCGCCAGAAAGGGCAGCCCCCAGGCGTTCACATGAAACATGGGCACCACCGGCATGATCACGTCCAACTGCTTCAGCCCGAACGTGTCGCCAAGGCCGACCCCGAACGTATGCAGCACCAGCGCGCGGTGCGAATAGACAACCCCCTTGGGCATGCCCGTCGTGCCGGAGGTGTAGCACATGGCCGCCGCTTCGCGCTCATCGAGTTCCGGATACTGGAAATCGCCGCTGGCTTGCTTCAGGAAGTCTTCGTAATTCTCATAGCCGGCGGAAACCCGCTGCCCCGACAGGGGGACCACCAGCACGCGCCCGATCTTTGTTTTATCCCGCACCTTTTCATACAGCGGAAGCAAAATATCGTCCACGATGAGCATGCTGTCTTCCGCGTCATTGATAATCTCCACGAGATCATCGGGAGCGAGCCGCAGGTTCAGCGTGTGAATCACTCCGCCCGCCGCCGGAATTCCAAAATAAGCTTCCAGGTGCCGCGAATGGTTCCACATCAGCGTGGCCACGCGATCGCCGCGTTTCAGTCCCGAACGGGTCAGCGCTTCCGCCAGCGCCCGCGAGCGCCGGTAGAATTCTCCATAGTTGGTGCGGTGCAGCTGCCGATCCGGCATGCGCGAGACGATTTCCACTTTTGGGAACAGTTTTCCGGAACGCTCCAGAATGGCGGTGAGCGTCAGAGGAAAATCCATCATCGTGCTCTGCATCCATCCTCCGAAAAAGCCGTCGTTGTTCCGGCGCAACAGACTGCGCGGCAGCCTGCGCGTGTATCCTATTGAATTTTCCCCGGCCTGAACAGCGCCTTCTGCCCCGATGAGCCGGGATCGATACCGCCACGGCCGATAGGAACCCCGAATCGCTGGGTCGCAGTGATCTGCACGCTTTTGAAGTGACTCAAGCAGAAGGAGCCATGCCCTGCCGGACAATTGCGGGTTAGCTCCAGGTCACACGACGGGGGAACGAAATGGCGCACGCGGTATAATTCCGGGAAACGCTTTCGGATGGCGGTCGGCGCACAACCGGGCGAAAACAGGTGACCTCAATGCTCAGGCGAACACTGCAGTTCCTTTTGCTTTTTGCTATTTTTGCGGCATCGGCAGCGGCGCAAACGTCCGGCTACGAATTTCCCCGCTACACCCCTCCGGAAAATTGGCGCGTCGATGAGGACCGCGACCACATCACCTTCACCCAGATCGACGCGGCCGCGCGGACCTATTGCATGATGGGGCTGTACAACAGCCGCAGCGCTTCGGGCGAGCTGCAGGATGAGTTCGCGGCGGAATGGAAAGACGTTGTTCAATCGTCGTTCACCGCGGGCGGGCCGCCGGCGACGACGGAAGGCAGCACGAAGGGCGGTGTGCGCTTCCTCGAAGGGGCCGCGGATGTGCGCTCCGCAAATGGGAAGGCGTACGCCGACCTGATGGTGTTTGCGGCGGGTGGTCGCGTGACCAGCCTGATGATCGTGGCCAGCAACCGCGCGGCCCTGGAAGCGCGGCGAGCGGCGATTCAGACGTTTGTGGCAAGTTTGCAATTCGCCGCCGGCAAAGCGGCGGCGGCCGGCAAGCACGCGGCGGAGGAGAGCTCCGGCGCGGCAGCGGCGCATGCCACGGGAATCACCGGCGGCAAAGGGATCGCCGGAGTGTGGATGGGATTCAAAGTGTTCTATGGCACTAACGACCTCGAGCCGCACCCGCGCTGGTACACGTTTTTTGACAACGGCGAAGTCTTTGAAGACATTCCGCGCACGGGATTGGTTGGATTCGACCATGCGGCGAGCCAGAACGACGAACACCAGCGCAATTATTGGGGCACCTACCGCTACGAGAACGGCGCCGGAGCGATTACCAAGCCCGGCGTCAACTTCCCCACCAAGCTGAAAGCGGACAAGCCGGGCGATATGCTAATCGATAGCATCCACTTTCATCGCTGCGTCGCGGTGGATCATCTTCGGCTGGAGGGCGGCTGGACCAGCCTCGGCGATGTGCACGATTCGCTGCTGCAAAGAACCCCCATGGGCCAGCGTCCGGTCATTCGCTTTACGAAGGATGGGCGGTTCAGCGACGAAGGAATTTTCCAGACGATTCTGCAATCGGTCAGCGCCGAGCGTTATCTGGATGGAGCGGGTTCGGGGAGCTACGAGGTAGAGAACTTCAGTCTGGTGCTGAAGTATTCGGACGGACGGGTGAGGCGCGTGGCGCTCACCGGACTGCTGGGCGGAGATCCCGCCCTGCACAACGACATTATTTTTCTGGGGCGCACACGGTTTAACAAGATGAATTAAACGCGGGGGAAAAAAGTTCACAATTCACAGTTGAAAGAAAGAAGTGCGCATGCCCGGCGCAAGGCTTGCCGTACAAAATAAAAACAAGAGCAAGATGCCGGTTTAAAGAGCCTGTGTAACTACCCGAAAATCAGTTCCTCAGCGGCTAAAGCCGCATTGCAAAGAAAGCGTTTATGTCGGAGTTAAAACTCCGACCCCCTTGAAATAGGAGTTCTTACACAGATTCTAAAGCCCCTACAAAAGTTGGGCAAAGAAACAATTGCGCCGGGGCGTGTTTAGCGGACCACGCCGGTGAACGGACTGGATGCCGTGGCGTAGAGCCGCTTGGGCATGCGCCCGGCGAGGAAGGCCTGGCGGCCGGCGATTGTTGCGTGGCGCATGGCTTCGGCCATGAGCACCGCGTCCTGGGCTTCGGCGATGGCCGTGTTCATGAGGATGCCGTTGGCGCCGAGTTCCATGGCCAGGGCGGCGTCGGAGGCCGTGCCCACGCCGGCGTCCACGATCAGGGGAACTTCGGTGATGCGTTCGCGAAGGATGCGCAGGTTGGTGGAGTTCTGAATGCCCAGGCCGGAGCCGATGGGCGCGGCCAGCGGCATGACCGCGGCGGCGCCGGCGTCAATCAGCTTGCGGGCCACGATGAGGTCGTCGGTGGTGTAGGGCAGAACGACGAAGCCTTCCTTGACGAGGACTTTGGTGGCTTCGATGAGCTGCTCAGTGTCCGGGAAAAGCGTTTGCTGGTCGCCGATGACTTCCAGCTTGACCCAGTTGGAGAGGCCCACTTCGCGGCCCAGGCGCGCGGTGCGAATGGCTTCGTCGGCGTTGAAGCACGCGGCCGTGTTGGGCAGGATGAAGATTTTCTCGCGGTCGATAAAGTCCAGCAGCGATTCCTTCGTTTTATCGGTGAGATTGACGCGGCGGACGGCCACGGTAACCATGTCCGCGCCGGAGGCGGCGTGCGCCCGGGCCATTTCGGGAAAGCTGCGGTATTTGCCGGTGCCCACGATGAGGCGGGATTTGAAAGCGCGGCCTGCGATTACCAGTTCGTCGGACATGGGAGGAACCTCGGGGAACAATTGTAGAACGGAGCGGGCGGAGAGGGAAAGGCCAAGAAAGAAGCTCGGAAGGGTCACGAAGCCGGAGGCGGGATTTCCTTGGCGGCATCGGGAGCAACGGGGGCTTTGGGAAAAGCTTCGCGCAGGAGGCGGTAGGACATAAAGAGGAGGGAAAAGGAAAGGAATCCGTAGATAAAGACGTCTATCAGGTCCTTAAGCGATTTGAAATTACGGATGGCGAAGAGGATGGCATCGAGAAAGTCGAGGCTTAGCAGCAAACCAAGCAATCCCAGGAGTACGCCACCGGTTGCTTTGATCATCCGTTTCGGCACGGTGAAACTCCTCTCTGCAAAAGCTAACGCATCTGCATGGGGCGGGGTTCGGCGACGTCGGCGTAGAGTTTGTCGATGATGTCGCGGTACTGCTGTTCAACGACGCGGCGCTTGAGCTTCATGGTGTAGGTGAGACCGCCGTTCTGAAACGTAAAATCCTCGGGGATCAAAGCGAAGCGCTTGATGGATTCGTACTGGGCGAGGTTGGCGGTAAGGCGCTGCACTTCGGAGTCGACCAGCGCGCGGGTCCAGGGGTCGGCGGCGAGTTCGGCGCGCGAGGCAAACTTCTTCCCTTCCGCGGCGGCTTTGGCGGAGACGGTTTCGAAATTGGGGACGACGACGGCGCTGACGAATTTGCGGCGGTCGCCGACAACCATGGCGTTGAGGATGTAGGGAGAAGTCTTCAGCTTGTTTTCGATGGGCTGGGGAGCGACGAATTTTCCCGCGGCGGTTTTGAGGAGGTCCTTTTTGCGGTCGGTGATGAAGAGATAGCCGTCGGCGTCGAGGAAGCCGATATCGCCGGTGGCGAACCAGCCGTCGGTATCGAGCACGGCGCGAGTGTCTTCCGGCTTCTGATAGTACCCCTGCATGACCAGGGGACCCTGAACCAGGATTTCGCCGTCGTCGGCAATGCGCACATGAACGTTGGGGATGATCTTGCCGGAACTGCCGATGCGGTTGAGCGGATAGTTGCTGGAGACGATCGGAGAAGTTTCGGTGAGGCCATAGCCCTGGTAGACGGGGACGCCCACGGACCAGAAAAATTCGATCAGGTCCTGGGAAAGCGGGCCACCGCCGGAAAAGGCGATACGCAGGCGGCCGCCGGTGGCGGCGCGAATTTTCCGGAGGACAATCTTATCGGCGAGCGCATATTGAAGGCGAAGAGCCACGCCGGGCTCGCGGCCGAAGGCCTTCCAGGGAACGGAGCGGGCGGCGACGCGCAGTCCCCAACTAAAGATGGATTTCTTGGGCCCGTGCAGGCGGCTGCCCTGCTCCATGATGCGCGCGTAAATTTTTTCGAAGAAGCGCGGCACGGCGGCGAGGACGGTGGGGCGGACTTCGACGAGCGCGGCGGGCACGAAGTCCATCTGCTCGACGTAAGCGACGGTGACCCCGTGGAAGAGATAGACGTAATCGAGCAGCCGCCCGTAGACATGCGAGAGCGGGAGGAAAGAGAGAGCCACGTCCAGGCCGGATTGCAGGTCGAAGGCCACGCAGGTGTCCGTGGCATTCGAGCAGAAATTGGTGTGCGAGAGCATGACGCCCTTGGGCTCGCCGGTGGTGCCGGAGGTATAGATGAGGGAAGCGAGTTGGCCGGGAAGAACCTGAGCGGCTTGCACGCGGTAGCGGGCGATTTCGCTGTCGCTTGCGGAGGCGATGAGCGTCTCATAGAGGAGGCAATCGGCGGGCACGTCCGCGCCGCCATCGGAGACGATGATGTGTTCGAGGGCGGGAAGCTGGGAGCGGATTTCGAGGAGCTTGGCTACCTGCTCGCAGCCGGCGACAACGACGGCCCTGGCGCCGGAATGCTTCAGGATGTAGGCCATACGCTCGGGGGATTCGTTGAAATAGATGGGCACGGAGACGGCGCCCGCGCCGGTGATGGCGAAATCGGCGACGTGCCATTCGGGGCGATTGGGGGAGAAGATGCCCACGCGGTCGCCGGGCTTGACGCCGAGTTCGACGAAGGCGGAGCAGAGTCCGGCTACGCGGCGGAGAAGTTCCGCGGACGAAAAAGGCTTCCATGCGCCGTCCACGCGTACAAGTTGTGCGCGCGGATTGGGAATGGAATCCACGGCGTTGAGGAAGCGCGAAGGCAGCGTGCCGTAACTCATCGCTAAACTCACTGTACTAAAGCGGGGCGGGGCTTTCAATCACCGTGCGCGGGCTTGGATGCAATTCGCAAGCCCCTGCGCTAAGATGCTGGCAAAGAGCAAAACGTGGTCCAAGTGGGCCAAGAGGGTAAAGATGAGCGAAGGAAACCGCAAGCGAGCCGCCGGAAGCGAACCCATTCGCGCGCCGCGGGGGACGCAACTCTCCTGCAAGGGCTGGCAGCAGGAGGCCGCGCTGCGCATGCTGATGAACAACCTGGACCCGGACGTGGCCGAGCAGCCCGATGAGCTGATTGTCTATGGCGGAACGGGGCGGGCGGCGCGCAATTGGGAATGCTACGACGCGATTGTGCGCTCGCTGCGGGAACTGGAAAACGACGAGACGCTGCTGGTGCAGTCGGGCAAGCCGGTGGGAATTTTCCGCACGCATCCCCAGGCGCCGCGCGTGCTCCTGGCCAATTCCAATCTGGTGGGCCACTGGAGCAATTGGGATCAGTTCAACGAACTGGACCGCCAGGGGCTGATGATGTACGGGCAGATGACCGCGGGAAGCTGGATCTACATCGGCTCGCAGGGCATTTTGCAGGGAACGTACGAGACGTTCGCGGCGGCGGCGCGGAAACATTTCGGCGGCGACCTGAGAAAGAAGCTGGTCGTCAGCGGCGGCATGGGCGGGATGGGCGGAGCGCAGCCGCTGGCAGCCACGCTGAACGGCGCGGCGTTTCTGGGCATTGACGTGGACCCCGAGCGCATCAAGAAGCGCCTGCGCACGGGCTATTGCGACGTGATGGTGACCAGCCTGGATGAAGCGCTACGCATCCTGAAAAATGCGGTGCGCACCGGCGAAGCGACTTCGGTCGGGCTGGTGGGCAACTGCGCCGACGTAATTCCGGAGCTGGCGCGCCGCGGCGTCGTGCCCGACATGCTCACCGACCAGACCAGCGCGCACGACCCCATCGGCGGCTACGTCCCCAACAAGATGACGCTCGAAGAGGCCTTCGCGCTGCGCAAGAAAAATCCGCAGGAGTACAAGCAGCGCGCGCTCGAAGCCATCGCCGACCACGTGCGCGGAATGCTCGAGCTGCAAAAGCTGGGCTCGGTGACGTTCGATTACGGCAACAACATCCGCACCTTCGCCTTTCAGCAGGGCGTGAAAAACGCCTACGACTTCCCTGGCTTCGTGCCCGCCTATATCCGCCCGCTGTTCTGCGAAGGGCGCGGGCCGTTCCGCTGGGCAGCGCTTTCCGGAGAAGCTTCAGACATTGCGCGGACCGATGCGTTGGTGTTGGAGATGTTTCCCAAGGACGAGATTTTGAGCCGCTGGATTCGCCTGGCGCAGAAACGGGTAAAGTTTCAGGGGCTACCCTCGCGCATCTGCTGGCTGGGCTATGGAGAACGCGACAAGTTCGGCCTGGCGCTGAACGACCTGGTGGCGCGCGGCGAGTTGAAGGCTCCCATCGTGATCGGGCGCGACCATCTCGATTGCGGCTCGGTGGCTTCGCCCTACCGCGAGACGGAATCCATGCGCGACGGCTCCGACGCCGTGGCCGATTGGCCGTTGCTCAATGCCCTGGTGAGCACCGCCAGCGGCGCGTCCTGGGTTTCCATTCACAACGGCGGCGGCGTGGGCATCGGCTATTCGCTGCACGCCGGGCAAGTGACCGTGGCCGACGGAACGAAGGAAATGGCCGCGCGAATCGAGCGCGTGCTAACCAACGATCCGGGCATGGGCGTCATCCGCCACGTGGACGCAGGATACGACGAAGCCATCGCCTTCGCCAAAAAGAGCGGCGTGAAAGTGCCGATGCTGCCAAAACCGTGAGCCAGACACTGCTGATCACCGGAGCGGCGCAGTTGCTGACGCTGGGTGGAAGCGCGCCGCGGCGCGGCAAGGCGCTCGGGAATTTGGGACTGGTAAAGGACGGCGCGCTGCTGGTGCGCGACGGCGTGATCCTGGCCGCCGGGCCGCGCGCCAAAGTGGAAGCACATCCCGAAGTCCGCAGCGCGGAGAAGCTGGACCTGGGCGGGCGCGTGGCGCTGCCCGGATTCGTGGATTCGCACACGCACCTGATTCATGCGGCCAGCCGCGCCGAAGAGTACGACCTGCGCATCGCCGGCGCCAGCTACGAAGAGATCGCGCGCAAGGGCGGCGGCATATTGAACTCCGTGAAAAAGCTGCGCGCGGCCACCGCCGAATCGCTCAAGGCGCGGGCCCGCGCGGCGCTGGCAAAATTTGCCGAGCATGGCACGACCACCGTCGAGGCCAAGAGCGGCTACGGGCTGGACGCGGCAAGCGAGCTGAAGATTCTGGCCGTGCAGCAGGAATTGAAGAGCGAACAATCGCTGGAAATTGTCTCCACGTTCCTGGGCGCACATGTCGTTCCAGCGGAATATCGCAAGAAGCCCAAGGGCGCGGATGCGTATGTGGAGCTGCTGGCGCAGCAGTTGATTCCGGAAGTGGCGCGCCGGGGCCTGGCCGAGTATTGCGACGTATTCTGCGACCGTGGCGCATTTTCGGTGCAGCAGGCGCGGCGCGTGCTGGCGGCGGGACGCGCGTGCGGACTGGTGCCGCGGGTGCACGCCGAGCAATTGGCACGCACGGGCGCAACGCAACTGGCGGTGGAGATGCACGCGGCCAGCTGCGACCACCTGGAAAAAATCAACCGCGCGGACATGCGCGCTCTTGCCAAATCACAGACGGCGGCGACGCTGCTGCCGGGCTGCTGCTTTCACCTGGGGCTCCCGCGCTACGCCCCGGCACGCGAACTGATCGCCGCGGGAGCGATCGTGGCGCTGGCCACGGACTACAACCCGGGTACCAGCCCGACGCTGAGCATGCCCATGGCTCTTTCGCTCGCCTGCACGCAGATGCGCATGACCCCGGCGGAAGCCATTGCCGCGGCGACGATCAACGCGGCGTACGCGCTGGGACGGCAGAAGCGCGTGGGCTCGCTCGAAGCCGGCAAGCAGGCGGATGTGGCCGTGTTTGATTTGGACGACTACCGCGAAATCCCCTATTATTTCGGGGTGAATCATTGCTGGATGACGATGAAGCGCGGGCGGGTGGTTTGGGGGAAGGAAAGTTTTCAGTAGGCAGTTGTCAGTTAAAGGTTGAAAGTTAAAAGTTGAAGAGTTCAGAGAAGAGCGGGCGCAGCAAGCTGCGCCCCTACGGCGGGAAAGAGCGAGAGAGCAGGCGAGATGAAACGACTGATTGAATGCGTGCCGAATTTTTCGGAGGGGCGCGATGCGGCCAAAGTGGATGCAATTATTGCCGCGATGAGCGCCGTGGCCGGCGTGTTCGTGCTGGACCGCGAGATGGATGCCGACCACAACCGCTGCGTGATCACCCTGGCGGGCGAGCCCGAACCCGTGGCCGAAGCGGCGCTGCGCGGCGTGGGCAAGGCACAGGAACTGATCGACCTGACCAAGCACACCGGAGCGCACCCGCGCATTGGCGCGACCGACGTCGTGCCCTTCATTCCGGTCGAGGGCGTGACCCTCGAAGATTGCGTGGCCCTGGCGCGTCGCGTGGGCAAGGAAATCTGGGAGCGTTATCGCATTCCCGTTTATTTCTACGAAGCGGCGGCCACGCGGCCGGACCGCGCCAATCTCGAAAATATCCGCCGCGGCCAGTTCGAGGGGCTACGCAGCGAAATGAAGAAGAATCATGAACGCCAGCCGGACGTGGGCGAGCCCAAGCTGCACCCCACGGCGGGCGCGACGGTGGTGGGCGCGCGCAAATTCCTTGTCGCCTACAACGTCAACCTGAACACCGCGGACATTGCCGTCGCCAACAAAATCGCCAAGGCCATCCGCCATTCCAGCGGCGGCCTGCGCTACGTCAAGTCCATGGGCGTGGAGCTGAAGGCCAGAAATCTGGCGCAGGTTTCCATTAACCTCACCGACTTCGAGCAAACTCCCATGCACCGTGTCTACGAAATGGTGAAGCGCGAAGCGGCGCGCTACGGCGCGGTGCCCGTGGGCAGCGAGATCGTGGGACTGGTCCCGAAGAAGGCGCTGGAGATGGCCGCGGACTATTTTCTCCAACTGGAAACTTTTCCCGCCGCGCAGGTGCTGGAGAACCGCCTGAGCGCGGCGCTGGCCGGCGCGCCGCCGGAACACGCCGGCGCAAAGGACGGAAAATTCGCGGCACTGGCACGGCCGCTGCTCGATGCCGTGGCCGAAGCCACGCCCACGCCCGGCGGCGGAAGCGTCTCCGCGCTGGCCGCGGCGCAGGCGGCGGCGCTGGGCGCGATGGTCGCGGGGCTTTCCCGGAAAAAGAAATCGCAGGCGGCGCACGTGGACGCACTTTCCGAAGCTCTCGAAGCCATGCGCCGCGCCGGCGAGGAGTTTGCCCGCGCCATAGATGAAGACGCCGCCTCCTACGACGCCGTCCTGGCAGCGTACAAGCTTCCTCAGGGTGACGCCGCGGAAACCCGCAAGCGCACCGCAGCCGTCGAAGCGGCCATGCGCGGCGCCGCGGAAGTCCCCCTGCGCGTCGCCCAGGGCGCTGTTGCTCTCTGGGAACGCCTCGGACAACTGCAAGCTATCGCCGCCGCATCTATGAGTTCAGACTTAAAAGTGGCGCGGCTGATGGCCGCCGCGGGTGCGCAGGGAGCCATGGAAAACGTGGAGATCAACATCGCCTCCCTCGCCGACAAGGCGTATGCGGCGGGTTTGCACGAAAAAATTTCCGCCCTGCGCAAACGCCTGGCCTGAACGGCCGGAGCATTTCAAAGGAGCAGTAAATGAAATTCAGCACGTTGATCCGAACAATCGCAGCCACTGCGGCGCTCGCGGCTGCAGCGCTGGCGCTTCCCTGCTCCGCTCGCGCCGGACGCCTCGGTCCGGACATCATCGGCCTGTTTCCCAAGGAAGTGGGCGAGTTCGCCTACGCCGACCTGAAGCAGGCCCGCTCGCTCAAATGGTTTGCGCAGCTTAAGGAACAGATGATTCCCGCGCGGTTCAAGCAGTTCGAGCAATTCCTGGCTTCGGCGGGCATCGACCCCAACACGCAGGTGGACGAACTGGCTTGGGGCCTGGTAGCCGAATCGATGAGCGGCAAAGGCGCGGAAAGTGCCACGGCGGTACCCACCGGAGAAGACATCGTCGGCGTGGCCCTGGGCAGCTACAATCCCAGTTCCGCAGAAGCCTTTTTCAAAACGCAGAAGCTGCCCACCCTCAAGGTGCGCGGCTACACCCTGTTCGCCTTTGGCACCGGCTCCGGCCCGAACGATCTTTTTTTCTTTTTTCTCGATTCCAATACCGCGGCCTTCGGCCACCGCGCCCTGCTCGAGAAAATGATCGAAGTGCGCTTCGGCGGGGAGGAAGGCCTGCTGCGCAATGAAAAGCTCTACCCGCTCATCAACGAAGTCAACGGCTCGGGCGTGGTGTGGGCCGTGCTCAACCCCGCATACACGCGGCTGGCCATCCGCCAACTGGCGCCCGAGATCGAGCAGTTCCCCGAAGCCGCCAAGCTGGTCCGCCGCATGAAGAACCTGATCATCAACGTGGACGCCGGCAGCAGCGTGGATGGTCATTTCCAGGCGGTCGCCGGCTCGACCGAAGACGCCAACTCGCTCTCCCAATTGCTCCAGGCCGGCTTTCTCTACAAACGCTACCAGGCCCAGCAAAGCAACCCCGAACTGGCCCAACTCCTCGACCAGGTGCGCGTCAACCC
>JAIQGC010000127.1 GCA_020072805.1 Terriglobia bacterium
TCTCAGCTTCATCAGGGTCAAGCCACGTTCGGAGTTACGGTGGGCATAGGACACCCTGAAGTCTCATACACTTTAGGCAACCTTGGCCTAGACTGGATCAATTTCGATATGCAACATGGCGTTCTAGGCGTCGAAACTCTCACTGCAATGATCCAAGCGATGAGTTACTCTCAGACGGTTCCGATTGTCCGAGTACCATCTAACGAACTTGCCATCATCAACAGTGCTTTGGACTTTGGAGCTTCTGGCGTGATCATTCCTCTGGTAGACTGCCGGGAAGACGTTGAGAAGGCCGTGCAGTCATCGAAATACGCTCCGAAAGGAACACGAAGCTGGGCCCATCGTGCCACGCAAGGAGATCCTGACTACGCCGCCACCGCCAACACAGAGCTCATGGTGATCCCGCAGATCGAGACGGAGACATCCCTTCAGAACTTGGAAGAGATAATCTGCGCCGACGGCATCGAAGCGATCTTCTGCGGTCCATACGATCTTTCAATGTAACTTGGCATCTTCCGTCAATTTGACAATCCAAAGTTTACGAAGGCGTTGGATTCAATCGTCTCCGCATGCCGAGCACATGACGTTGCTCCGGGGCTGTTAGCTCCTATAGGCCCCGTAGAGGAAAGCCTTCGACGGGGATTCAAACTGATCTCGCTCGGAGGCGATCTGCCCATGCTCAAAGACGGCATCTCGAAGGCTCTCGAGACAGCACGAAACGCGTCTAAGCTACTATCAGTCTGAGCAATGGCTTTCAACTACAGGTAGACTCAAACCATCCCTAGACCTAGCCTCTGGACTCAGAGAAATCACGCGACGCGTCCTCAGCCTCACTACGAGTTTAATGGCTGCCAAAGTTGGCACGACGACGTAGGAAGCGAAACTGATGACCGCCGCCAAGAAGAACGCGGCTATGGAGGCCAAATCTGCATTTCCGGTCAGCCACAATACCGTGGCGAACGAGATCCCCGCAGCGTGAACAGTCCATACCAGAGGCAACAACAACACGCGGAATATCGTCCTAAGGGCCGAGCTGGGAGCTATTGCACGAGCAACTGTTGGACTCCACGAGTAGTAGAACATGTTGAACACGTCGACAAGAGTCCTGCCAGCACGAGTCGAGCCTATCAACTTGTCACGCACGTAACGCATGTTAGCCACTTCTGGTGCCATCGCGGAACCAAATGCCGCAGTTGCAATGATACAAGTTGGAGTAGTGATTTGGATTGTTGTTTGAGATGTACTAGTTGCGGTCGCGGGCGCCACACAAGCTCCTGTGGTTCCCACTTCCTCAGGCGATGCCCCTAGCGTGACTCTGAAGGCATCATCTGCGGATGGTTGTACCCTGAATCCAATTCGTGTACTCTCGTCCCAGCATCCGTCATCGTTCAGGACAAGGTTCGCTGACAAGTCGTAGAATGAGAACTGATACTGCTTCCCCTTCTCATTGTAGGGTGCATCGAGTGGCTCGCAGAGTTCGCGACCCTGACCGCTATAGTTGCTACATTCAGTAGGTGTATCAGGGTTTGCGTCGTACAGGAGAGCCAGTTCCTCGCCTGCGAGGCTCATCTCGCGCAAACGATTTATCTTGAAAACGATGACGCCCTCACTGGGTAAGGCGACGTCTGCTCCTGCCTTTCGGCGTGCATGCAGGAAGTAGTACTCATCCTCATTTCCACTGATCTTCACCAGAAGCGCCTTTGGTTCCTGCGCTGAGTCAAGAGTGTAGATCGTGTATTCCCCTTGAGACGAGTCTACAATGGTAGCCTCAATCCATCCCAGAATGTACTTGTTCCATCCGTCTATGTCAGCCGGCGGATCCAGAAATGCACCCGTTGCCATGTTCGACCAGAATCCGACCCCCGGGCCCGCTGAGTATCCATCTGTGCCGTAGATGTAAAGGTCGGACACGCCCAGGCTGTGTGTGTACTCGTGCGCGAAGACTGCCCAGTGCTCATCTTCGCTGAAAGTCGATATCCCCCAGAACGCGTGAGTGATCCTTCCCGAGTCGTCTGTGATTACCCACGATGCTTCTTGGCTTGGGTTCTCGTCGGCGATGGGCCCGACGCAGTCACAGTGACTCCAGATATCGTTTGGATTACCGCTAACGGCTTCGTCGCCCCCTGCGTGCATTAGAACGATGTGCTTGTAATTCTCGAGGTTCACGTCCGTATGGGACATGACGAGGTCGAGCGCATCACTGATGTAGGTTTGTCCTGCGGCGCCGTCATCTCCGCGTTCGTTTCCGGCTGGCGGCGCTCCATATGAGGACATTGCGCTGGGGAGAGTTAGGGCATCCTCGTAGATCGTGTAGTTGATGAACATCTTGCCGTAGGATGACTTTCTGAACCATTGGTCAACGGTGTCCACTAGGGTTCGGACTTGTCCCAGTGAACTTCTAAACCTGACATCTGAGAAATCGATCAGCAGGACAAGCGTGTTCTGAGGCCCCAGAACCGGCCTAGGCTTCCATGGAGTTACTGACGAGGGCTTTGACTCAGTACGCATTTCAGACAGATGCCTCGATGATTCGCTCTTGCTAGAAGCTATGCCACCCATCGTGACCTGAGCCATGACTATCAAGCAAAGGAAGGCAACCGAGGCGATTCGTAATGTGCTCGGCACGGGTCTCATGCGGAGTCGGCTCTTCTTGTCCTAGACCGGTATCAGCAGGCAACCGTAGAGAATTGCGCCCAAGAATATCAGATATCCAAGAACGTAGACACTTGTCGCAACGGGTTCCTTGTTTACATCGTCAAGCTTCACGCCAAACGGATCGATCTTGTCAAGTATCCTGTAGAAGATTCCCGCGAAGACTATGGAGAGGATAAACCCTGCAAGAAGCGCAACTAGTCTATAGCCCAAGATGAGCAAGGGACTGACTGTCGCACCAAGGCCTGATGAAAGTCCGATCGGGAGTGGCGCTGCGATAGAGCCCACGAAAGTAAGCGAGAGAAATATGAACATCCCCGTGGCAAACACAGCTGTCGACAACGGTTGACGCCTGATGTTCTGCAGCTCTGTGATGCCAGGAGTTAGCCTATCCAAGATCTTGACCCCGGCAAGCCCGAGACCGAAGCACACTACGAACGTGACGAAACTGCGTATCAGCGCCCAGGCCAAGTTGGTTAGGAAGATGGTGGGGTCAAGCCAGACAGGAGGTAACGACAAAGGATAATTCATGAACACAGCCGTTCACCATTTCCTACTATACACTGATTCTGTCAGGTTCGAACATATTAAACGGCTCGTGTTGAGCGAAAGTTGTGATGAGCAGAAATCGCGCCGTCGGATTCTAACGTTGGGTAGGGCAGTGGAGGCAGGCGCGGAAGCACAATTGCGTGCGTACCTGTGCGCACATTCCTTACGAGTGACTGGCTCACTTCTTGCGGTAGGTGACAAGGAAGCCGATTCCGCCAGCGAGTACGCCGATGCCTGTGAGCAGGAGCATCAGCCCCACTATCGGCACGAACTGGGCAACGACTTGTTCGGCCACTTGGTCTATGCTCCATCCCAACCCGCCTTGAT
>JAIQGC010000065.1 GCA_020072805.1 Terriglobia bacterium
TACTGATGGCGGTGAGGTTCTTCACGCCCTTGCGGGCCAGCGCCTGAATGAGATTATTGGGAAAGCCGGCGCCGCCGAATCCGCCAAACATGATGCTGGCGCCGTCGGCAACGTCCGCAACAGCCGCGTCGAGCGTGGGATAGATCTTCTTTTTCATCGGAGCAATGACCCGCCGGAGATTCGCAATCCTGGACTCAATTTCTGTTCTTTACTTTATAACGGATGACCGCGCGCTTCAAACTCCCGCGCGCCCGGCGAGCGCGCCGCGGTATTCGGCGAGGAGTTTTTCGCGGAGCTGCGCGGCGCGGCGTTTGTCCGGCTGGATGTCGGGCGTTTGCTTGCACTGGCGCACGGTGTCTTCGAGGCTGGCGAGAAAGGCTTTGCAGGGTTCGCAGCCGTCCATGTGCTTTTCCAGTTGCTCGCAGAGAGCGTCGTCGAGAGCGTCGTCGAGGTAATTGGAGATTTCGGCGAACATTGCTTTGCAGCGGCCGGAGCGCGGGAGAGCGGTTTTCGCCGCGTGCGCGACAGTAGGCTTGCGACCAAGCTTGGGCGCGCGGCGGCCGTTTTTTCCGGCGAGTTCGCGGCGCACGAAGAGGCGGGCGCGGTGCAGGCGCACGCGCACGGTGCCGGGTTTGAGCGCGGTGATTTTGGCGATTTCGCCGGCGGAGAGTTGTTCCATGTCGTGCAAAATCAGGATGACGCGGTAATCGGGAGGGAGACGGCGGACGGCTTCCTGCAGGCGGCGGGCGTCTTCGCCGCGGAGAAGAGTGGACTCCGGGGTTTCGCCGTCGCGTGGGCGGCTTGCGGAGGCGGGGGCGAGGGAAGAAAGTTCGCGGCGGTCGGGAAGAAGATTTTCGAGGGAGAGATTTTCTTTCGGCGCGAATTTGCTGCGGCGGCGGCTCATCAGGCAGCGGCTGCGGGCCACTTTGTAGAGCCAGACGGCCAGGGCGCGAGGGCTATCGAAGCGCGGGAGGTAGCGGATCGAGCGGAGGAGAACTTCCTGCATGGTGTCTTCGGCGTCTTCGCGGCTGCCGCAGACTTTCATGCTGAAGTTGAAGACGGTGCTTTGCAGGAGGGCGAGAGCCTGGTCCATGGCGGCGGGGTTGCCGGTTTGCAGCAGGGTGACGGCTTTTTCGATCTCGGCGCGCATGGTAGTAATTTACACGAAGAAGGGGAATAAACGCAGAGGACCAGATTCAGGTTTAACCTGAAATCCGAAGTCGAAGAGAGATTCCTCCACTCCGGGACGGCAAAGAATGCCGTCCCTCCGGTCGGAATGACGCGCTTGTATGGGGATGCCGGGGCATTGGCCGGGGCGATTCGCGGTGCCAGGCGGCGGGGAACCTCTGCTATGCTAGGTTCCGGACTCAGAGGAATATGCCCACACTGGCGAAAAAGAGGGACAAAAAGCGGCTGGAGATTCTGCGCAGCGCGGCGGTGGCGTTTCGCCGGCGCGGGTATCACGGCGCGAGCGTGGACGAAATCGCGCGCGAGCTGCGCATGACCAAGGGCAATCTTTATTATTATTTCAAGGATAAGGAAGAGCTGCTCTATTTCTGCCACGACTATTCGCTGGGGCTGCTGCTGGAACTGCTGAAGAAAGTGGAAAAGAGCAAGGACACGCCGAGGGAGAAGCTGCATACGCTGATCACTTCGTTCGTGCACATGATCATTGACGAACTGCGCGGCACGGCGCTGACGCTCGATTTGCAGGCGCTTTCGCCGCCGCTGCTGCGGAAAATCATCGCCAAGCGCGACAAGTTCGACCGCGGGATGCGCCGGGTGCTGAAGGACGGAATGACGCGGGGAGAATTTCGCGCGGGAGACCCCAAGCTGCTGACGTTCGCGATTCTGGGGTCGGTGAACTGGATTCCGCGGTGGTTCAATCCGGCGGGGACGGCGCGCTCGGCGGAGATTGCCAGGGCGTTTGCGGATTATTTTATTGCCGGGTTGGCGGCAAGGAACCATGCGGGGCGCGGGAAGGCACGGCGCAGGCGCTGAGGGGCGAAAAGGCCCGCTCTCTGAAGAGAGCGGCTACAGAAGTTCGAAGAATCATCCCGGCAGGAAATAAAACTACATGGCGGCGGTTGCAACTGAACATCCCAACACGCTGACGTAACGGCGGGCACGGCATGCCGTGCCCCTACGACATTCAGGGATCAGGCGAGGGAGAGGAGGGCGCGTTTGGCGAGGACGCGGACCATTTCCTTGCGGTATTCGGGGGTGAGGGCGGAGGTGGTGAGGGGGCGGGCGGACTTGGCGGCGAGTTCGCCGGCGAGTTCGCCGGCGAGTTCGGCGGTGGCTTCGCCAAAGGGTTTGCCTTCGAGTTGTTTGGCGGCTTCGCGGACGAGGAGCGGGGCGGGGTTGACGGCGGTGATGGCTACGCGGACGTCTTTCATGATGGAGTTGGCGGTGGGATTGCCGGCGCCGTTGCGGAAGGTGACGGCTACGCCGGCGAGGGGGTAATCAATGGAGCCGCGGATGCGCAGTTTTTTGTAGGCGCCGTGGAGGCCGGAGCTGGCGGCGGGGAGATGGATGGCGGCGAGGAGATCGGTGGAGGCGAGTTTGAGCGGGGCTTCGCCCGCGCCGGAATAGAGATCTTGCAGGGGGACGATGCGGACGCCTTGGGGTGAAAGAATTTCGAGCTGTGCGCCGAGGCAGAGGAGGGCGGGCGGAGTGTCCGCGGAGAAGGCGGCCCAGCATTTGGTTCCGCCGGGGGCCACGTGGCAGAGGTTGCCGTCCTTTTTGATGCAGAAGCCGCAGGATTTGCGCCAGGCGAGAGACTGGTTGTACCAGAGGCAGCGGGTGTCGAGACAGATGTTGCCGCCGAGCGTGGCCATGTTGCGAATCACCGGGGAGGCGACGGTGATGGTGGCTTCGCGCAGGACGGAATAATTCTTGCGGATGGCGGGGTGGCGCTCGATGGCGGCGAGGGTGGTCATGGCGCCGATGGAGAGGCCGGCGGCGGATTCGCGGATGCCGTTGAGTTCGGCGATGGCGCGAATATCGAGAACGAATTTGGGCGTGAAAAGTTTCTGGCGCATCGAGGGGACGAGGTCAGTGCCGCCGGCGATGATGCGGATGTCGCCCGCGTGGCGGGCGAGCAGTTCGACGGCTTCGGCATTGGTGCGCGGGCGGAGAACTTGAAAGTCGGGGAGACTCAATCCGCACCTCCCATCTCTTCGGCGGCGTCGGCGGTGGTGCCGGGGCGGACCATGGCGGGGTCGAGGGCGTGGCGCACGGGGCCTTTGCCCTTGAAGCAGAGCGAGCCGCCGTGTTCGCGGAAGGAGCCGGGATTTTCCGGGTCGGCGTTGCGGGTGAGCTGCAATTTTTTGGCGCCGGCTTTTTTCGAACGCAGGGCGGCGAGGACGCGCTCGGGAGTGAAAGGCGATTCGCGGAGGCGGATGCCCACGGCGTCGAAGATGGCGTTGGCGACCGCGGGAATGGCGGCGGCGAGCGAGCCTTCGCTGGCTTCTTTTGCGCCGAAGGGGCCTTCGGGGTCGATGCTTTCGACGATGTAGCATTCGATTTCGGGCGATTCGACGCCGGAAGCGGAGCGGTATTCGAGCAGCGAGGGGTTCATGAGCAGGCCGTGCTTCCAGACCATCTCTTCCTGGAGGGCCTGGCCGAGGCCCATCCAGACCGAACCGATGACCTGGCCTTCGACGGCAACGGGATTGAGGGCGCGGCCGCAATCGTGGGCGGCCCAGATTTTGTGGACGGTGACTTCGCCGGTCTCTTCATCCACGCTGACGTCGGCGACCTGCGCCGAGTAGGAATACGCGGGCGAGGGGCCGACGCCGCCGCCTTTGTGCTTTCCGCCGCGGGCGTCGGGAGGAGGGGCGTAGGAGCCGACGCCGGTGAGCGTGCCCTGAATGTCCATGGCGGTGACCACGGCTTCTTCGAAGGACATGCGCTCCTTGACTCCTTCGTCCTTGCGCTTCTGCTGAACGGAGCCGCGCAGGATTTGGCCTTCGACGTGGCCGCTGACGGTGGGAGCGGCGGCGGCGACCGTGACGGATTCCTCGGCGGCGCCTTTCTTCCAGACTTTGTCGTCGCTGAAAATGAGGTCTTCAGGGGAGCAGTTCATGCGCTTGGCGACGGCTTCGGCGATGAGTTTTTTGGCAGCCTGGGCGGCGCGCAGGGTGGCGTTGCCATTCATGAAGGTGACGCGGCTGGAGTAGGAGCCGATGTCCACGGGAGTGAGGTCGGTGTCCGCGGCGATGACCTGGATGCGGGCCATGGAGCAGCCCAGAACTTCGGCGGCGATTTGCGCGGCGACGGTGTCCGAGCCCTGGCCGATGTCGGAGGCGCCGGTGTAGATGACCACTCCGCCGTCGCGGTCCACTTTGATGTTGACGGTGGAGTGGGGCATATCGGAGCGGATGATGGAGTTGGCCGCGCCGCTGACGTAGTGGCTGCAGGCGATGCCCAGGCCGCGGCCGCGCGGGAGTTTTCCCTTGCGCTCGGCCCAGCGCGAGCCGGTGACAACTTTTTCGATGCACTCGGGCAGGCCGTAGCTGCGCACGCGAAGATTATTGACGGTGAGGCAGGGGGGCTTGAGGAGATTGCGGTTGCGGATGGCGGCGGGGTCCATGCCGATGCGCGCGGCGGCTTCATCGAGCTGGGATTCGAAAGCGAAGCGAACGTTGACGGTGCCGTGGCCGCGCATGGCGCCGCAGGCGGGCTTGTTGGTGAGGACGCGGTAGCCGTCGTAGCGGATGTTGGGAATATCGTACAGCGCGCCGAGGAGCGCGCCAGAATAGAGGATGGTGACCACGCCGTAGGAGCAGTAGGCGCCGCCGTCCTGCACGACGCGGGCGGCGACGGTGCGGATGGAGCCGTCCTTTTTCACGCCGGTCTTGAGGTCCACGATGGTGCGGGGACGGCCGCGATGGGCCCAGAAAACTTCTTCGCGGGTGTAGGTGATTTTTACGGGGGCCTGCGCCTTGCGCGCGGCCACGGCGGCGATGATTTCGAGGGGAATGATTTCGCTCTTGGCGCCGAAGCCGCCGCCGACGAGGGGCTTGATGACGCGGATCTGCGACATGGGCATATCGAGGACGATGCTGAGCTTGTGCTGTAGGTAGTAAGGCACTTGCGTCGAGGACCACACGGTGAGGCGGCCCTGATTGCCGGTGATCGAATCGATTTCGAAAGAGGCCAGGGTGCAGTGCGGCTCCATGGCGGCGTGAGTGACTTCGTTGGCGATGTAGCGGCCTTCGATGACCACGTCGGATTCGGCGAAGCCCTGGTCGGGGTCGCCGAAGACATGATGGTAATCCTTTTCGACGTTGCCGGGCTTTTCGGGATGGATGAGGTCGCTGGTGGCCTTCATCGAATCTTCGGGGTCGAAATAGGCCTGCATGGGCTCGTATTCGACGTCAATGAGTTCGAGGGCTTTTTCGGCGATGGATTCGGAGATGGCGGCGACGCAGGCGACGTTGTCGCCGACGTAGCGGACTTTTTCGACGGCCAGAGCGGTTTCGTCGTGGCCGACGGGGAGGATGCCGTATTTGTTGGGAGCGTCCGAGCCGGTGACCACGGCGACGACGCCATCGAGAGCGAGAGCGCGGGAGGCGTCGATTTTCTTGATGCGCGCATGGGGATAGGGGGAATGCAGGATTTTGCCGATGAGCATTCCGGGAACGCTGAAATCGTCGGCGTATTTGCCGAGACCGGTGGCTTTGCCGGAGGAGTCCACCATGGCGGTGCGTTTGCCAATAACGGAGAAGTCGCTCATGCGCGTTTTGCCGCCCTTCCTTGCTGCTCGGCGCGTATGGCCGCCTTGATGGCCTGGATCATCTGGACGTAGCCGGTGCAGCGGCAGAGGTTGCTGGAGAGCGCGGCGCCGATCTGCTCGTCGGTGGGGTCGGGGGTTTCGCTGAGGAGCGCGTTCACGGTCATCATGAAGCCGGGGGTGCAATAGCCGCATTGCGAGCCGCCCCAGTCGGAATAGGCTTTTTGCAGGGCGGATAGGCTGCCGTGTTCGGCGACGCCTTCGATGGTGGTGATGCGCTGGCCCTGGCAGCTGACGGCGAGGAGGGCGCAGGAAAGCATGGGGACGCCGTCGATTTGCACGGTGCAGGCGCCGCAGGAGGAGTCGTCGCAGGCGCGCTTGGAGCCGGTGAGGCCGAGGTCCTGGCGGAGGCAATCAAGGAGCAGGGTGTTGGGTTCGCAGGCGATTTCGTGGGAACGACCGTTGACGTTCAGCATGATGAGGATTTTGCTCATGGCCTGTCCCTCGCGGCACCGGTTCCGCCCGGTCCGAATTTGACCGTTCGTTCAAATTACTTTGCCGTGTGGGAGGCGGAAAGTCAAGGGAATTTCCGGCGGAGCGCCCGTCCGTGAGATAATCGTTCCATGGAAAATATGGAGAAGTACCTGGCGGCGGGGGAGTTCATTGATAGCGGCGACGCGGGGGTGCGGGCGTTCGCGGACAAGGCGGCGGGAGCGGGGGATGAGGTGGAGCGCGCGGTGCAGCTTTACAACGCGGTGCGCGATGAGGTGCTCTACGATCCGTATTATGCGGGCGAGGAGCCGAGCTACTTTCGCGCTTCGGACTGTTTGAAAGCCAAGCGCGGGTTCTGCATACCCAAGGCGGCGCTGCTGGCGGCTGCGGCGCGGGCCGTGGGGATTCCGGCGCGGGTGGGGTATGCGGACGTGCGCAACCATCTGGCGACGAAGCGGCTGATTGAGTTGATCGGCAGCGACGTGTTTTTGTGGCACAGCTATACGGAGTTGTTCCTGGGGGAGCGCTGGGTGAAGGCCACGCCGGCGTTCAATTTGAGTTTGTGCAAGCGGTTCGGAGTGCGGCCGCTGGAGTTTAACGGGCGGGACGATTCCCTTTTCCATGAGTATGCGGATGGAGGGCGGCGGCACATGGAGTACGTGCAGGACCGCGGGGCGTATCCGGACGTGCCGTACGAGCTGATCGTGGGGGAATTCCGGAAGCTGTATCCGCGGTGGATGAGCTACGTGGCCAGCAACGGCAAGGGCGATTTCGCGAAGGAAGCCTAAACCACACGCAGGGCAATCAAGACTTTTTTCTCTTTTTCTTTGCGGGTCCGTGCCCGCGGCGGCAAAGGTGTGCGCGAAAACGCTTGACTCCCGCGCGCGAGGCTTCTACCATCGAACAGTGAAATTTGAACGAACGGTCAAATTTAACGGAATCACAAAGCGACCGGGATAAGGCAGATTCTCCGGCCGGCGCGCGGCAAGCGGACTTGAAATCGGCGGCGCGCGGAGTGACCATAGCGGGAGACGCCCCTCCCCGAAGTAACGCACCGGGCGGCCCCTTCGCGGCAGCGGCGGGGAAAACAGACCGAGACTGACCGAGATCAGCAAGGAGGCGTGAGTGGACGCCGCGACAACAACCGAAAAGCAAGTCCCCCTGGAGCCGGTGGATTACCGGACCGAGCCCGCGCGCTACAAGCACTGGAAGCTGGGATTCGACGGAGCGGTGGCCACGCTGACGCTGGACATCAACGAAGAGGGCGGCATCCGTCCCGGCTACAAGATGAAGCTGAACTCCTACGACCTGGGCGTGGACATCGAGCTGCACGACGCGCTGCAGCGCATCCGCTTCGAGCATCCGGAGGTGCGCACGGTGCTGCTGACCAGCGCGAAGAGCCGGATTTTCTGCTCCGGAGCGAACATCTACATGCTGGGGCTTTCGTCGCACGCGTGGAAGGTGAACTTCTGTAAATTCACGAACGAGACACGCAACGGGATCGAGGATTCGAGCGCGCATTCGGGCCTCAAGTTCCTGGCGGCGTGCAACGGGACGACGGCGGGCGGCGGGTACGAGATGGCGCTGGCTTGCGACGAAATCATTCTGGTGGACGATCGCTCGTCGGCGGTGAGCCTGCCGGAGCTGCCGCTGCTGGGCGTGCTGCCGGGAACGGGCGGGCTGACGCGGGTGACGGACAAGCGCAAGGTGCGGCGCGACCTGGCGGATATTTTCTGCACGACGTCGGAAGGCGTGCGCGGGCAGCGGGCCAAGGACTGGGGCCTGGTGGACGAAGTGGTGAAGACGCAGCAGTTCGCCGAGCGGGTGAAGCAGCGGGCGCTGGAGCTGGCGGAGAAGAGCGACCGACCGGCGGGCGCCAAGGGCATTGCGCTGACGCCGCTGCAGGTGACGATTGACGCGGCGGGGCGGCATTACAAATACGTGGACGCGCAGGTGGACCGCGAGGCGCGCACGGTGACGCTGACGGTGCGCGCGCCGGAGAGCGCCGGGGATTGCAGCGTGGAGCAGGCGCTGGCGGCGGGAGTGGACTGGTGGCCGCTGGCGATGGCGCGGGAACTGGACGACGCGATTCTGGGGCTGCGCACGAACGAGCTTTCGGCGGGGCTGTGGCTGCTGAAGACCGCGGGAAATCCGGAAGCGGTGGCGGCTTACGACGAATTTATCCTGAGCAATCAGGGCAACTGGTTCGTGCGCGAAGTGCTGGGGATGATGCGGCGGACGTTTGCGCGGCTGGATGTGTCCTCGCGCTCGATGTTCGCGATTGTGGAGCCGGGATCGTGCTTCGCGGGAACGCTGCTGGAGCTGGCGCTGGCGGCGGACCGCACGTTCATGCGAGATTCGGAAGAGGCGGAGAAGCCGGCGGCGATGACGCTTTCGAAAATGAATTTCGGGGCGCTGCCCATGGTGAACGGGCTGGGGCGGATTGCGGCGCGCTTCTACGAGGACGCGGGAAAGATCGAGGCCTCGCGGGCGCTCATCGGGAAAAAACTTTCGGCGAAAGAAGCGCTGGAAGCGGGATTCGTGACGGCCGCGCCGGACGATCTGGACTGGGAGGACGAAATCCGCCAGGTGATCGAATCGCGGGTGGCGTTTTCGCCGGACGCGCTGACGGGACTGGAAGCGAATCTGCGCTTTGGCGTGAAGGAGACGATGTACACGCGGGTCTTCGCGCGGCTTTCGGCGTGGCAGAACTGGATTTTCATCCGGCCCAATGCGGTGGGGCCGTCGGGGGCGCTGAAGGTGTACGGGACGGGCGCGCCGGTGAAGTACGACTGGGAACGGGTTTAGGGCCAAGAGCAAGGCCGGGTTTGCCCCGATCGGATCGGGGCAAGCGCCCGGCGCAACATTCATCTGGAGAGCGGCATGATTGATTACACAGAGAAAATACCCAATAACGTGGACCTGGGGCGCGATCGCGTCCTGCAGCGCGCGCTGGAGCACTGGCAGCCGGCCTATCTGGACTGGTGGTACGACATGGGTCCGGATGAAAGCAAGGAACTCGAGGTCTATCTGCGCACGGCCATCAGCGTGGAACCGGACGGCTGGGCGCAGTTCGGCTACGTGAAGATGCCGGAATACCGCTGGGGAATTTTTCTGCAGCCGCGGGACCAGAACCGCCAGGTGAATTTCGGTATCCACAAGGGGACGCCTGCGTGGCAGGAGGTTCCCGGAGAGTACCGCTCGACGCTGCGGCGGGTGATCGTGACGCAGGGAGACACGGAGCCGGCGTCGGTCGAGCAGCAGCGCCTGCTGGGCGGCTCCTGCCCTTCGCTCTATGATCTGCGCAATATTTTTCAGGTGAACGTGGAGGAAGGTCGGCACCTGTGGGCCATGGTGTACCTGCTGCACCGCTATTTCGGGCGCGACGGGCGCGAGGAGGCCGAATCGCTGCTGGAGCGGCGCTCGGGCGACGCGGACAATCCGCGCATTCTGGGAGCGTTCAACGAACCCACGCCGGACTGGCTGGCGTTTTACATGTTCACGTTCTTCACCGACCGCGACGGCAAGTTTCAGCTGTGCGCGCTGGCCGAATCCGGCTTCGATCCCTTGGCGCGCACTTGCCGCTTCATGCTGACCGAAGAGGCGCATCACATGTTCGTGGGGGAGACGGGCGTGGCGCGGATCCTGCAGCGCACCTGCGAAGTGATGAACGAGCACAAGGTGGAAGATCCTTCGGACGTGCGCGCACTGGGCGTGATTGATTTGCAGACGATTCAGCGCTATCTGAATTTCCATTTCAGCGTGACCATTGACCTCTTCGGCTCGGACGCTTCCTCGAACGCGGCCACGTATTTCACGACGGGGCTGAAGGGGCGCTACGAAGAGACCACGATTGACGACGACCATGTACTGAAAGACGCCGAATATCCGGTTTCGGAAGTTTCCGGGGGCAAGATCGTTACGCGCAACATTCCGGCGCTGACGGCGATCAACGAGCGGCTGCGCGACGATTACATTCACGAGATTCAGGCGGGCGTGACCCGCTGGAACGGGATCATCGAAAAGAACGGGATTCCCTTCCGACTGACGCTGCCGCACAAGGGTTTTCACCGGGCCATCGGCAACTTCGCCGGGCAGCACATCAGCCCCGAAGGGGACGTGCTCAGCGAAGAGAGCTGGAACAACCGGCGAGACAAGTGGCTGCCCAGCGCGGCGGACCACGCGTTCGTGGAGTCGCTGATGAGCGGGCGGGTGATCGAACCGGGGAAATTCGCCAACTGGATCGCGCCGCCGATTCGCGGCATCAACCAGCAGCCGCTGAATTTCGAGTACGTGCGGTTTAACTAAGCCGATTACGGAACGACAAGCGGGAAGGGGTAATTCCCTTCCCGCTTTTTTTGTGTCCGGATGACGGCGCGGCGTGAGTTGTGCGATAGTACGTCCGGAATGACGAGAGACTCTTCCTGGAGGAAACCATGCGACGACTGATGCTGACTGTAACAGCGGTGCTGCTGGGAGCGGGCCTCTGCGGCGCGCAGGAAACGCCCACGGAGCGCGAAGCGGCGCGGGAGATCGTCAAACAGATTCAGGAGACGGGAAAATCGCTGAACGTGCCGCAACTGGTAGGCAAGCTGACGGCGGCGGACAAGGGCCGCGAGGAGGTCCTCGCGCGGGTCAAGCAACTGTGGCAGAGCGAACTGCAGCCGATGAGCGACTGGATCACGCAGCACCCGGAGATCGGATTTCAGGAGACGCAGGCGGTGGAGAAGCTGACGGCGTACCTGAAGGCGCACGACTTCGAGGTGACCGCGAACGTGGCGGGAATGCCCACGGCGTTCGTGGCCAAATACAAGCGCGGAACGCCGGGGCCGAACCTGGGGGTGATCCTGGAATACGACGCGCTGCGCGGGACGCAGGGAGCGTTTCACGGGGACCAGCACAGCGCGCAGGGACCGGTGGGAATGGCCGCGGCAATTGCCATGGCGGAATTTCTGACGCGCACGCACACGCCCGGAACGGTGACGGTTTACGGAACGCCCGGCGAGGAGATGATGCCGCCGGAGGCCAAGACGGCCATGTGGGAAGCGGGGATTTTCCAGGGCGCGGATATTCTGGTGCGCAGCCACAGCAGCATCCGCACATCGCGTTCGGCGGCGGGCTTCGGGACGTGCTGCCTGAACATCGACGGCGTGCACTACACGTTTTACGGGGCGCCGGCGCACCAGATGACTTCGTGGAACGGGCGCAACGCGCTGGAGGCGGTGATCAAGCTGTTCAACAACATCGATTCCATCCGCAGCAATCTGCGGCCGGAGACGCGCATACAGGGAGTGATCACCGAAGGCGGAGCGGCGCCCAACGTCGTGCCGGACAAGACTTCCGCGGACTTCTATATTCGCTATCCCGACGCGATTTACCTGGAGCAGGTGACCGCGTGGGTGAATGACGCGGCGCGCGCCGCGGCGCTGGCCACCGGCACGAAAGTGAAGATCGATCATTATGGGAGGGACCGCGACGGCATTTCGCTGGCCACGCTCGAAGAGCTTTCCTTCGCCTACATGAAGCAGTTCGGCGCGACGGGCATTGATCCCGAACCGGGCAAGCCCAAGGGCTTCGAAGAAACCGGAAGCGTTTCCAGCAAGATTCCCGGCGTGGGAATTTCGGCCAAGTCGTCGAACTTCACCAACCACACCTACGAAATGGAAAAAGATGCGGTGGCGGAGGTGGGGCACCAGGGGTTCCTGATTGACGCGCAGACCATGGCCGCGGTGCTGCACGACTTCGCCACGCACGCGGAACTGCGCGAAGCGGTGAAGAGCGAATTCACGCGCATCCAGGCGCTCTTTGGCGATTACCAGAGCGCGCTGAAGAAGGCCTACCCCCGGCCGGAGATCGCGGAGCCCAAGTAAGAAGTCCCCCTGCGGATCCTCGGAATGACATCCAAGGGATCTTTCAGCAACCTGCTAAGGAAAAAGGGAAACGAGTACTGCTCATTCGCGTGCCGCGCGGCAAGGGATCAGGGGTAGCTGACGACGATCTGCTCGGCCACGCAAAGCCAATGGCCTTCGCGCAGCACCCAGGTGTCGGTGAAGCGCTCGAAGCGGTGTGCGAGCTTACCGCCCTTGTCCTTATAGGTGATGTCGTCCTGGCCCGTGGCGAGCACCACGTTGTCCGCGGCTGCATGCACGGCAAGATAAACCATCTTGACGCTGACCGTATTCTGCGAGTCTTCTTTATATTCTTTGATCATCGCTTCCCGGTCGCGTATCTTACCTTCCGCCTCGACCAGAATGAAGTCCTCGGCGACGAAATGCAGGATCTTGGCCCACTCGTGCGTCGTTTGCAGCGCCAGCCATTCCTGCTCGAGTTTCGTCACCGCCTGTTCAGCAGCGGCGTGCCCCCCGTTCTTGAAGGCGCCGGACTGCCCCAGAGCAACGCTCGCAACCAAGAGACATCCGAGCACGGTTGCTACCGCGTTCTTAAGAGAAGAAACCAATTTCGACCTCCCCGCCCATGCATCGCGAATCGAAATTCTTTCACCGGCATCCCAAGGAGAATTTCGCGCCAGTGAATGCACCCAACGTACTACAAGAACTGCCGCGATCGGACCGGCATTAAAACATGAGTTTCAAAAAGGTAACAGGAAGACGGCATGAGCCGGCGAACCCGTGATACCCTTGCGCGTTGCCGGGAAGGACCATGTTTGCCGACCGGACCAACTGGAATTTCGCCCCCAACCGCCTGAGCGCAGCGCTGGCGCGGCGCCGCGCGGCGGGCCAGCCGCTGCTGGACCTCAGTGCGTCCAATCCGGCGGCGGTGGGCATCGTCTACGAGCGCGAAGCGATTCTGCGCGCGCTGGCGAATCCCGCCGCGCTGGCCTATGAACCGGCCGCGCAGGGCATGGAAGCCGCGCGGCGGGCCGTGGCGGAATATTACCGGGAACGCGGCGTAGAGGTTGCCGCGGGCGACATCTGCCTGACAGCCAGCACCAGCGAAGCCTACTCGTTTGTCTTTCGGACGCTGTGCAATCCGGGCGACGAGATCCTGGTTCCCGCGCCGAGTTATCCGCTATTTGATTTCCTAGCCGAGATCCAGGATGTGCGGGTGACGCGCTACCCGCTGGTGCATGAGCACGGCTGGCAGATCGATTTTCATACGCTGGAGAAGGCGATGACGCCGCGCACGCGCGCCGTCATTGTGGTGCATCCGAACAATCCCACGGGACATTTCTGCAAGCCCGCGGAAATGGCCCGGCTCGATGAACTTTGCGCAACGCGGCGGATCGCGCTGATTGCCGACGAAGTCTTTCTGGATTTTCCGCTGACGGACGCGCCGGCCGCGACCTTCGCGGCGAATTCCCGCGCGCTGACGTTCACCCTGAGCGGGCTTTCGAAACTATCCGGACTGCCGCAGATGAAGGCGGCGTGGCTGGTAGCGAGCGGCCCGGAGGAATGGAAGAAAGCGGCGCTGGAGCGGATCGAGGTGATCGCCGACACCTATCTTTCGGTGAACACGCCGGTGCAGCTGGCGCTGCCCGCATTTCTGGAACTGCGGCGCGGATTTCAGCGCCAGTTGATCGAGCGCGTGCGGGCGAATCTGGCGGAACTGGACCGCCAACTGGCCGCGCAGAAATCCTGCGCGCGGCTGGAAGTCGAAGGCGGATGGTATGCGGTGTTGCGCGTGCCGGCGACGCGCACCGACGAGGAGCTGGCCATCGAGCTGCTCGAAAGCCGCGGCGTGTACGCGCATCCCGGGCACTTCTATGATTTTCCGCGCGAGGGTTATCTGGTGGTCAGCCTGATTGCACGGGAAGAGGAGTTCGCGGAAGGAAGCCGGCGGCTGCTGCGGATGTTCTGAGCCGGTCGAGCGGCGGGTGGTTTTGTGCAGAACCTTCCTTGTGTATACTCGGTTTTTATTTCGCGGAGAGAGGACAATCATGATCAAGGTCAGCGTACTTTACCCGAACACGGCGGGAAGCCGGTTCGACATGGACTACTACCTCAACAAGCACATACCGATGGTGCGGGGCAAAGTGGGGCCGGCACTCAAGGGCGTGGCCGTGGATCAGGGATTGGGCAGCGTGCCGCCGGGAACGCCGCCGATTTATCTGGCCACAGCGCACCTGCTGTTTGAATCCATGGAGGCGTTTGGAGCGGCGTTCGGGCCGCACGCCCCGGCAATCATGGGCGACGTGCCCAACTACACCAACACCCAGCCGGTCATTCAGATCGGCGAAGTGAAAATTTCCGGCTGAGTCTGAAACCCGAAGTGGAAGAGAGATTCCTCCACTCCGGGACGGCAAAAACGCCGTCCCTCCGGTCGGAATGACCGTTGTTTGATTGTATGACCGGGGGAACAATCCAGCTTCGGCATTCCGGCTGAGGCCAGTTCAAGCCGCGGCGGGCGCGTGCAGGCCGAATTCGCGGTGCACGGCGAGCAGCGCGGCCTTGGCTTCTTTTTCCTCGACCACGAAGGAAATATTCGTTTCCGAAGAGCCCTGAGCGATGGCGATGATGTTAATGGATTCGCGGCCCAGCGCGCTGAAGGTGCGCCCGGCGACGCCCGGCGTTCCGTGCATATTTTCTCCGACGGCGGCGACGATGGCGATGCCCGGCTGCAGGTTGACGTGCTCGACGACGTGGTGGGCCAGGTCGCGCGCAAATTCGCGGCGCAGGGCGTCCACGACGGGCTTGGCGTCCGGCGCGGCGACGATGAAGCAGATATCGTTCTGCGAGGAGGACTGCGAGATCAGCAGGACGCTCGAGCGCAGCTGCGAGGTAATCGAAAACGTGCGCCCGACCACGTCCGGCACGCCCACGATGCCCGGCCCGCCCACGCTGATGAGGGTGACGTCGCGAATCGCGGTGAGGGCCTTGACGCCGCCGCCGATGCTGCGCCCCATCGGGGTGATCACCGTGCCGGGATGCTCGGGGGCGAAGCTGTTGCGGATCCACACGGGAATGCCCGCGGGAATCACTTCGCGCAGCGTCTTGGGATGCAGCACCTTGGCGCCGAAATAGGCCAGCTCGGCGGCTTCGCGGTAGGAAACTTCGGGAATGGTGCGGGCCTCCGGGACGAGGCGTGGGTCGGCGGTGAGCACGCCGTTCACGTCGGTCCAGATGATGATTTCCTGCGCGTTCAGCGCGGCGCCGAGAATCGTGGCGGAATAGTCGGAGCCGCCGCGGCCCAGCGTGGTGAGCACGCCCTCGGCGGTGGCGCCGAGGAAGCCGGTGACGACGGGCACAATTCCCTTTTCCAGCTGCGGACGCAGGACGGCTTCGCAGCGTTCGCGAGTGAGATCCATGCGCGGTTCGGCGCCGCCGTGGCAGGCGTCGGTGATGATGAGTTCGGTGGCGCTGACGGCTGCGCTGCGTGCTCCAAGTTCGCCCAGCGCGGCGGCAAAGAGCGGCGCGGAGAGCCGCTCGCCCAGGCTGGAGACGGCGTCGAGCGTGCGCGGCGTGAGTTCCCGCAGGAGCGCGGTGCCGTCATAGAGACGCTGGCCTTCGGCGAAAATTGTGTCGAGTTCGCCCTGGACGGCCTGTCGCGAGGATTGCGAGGACGCGAGGGCGGCCAGCGCGGCCTCATGCTGCTGGCGCAAGG
>JAIQGC010000066.1:0-851 GCA_020072805.1 Terriglobia bacterium
GCTGCAGTTCATGGCGCTACTCCCTGTGTACCCTGGAGCGCGGGCGGGGCGCCTCCGGGCAATCCATTCGTTTCCGGAATATCCGCTACACGGATTTGCGCGCGGCCCTGTGACGCGACCGCTGCGGAGTGGCCCGGCGCGGCAGGAATTTCGTGCGACGGCGCGCTCAGGAGCGGGTCGAGAATTTCCTTCAGCAGGCGCCGGCCGCGCAGGATGCGGGACTTCACCGTTCCGGCGGAAACTTCCAGGACTTCGGCGACTTCCTCGTAGGAAAGGCCTTCGAGATCGCGCAGGATAATGGCGCTGCGAAACAGGGCCGGAACTTGCGCCAGGGCCCGGCGGACGGTGGCCTGCAGTTCCTGCGCCGCCAGTTGCTCGAAGGGAGTGGCTTCGGCATCCTTCAGGTCGAACACCAGAGTGCGCCCCTCGTCGTTTTCCGCGTCAAGGGAGATCTGGTGGCGGTGGTGGCGCCAGCACCAGCGGCGGTGATTCAGCGCCTGGCGCACCGAGACGCGATAGAGCCACGTCTTCAGCGAACTGCCGCGGCGGAATCCGCGGATGCCGCGAAAGACGCGGAGGAAAATTTCCTGGGTGACGTCGGCGGCGTCGGCGGAATCCGACAGGATGCCGTAGACCAGGTTGTAAACACTGGCGTGATAGTAGGTGACCAGGTAATCGAAGGCCGACTCGGAGCCCGCTTGCAGCCCCGTGACCAGCTCGGCTTCGTCGCGTCCCCACGAAAGACTGTGTGCCAGTTCAGACATGTCTCGGGCCGTGCTCCCGGGGGTGTCGTCCTGCAAGGATTAGACACCGCCCTGCCTAGAATGTTTCCAGCATAGCAGAAAAACGGA
>JAIQGC010000066.1:869-24483 GCA_020072805.1 Terriglobia bacterium
AGGGGAGTGGCGGGGGTGATTTGCATAAGCAGCCTGTTTACATCTGGTTACGAAAAACCAGGGGGCGCGCTGGCCTGGGGCGCTGTGCGCTGCCCTGCGGTGCGAAGGAATAACCATCGAGAACATCGGGCATTTGACCGGCGGGAGGATGGGGTGCTATAAAAGTTGCAGCCGTTTTCACGGAGTGGGGCCGTGGCGCAGTTGGGAGCGCGCCTCGATGGCATCGAGGAGGTCGAGGGTTCGAATCCCTTCGGCTCCACCAAATTTTGAGTCAGCGCGTCCCGGTAGCAACCGGGAAGGTCGAGGGTTCGAATCTCTTCGGCCCCGCCAGTCTTCAAGCATGTCCTTCCACGTTTACATCCTGCAAAGCCAGACCACGAGCCGCTATTACATTGGCCAGACGGCGAATGTGGAAGAACGCCTGGCATATCACAATGCCAATTACTCGAAATCACTGAGGAATCGCGGACCGTGGCAGCTCGTCCACCGGGAAGAGTTTGTGACGCGTTCGGAGGTGATGAAAAGAGAACGGCAACTGAAGTCTTGGAAGGATCGGGCCATGATCGAGCGGTTGGTGCGCGCGTCCCGGTAACAACCGGGAAGGTCGAGGGTTCGAATCCC
The DNA here is from genome assembly GCA_020072805.1 of Terriglobia bacterium. Taxonomy (GTDB): domain Bacteria; phylum Acidobacteriota; class Terriglobia; order Acidiferrales; family UBA7541; genus Acidiferrum. Next base: position 1,491 of record JAIQGC010000066.1, read on the forward strand.
TTCGGCTCCACCAAATTCAATCCCGAACATAATATTTTCGCGCATGGGAATTTCGTGTGCCCGGATTCAGCGGAAAACACCATCGGGGCGGTGACGCTGCGCGGGCGGCTGCTGGCGCGGACGCAGCGGGAATTTCTGGATTATCTGCGCATGCAGGGTGGGCGGAATAAAGAGTAAGGAACGTTGTTAGCGCAACAATGACGGCCAGCGGAGCTTCGGGGCGCCACAGGTACCATTGCGTTGGGGCAGGGGGAGTGCGAGAATCGCTAACAGCCGGGAAACCTTTGGTGGCGCGTGGTGTCTAACCTATAGAACGGACACCGGGCGCTGTAAGCCTCAGCGTTAAGCCAAGTGGCCCGGAATGGCAGGGTGGCCAGGGCGCTTTACGGCCCGGGCCGGAAAGGCCGGCAGTGTCCGATTGGGCGAGCGCGCTATCGTGGACCCAGGATGAAACCCAACTGGTGGGAGAACTCCAGGCGGGTTCGGAAGCGGCCTACGACTGGCTGGTAACCCACTACCACGGTCCCGTCTATAACGTGGCGCTGGGAATGCTCGGGGACACTGCGGACGCCGCGGATGCCACCCAGGAAGTATTCCTGAAGGCCTTCCGTGGCATTGGCGGGTTCCGCCAAGGCAGCTCCCTCAAGACCTGGCTCTACCGCATTACCATCCGCGAAGCGCTGAACCAGAGGCGCTGGTTCAAACGCCATCGCCGCAATGAGACATCGCTGGATGCCGAGACGCCGGAAGGACAGGCGCCGCTGGAGGTCCGGGATTCCGGGGCCACGCCGTTTGAAGCCCTGGCGGCGCGCGAGGTGCAGGATCTGGTGCAGGGGGCATTGCAGCAGGTGCCGGAGATGTTCCGCACGGCGGTGATTCTGCGGGATTTGGAAGGGATGAGTTACGAGGAAGTGGCGGAGATTCTGGAGTGCAACATCGGCACGGTGAAATCGCGGATTCTGCGCGGGCGCCGGGCCTTGAAGGAAATTCTCGAACCGGTTCTGGCGGAGCGTTCCATCCCCGCGAGGGAAATGCGGGCGAAGCAAGCGCCGGGTGCTCCGGCCCGGTGGAATTTGGAACCTTCGGCGGGGAGCGGCTTGCGGCGGGATGCCGCGGGAGAGGGTGCCTCATGAAGTGCAAAAAAGTTCGTGAAAGGCTGGGTGGCTATCTGGACGGCGCCGTGCGCAGTTCCGAGCGCGCCCGCTTGCAGCAGCACCTGGCCATTTGCGGGGAATGCCGCGAGGAGTTGGAGAGGTATCGTAAGCTGTCCGCGCTGCTTTCGCGCAAGACGGCGGTCGCGCCGCCGGCCGATCTGGCCGTCCGCATCCGGCTGGCCGCGGCGCAGGAGCGCGAGGCCGGGGATTACCGGGGCCGCCTGCGGGCTTGGTGGGAGCATGTGGAAGTGCTCCTGGAAAACGCCTTCAAGCCGCTGGCCGTGCCGGCCACGGGCGGCCTTTTTTCGGCCATGCTGGTGTTTGTATTTATCCTGCAACTGATCATGCCGGGCGTCACCGTGCGCGCCGTGCAGAATGACGTGCCCACCAGCCTGCTGCGTCCGGCGGAACTTCTTTCTCTTTCCGAATACCCCATCGCGCTGGGCCAGGACCAGGGGGAGGAATTGCTGGCCCTGCCGCACGGGCTGTTGGTGGACGTGACCGTGGACGAGCAGGGACAGATGATTGGCTACCGCATCATTTCCGGGCCGGATGATCCGGCGCTGCGCCGCCAATTGGACCAGTTGCTGCTGTTCTCGCGTTTCCGGCCGATGATGAGCTTCGGGCGGCCCACGGCGGGAGGGCACGTAATCCTGAGCTTCAGCGAAGTGCGCGTCCGGGGCTGAGTCCAAGAAGCGGTTCTTCGAGTTCAAGTGAAAGAGAAAAGGCAGGGCACGGAGGTCCGTGCCCAGTTCTGTTTTTGAAGGGTGGGAAACGCCCGGTTGGATTTCCGCGCCGCTCAGGGCCGCGGAGGAACCGACGTTTGCAGCGTTTCGATCACCAACCGCACGGCCGCCTCGAACAAAGCAACGCGGGGGAAATGGTTATAGTCGAGCGCTCCGCGGATGTAGCCGTCGGGGGAATACTCATAGCCCAGAGCCACCGCCAGATGGTCGGTGCGCGCCACGCCCAGATAGTAGCCGTTGGGCACCAGGGTGTCGGACTGCAGCAACTGGCTGTCGTTGCGCTTGTCGTAGGCCGCCAGGACGCGCCAGTTTTCCTGGAGCATGTTGGAAGTGTTTCCCGGTTCGGAGACGGCGGCCAGTGAAAAGGCCGGCAGGCCCAGATCAGGGTGGTCGGTCAGGAAGGCTTTGCGCACATCCGAGCGAAGGCTCCAGAAGGCTTCGGTGAGATTGCCCTGGCAGGAACCCAGGTGCAGGGCGTCAACGTAGCGCTGGGCCATGGCGGGCATGGTCTCGGCGATGGGAGTGCCGCCCACAGCCCCGGCGATGGTCACGTAGGCGGCCACGGCCGAGCGCACCTCCGGGTTATAGGGCAGAGCTTCCATGAAATCGGGGGCGCCCTTGCTGTAGGTCACCACGATAAATTTCCGGGGGTCGGTGCGCATGGCCTCGCGCAGATAGGCGGCGATGCGCTCGGCGTTGGCCATGCTGGAATCGTTGGGCATTTGCAGGAAATCGACGGTCAGTCCGTGAATTTTGCGGAGGTGCTCCTGGCCCTGCTGAAAAGCCTGCACATTGTTCTGGCAGGAACTGAGCACGCCGGGAATCACCAGGATGCGGTAGTTGGACGCGAGCGGCCCGAGCGCCTTGGCCGGGCCGGAGGGCTGGTCCTCCAGGTAGATATTGCAACCGGCAAAGTCGGTGCCATCGGGGTGTTCCTTGTTCATGACGCCGCAGAAGATGTCCGTGAACTGGGTGGAGAGATTGCGGCTGGCCTCGGCGGACTGCAGGATGAGGACCTTGCCGTTGGAATGAAAAGAGCCGCCGGTGGCCGTTTTGGCCTGGAGCAGGGGATTGGCCGGGAGGAAATAGGAACGCAGGGCGAAGAGGCCGGTTGCGGAGAGGGTTTGCGAGACATAGTCGCGCTCCTCGTCGATATTGGGGTCGATCTTGTGGGTGACGCCGTTGTTGCGGTTGTCGCGTTCGAGGCCGATGTCGTGAGTGGCCGCGCCGACCCAAACAACCCGTCCGTTTACGGAGAAGGGCGCTTTCCAGAGGCGCAGGTGATGGCGAGTGGTAACGACGCGCAGCGGTTCGGCATGAGCGAAGCCGTAATCCTGAAAGCGGCCGAAGAGGTAGAGTTCGCTCATCGGCATTTGCACGTAGGACTCCTTGGAAAGGCTGGCGACCAGACCGTGCAGCACGGCGTCGCGCGGCGAGCGGTCCACCTTCACCCATCCGGCCAGTTCAAAGGCGCGGACGACGGTCTGCTCCGAGCCCAGAATCAGGAAATTGATCATGTCGCCGGGGTTGCCGTCCTTATCGCCGTTGCGCCGGGGAACCTTGGCGAACAGGGCAGCGTCCACGCCGGGGATCGTGGGGACATCGCGCAGGGAAGCGAAATCGGAGGGTGTTGCGCCGCCGGGTGCCGCGGGGTAAATCTCGACGCGCACACGGTAGGCGCCTTCGGCGCGGTCCTTGCTGCCCTGGTTGATGCCCAGGGACAGGCGGCCGCCCATGCGAATAGTGACGTCGCGGCGCGCGCCAATCAGAAAGGGCTGGGCCACGGATGCATCGCCCACGCGGCCGATCACCGCCCCGCGGCCCTCGTCATTCAGCGGAAGGCTGCGCACCAGATCGCCCCAGCCGCGTGGCAGTCCCTCGGGACCGTTGGCCTGGCCGGCATCGGGATAGCGCAGCGTTCCGGTGGAGGTGAAAATGACGCGTTCGCCGGCCTGCACGTCAAAGCCGGTGTCCACCCAGCTCTGGTCGCCAAAGAACTGGATCTCCTGGGAGACGCGCGGCCTTCCCTCCGGAGCGGATTGCCCGGCTGCGCCGGCGCTCTGGGAGCCCCGTGCCGGAGAAGCCAGCAAGCCAGCGAGGAGCAGGATCGACAAAAAGGAAGAGATTTTAGGCGAGTTGAGTGTCATAAGGGCCAGCCATCCTGAGGAAAGTATTCCGCATCCTTACATTGAGGCTATGCCGCAGCCCTGCGGGATGCAAGGAGATTGGTTTTTCCTGGCGACCATTCCGTTACGGTGGTGACGGATCGAATCCGGGGGTACGGGCGGTTCCTTGACTCGGCATGGAAAGCACCTGTAAATTTACAAGAAGCCGCGCGAATGCGATGGAGCCTTCTGGAAACGCGGCGGCGGACACACCGAGACTGGAAACGGTCAAGACGGTTCGGGAAGCAGCCGGACACGGGAGCTGTTCCGCCATGAAACCGAGGTTGATACTTTTGCCGGATTCCAATCTCTTGCGCTTCCGCTACCTCCTGCCGGGATTTCTGGTCTTGCTGCTATGGACGGGCTCCGCGAAGGCACAGGTGCCGCTGCCGATCGAGCACCGCGCTGCGCCGCAGACCAACGTGACGGTGGACGGCAGCGAGGCGATGTTCACCACCATGTGCGCGCTGCATGCGGCGGGGTTCGAGGAAGAGGTGAGCAGCGCGGGCTGGCATCCGCTGCGCGCGCGCCTGCGGGATGTCTTGCGCCAGCAGCAGGGCCCGGCCGTGGATGCGATCCGCAATTTCTACCGCCTGCATGCGCTGCCGGATGCGGCGGCAACGCTTTCCCGCTACATCTGGTTCGGCCTGGTTTCCGGGCCGGCGCCGGATTTCAAGCTGACGCTGCGGCATGATGAACTCCCGCCGGACGTGATCGCCATCGAGGGCTACGGCGAACTGCTGGCCGCGTATTATCGCGAGCAGAACATCGGGGATTTGTGGCGGCAGGTCCAGCCAGTGTATCAGAAGGAGATTGAGCAGCTGCACGAGGGCGTGACCCAGGTGGTGTTCGTCAGTTCGGGTTATCTGCGGGAGATGACCGTACCCTCGCAGGGGCACAGCTTCCGCATCGTGGTGGAACCGATGGTGGGGCGCATCACCAACGTGCGCAATTACGGCGAGCACTATGCCATCGTGCTCAGCGGAGCGACGGAGTTTCCCGTGGACGTGGTGCGCCATGCGTTCCTGCACTATCTGCTGGACCCGCTGCCGCTGCGTTACCCGCGCGTGGTGGCGGCGAAGTACCCGCTGATGGCCACGGCGGGGAAGGCGCCGCGCCTGCCCGCCGAATTGAAGGAGGATCCCGGCTCCTGGTTCACGGAGTGCCTGGTGCGGGCCGTGGAATTGAAGCTCAAGAGAATGTCGCCGGGAGAACGGGAAGCGGCCATGGATCTCGATGACGCCAGCGGGTACGTGCTGGTGCGGCCGATTTTCAAGGCGCTGGCGAAGTTCGAGAAATCCGAGCCGGCCATGTCGCTGTTTTTCCCCGAGATGGTGCGTTCGATTGACGCCGCCGCGGAAGCCAAGCGCATCGAGGCCTTGCAATTCCTGCCCGCGGAAGCAGCCGCGGCGGAACAGAATCCCGTACAGCAGGAAGTTACCCGTGGCACGCGGGCCGTCGCGGCCGCCGTGCCCAGCACGGTGCCCAACGATCCGGAAGCCATCGCCGCGCTCACCGAAGGAGAGCGGCGCATCGCGGAGAAAAATGCGCGTGCCGCCGAAGCCGCGTTCCAGAAGGTGTTGGCGAAGTACCCGGAGCAGCCGCGCGCCTGGTATGGGCTGGGCCTGGTGGCCATGATGGAACAAGACGGACGCCGCGCGGAGCAGGTGTTTACCCGGCTGGTGAAGGGGGAACACGCGGCCAGCGGCGACCCGCGGGTGCTGGCCTGGGCGCACGTGTATCTGGGGCGGCTGCACGAAATCAACAGCCAGGCCGATGCGGCCAAGGAAGAGTATGAGGCCGCCCTGGCGGTGGCCGACGGTCCGCCGGATGCCCAGGGCGCAGCCCGGCGGGGACTGGCGGCGATTGCGGCGGAGCAGGCCCGGCAGCCGCACCCCTAGCTCGACAGGGGATCTTGGCGCACGCAAGCATTTTGAAAGTTTCCCGGCCGCATCAAGACATTTCAGGCCGGAACAAGGAGAAAAGAATGAAGTCGAACTATAAGGCAGCCTTGGTGGCATGCGCACTCGTGCTCATGCTCATGGGCGGGGTACCCAGCAGCGCGCAGAGCACCAACGAAAAACAGACGGGGAAGAGCGATAAGGAGCAGCCCGCCGCGCCCGTCGCCAACGCCGAGGAGGATGCGGCGTTTAAGGCATTTAACGATGTGCCCATGACCCCCATGGACAGCGCGAAGAAGGCGCAACTGGGCGAGGACTTTGTCAAGAAATATCCCCAGAGCCGCTATAATTTGGTCGTTTATTCCATGCTCACCTCGCTCTACCTGAATACCGGCCAGATCCCGAAAATGATTGAGAGCGGCACCCGTGCCATCGAACTCAACCCGAACGACGTCCAAGACATGGCCATTCTGGCGCAGAGCATGCCCCGCTCCCTGAGCAAGGATCTCGGCGAGCGCACCAAACAGATCGAGAAGGCCCAGGAGTATGCCAAGAAGGCCATCGAGATCACTCCCACGATGCCCAAGCCTTCCGCCACGCTCACCGATGAGGCCTTTGCCAGCGCCAAGAACGTGGTGCTGGCCATGGCTCACAGCGGCCTGGGGCACATTGACGTGATGAAGCAGAAGTACGATGAGGCCATCAAGGAACTGGAAGAGGCCATCAAGCTGGATTCGCAGCCCGATCCGGTGAACTTCTACCTGCTGGGAATCGCCAACCAGCAAGCCTCGCATTTCGATGATGCCGTTACGGCGTTTAACAAGTGCGCGGCGATTCCCGGGCAGTTGCAGGCGGCCTGCAAGGGCAACGCCGAGGCCGCGAAGAAGCTGGCTTCCACGCAGCTCAGCGCGCCGAAATAAGGCGGCGAGAAAGCACAAAAGCAGTCATGGACGAACGGGACGCGGAAAGCATCGAAGAACGTCTGCAGTATCGCTTTCGGCGTCCCGAACTGCTGGAGAGCGCCCTGACGCATCGCTCGGCGATGGCGGAGGGGCGCTCGACTTTTTCCCGCGGGGAAGCGCGCACCATCGGAGCACTCGCGATGGAAGACAACGAACGGCTCGAGTTCCTCGGGGATGCCGTTCTCTCCCTGGTGGTCAGCGAATTCCTGCTGGTTTCTTTTCCCGGCTGGAGTGAAGGACATCTCTCGCGCAGCCGCTCGCGCCTGGTCAATGCCCGTTCCCTGGAGCAGGCCGCCCGCCGCCTGGACCTGGGCGCGCATCTGCGCCTGGGCAAGGGGGAGGAAAAGACCGGGGGGCGGAAAAAGCCCGGGTTGCTCGCCGACGCCTTCGAGGCGGTCATTGCGGCCATCTACCTGGACGGAGGACTGGAGCCCGCCCGCGAATTTCTCCGCCGCACGCTGTTCGCGCAGGCGCTCGAGGAAAGCGGAGAGGCGCTGTCGGTATCCGACTGGAAATCGGCGCTGCAGGAATTCATGCAGGCGCTGGGACGCTCCCCGGCGGAATACCGGATCTACTCCGAGAGCGGTCCCGATCACCTGAAAGTCTTTGAAGTGGAAGTATGGTCCAGCGGGGAACGCCTGGCCGCCGGCAGCGGCAGCACGAAGAAAGAGGCGGAGCAGCAAGCCGCCCAGCGGGCGCTGGAACTGCTTCAGGAAGCGGCGGGAAAGGAGGGCGGGACATGGACGAAGAGGTCGTAGCGCAAACCGAACAGCAGCCACCCGCGGGCAACGAACGCGTGTCTTCCACCACTCTCTCCGAATATATCGAGTCGTTCCTAGTGACGGTGCTGCTGGCTCTTTTCGTGACCAGCTTTGTGGTGCAGGCCTTCAAAATTCCTTCGGCTTCGATGGAAGGGACTCTACTGATTGGGGACCACCTGCTGGTGAATAAATTCATTTTTGGGGGGAGCGGAGCCTGGTACGAGAAGCTGCTGCCTTACCGGCCCATCCAGCGCGGCGACATCATCGTCTTCAAGTATCCCTATGCCGACCATACCCACTTCGTTAAGCGGGTCATCGGCCTGCCCGGCGACCGGTTGAAAATCGTGGACCAGCAGGTGTTCATCAACGGCCAGCCCCTGGTGGAGCCTTATGTGGTCCACGATTCCATGACCCAGTACGATGCGTTTAACTATGCGTTTCCCCCCGCGAGCCGGCAAATGATTCCCGGGTCGGTCCTGGCGCCCTGGGCGGAGGAAATGCGCAAGTATGTCACCGGGGATGAAATGGTGGTGCCAGCGGGGAAATACTTTGCCATGGGGGACAACCGGGACCGCAGCAGCGACAGCCGCTACTGGGGATTCGTGAGCCGGGATGCCATCATGGGGCGCCCCTTCCTGATTTACTGGTCGGTGGACGCCACCAGCGCGGATTACGTCCAGCCGAGCTTCTTGGCCAGGCTCACCGGGATCGTGGATACATTGGGCCACCTGCCGGCGCGCACGCGCTGGCACCGCATGCTGCATACCGTGCATTAAGCCAAAAAAGAAACGCTTTCCTTGCGATCTGTTTGCCGGGGATCTGACCGGAAGACCACGGACAGGTCTGCCTGGGCAAAGCTGCCCCTCTGGCCAGTTACCTCCGCGGCCAGATTCAACGTAGTCTTTTCATTCACTCCCGGTGCATGGGCCGGTGGTGATGCGCACCGGGAATCGCCTGCGTTTGAAGGGAGAAGAACCAGTGGACAAGCCTGACTTTCTGGAGGCGGGCTGGGGTGGCAGCGGCGCGCAGAGATTCCAAGACGGGATGCGCTGGCTGAAGCGGCGCGAATGGCTGCTCTGGGTTTCCACGCTGGTGGTGACCCTGCTCGCGCTGGCGGCGTTTCTCCTCACGGTTTTTCCCGGATTCTTCCAGGAACACGACAAATGGTATGCGCTTCGCCCCGACCAGACCGTCTGGGCGATTCTCTGCCTGCTGCTGCTGTTTAACGCCTGGCTGGTTTACCGGCAATGGCTTTTTCGCTCCTGGCATCAGCAGGCCGAGAAGCTGAATGTGGCGCAGGAATCGGGGGAGTCCCTGGATCCCACCAGCCTGGATCCCGTGACCGGACTGTATACGAGGGCCTCGGTGGAGGCTCCGCTGGGAAAAGAGATCGGCCGGGTCAAGAGGGAAAAAACCGCGCTGAGCTTTCTGGCCCTGCATCTCGATGAACTCCCGCAGCTTACCGCGCGCCACGGGCAGGCCGCCCATATTCAGGCTCTGAAAGAATTCGCCTGGGCGCTTAAGAAGGCCAGCCGCGGTTCGGATTTCGCGGCCCGCCTGGGGGACGAGGACTTCCTGCTGGTTCTTCCGGAGTGCCATTCCGGGGCGGTCAAGCAGGTGCTCGACCGGATTGGAAAAGTGGAGATCAATTGCGCGGGAGCGAAAGTGCAGGTTTCCTACGCCGCCGGATGGATTGATTACCAGAGCGGGGAATTGCCGTCGGACCTGCTCAAGCGCGTCACGGAAGTTCTTCGCCTTTACCATCACGCCGGCAAAGATGACGCCACAAAGGTCACGGCCCGGCGATAGCCACAGACCGGGAATTCTCCGGCGTATCCACGCTCAAACCATCTTCCCGGAATTTTCCCCGGGAGGATTTTACAACTCCTTCAGCAGGCGGAGTCTTCGTATTGCGTAGCCGAGGGCATGGCCTGCGCGGCCGGCTGCACCGCAAATGCGGGATTCAACTCGGGAGCAGCGGGGCCGCGCGGGGGCTGCTTGGATGCGCGCTTGCGCGAGCTGAAGCCCTCCCGGACCAGCCGGTAGATGGTTCCCGAGTTCTGGGCGATGACTTTGAACCAGGAAAGCACGCCCATCTGCGGGAAATAAATTCCCCGGAAACAGAGGCGGGCGATCAGGATATTGAGGCGGTAACCCAGAGGCTTGTCGCGGATCGAGTCCACGGCTTGGGCAATGGCTTTGCCGCTGTAGGATTCCGTCCAGCCATGGCGGACTTCGGCATGAGCCTCCGCGATGGACATTTTCAAAGGCGTATGGGCCATGGCAAAAGGGATGAACTCTTTCCAGTGTTTCGGCCGGGTTAGGCGGCCGGCATCCGCCAGACGCTTGTAGAGCGGCGTGGCCGGCAGTGGAGTGAGCAGCCCGAAAATGGGAAGTCCCGGCGGCCAGGTGCGGATTTCCTTGAGGGTGCGGTCGGCGACGCCCGGAGTGTCATTGTCCATGCCGAATAGGAAAGAGGTGATGGCGTAAACGCCGCGCTGGGCCAGGCGTTCGAGCACCGCGGCGTATTCGCCCGGCTTGTTGAAGCCCTTGTTGACGTCGGCCAGGTTGGTGGGGTCGATGGACTCCATGCCGATGAAAATCCATTTGCCGCCGGCGGCGGCGATGAGGTCGACGAGTTCCTCGTCGCGCAGCAGATTGGCGCTGATTTGCGCGACCCAGTGGACCTGGGCGTTGGCGGCGATGATGTCACGCAGGAGGGACTTGGTGCGCTTGGGATTGATGGCGAAATTATCGTCAATGAAAAATACGGCGATCTGGCCCTTTTCGCTGCGCGCGCGCGCCTTCAGGCGCAGCAGCTCGTTGACCACGCTTTCATTGCTGCGGAAGCGGATGGAATCCCCGAAAAAGCCGGTCACCGTGCAGAATTCGCAGCCATACGGGCAGCCGCGCCCGGTCTCGACGGGAATGATGCGGAACGTGCCCCAGCCCCCGCCCAGACGGCTCAGCAGCGGCGCGGCCGCCTTGGGGACGATGTTGAACTGGCCGATGTTCATGGACTCCCAGGGAATGGGAGGATAGTCCTGCAGCGACGGCTTTACCTCCTGGCCGAATTCGTCCACCGGCTTATAGATTTCCTTGAGCTGTCCGCTGGCGGCGTCGGCAACAATTTTGGGCCAGAGGTTATCCGCTTCGCCCAGCGCCACCGCGTCGGCATGGCGGCTTCCCCCGTCGTGCCCCAGGGCCTCCTCGGGCATCTCGGTGACGTGCGGGCCGCCCATGACCACCGGAACGCCGGCGGAGCGGATGGCATCGGCCATGCGATAGGCCTTGGCGATCATGCGGGTCATGGCCCCGATGCCCACCAGTCCGATTTTTTCCTCGCGAACGAAACGCGCCAGTCCGGCTTCATCCATAGGCTGAGCGTTGCCGTCAATCAGCAGGACCTCGTGCTCGGGAGGCGTGAGAGATTGCAGCAGGAACATCCACAGATGGGGCATGAAATTCTTGGTTACGCCGTTATCCGGGCTGTAGAGCAGTATTCGCATAGAGCCTTTCAGTGCGCCTGGGCGGCGAGCTTTGCGGAAGGCCCATTGGGCGGCCGTTTGCCTTTGGGGCAAACGAAACGACCCTCGGAGCATATCATCTGGGGGGAGAAAAGCCATGCTCGGAAGGCGGATGTGTGCCTGAGGCACACATCGACCCGGCACCGCCGCGGGGAAGGCGGTTTCTGTGCGCTTTTCTTTTGCGCTAGGGTTTGCGAAACTTCCAAGCATCGTGATGAATAGTGGAAAATTGCTTTTGCGCGCGGGACTGGTGGTGGGGGTACTGCTGCTCGCGGATCTGTCCGCGGTGGTGGTGCTGCAGAGCAGGCCGGTGAAACGGATGCTGACGGCGCGGCTGGAGACGGCGTTTGGCCGCCGCGTGGAAGTGGGGCGCTTCGGCTTGAGCCTGCTGCCCACTCCCCGCCTGGAAGCCGATGGCGTTACCGTGGGCGAGGATCCCGCCTTTGGCTACGAATACTTTCTGCGCGCGGAGCGCGTGACGGCGGGCCTGCGCTGGGGCGGGCTGCTGCGGGGACGCTTCGAATTTGGCGCGTTTTCTTTTACCCGGCCCAGTCTGACGCTGGTGCGCGATTCCGCCGGCGGCTGGAACATCGATCGCTGGCTGCCTCCGGCGCGCAGCGCGGCGGGCGGAATTTCCGGTGAACAGCCGACGGCCCCCTCGGTGCGCCTGGACCTGGTGGAATTCGACGACGGGCGGGTCAACTTCAAAAGCGGCGAGGATAAGCTGGCCTTCGCCTTCACCGGAGTTTCTGGAAAAGTCGCGCAGATCGCCCCGGGCCGCTGGACGCTGCGGCTCAAGGCGCAGCCCTGGCGAAGCGGGACGCCGTTGCAGGATGCCGGAACAATTCTGGTGCGCGGCGATATCGCGGGAACTTCGGCGCGGCTGCAGCCGGCCGAGCTGTTCATTCATTGGGGCAACGCCTCGCTGGCGGATCTGCTGCGCCTGGTGCGCGGGCAGGATTATGGTCTGCGCGGGGAAGTGACCGTGGACGCCGTGGCCCGCAGCGGCGGGGTGCAGAGTCCGGGCCCTGTCGCGGCCAGTGGCGAATGGGGTATTCACGTCGAAGCGCGCGCGAGAGAGATTCATCGCTGGGATCTCTCCGAGCGCCGGGACAACCCCGCGGTGAACGTGCTGCTCGATGGCCGCTGGAACATCGTCTCGAACCAGGTGCGCGTCGCGCCGCTCACCTTGGAATTTCCGCAATCGAGCGCGCGCGGGCAGGCCTCCTTCTCCCTGTACGGTTCCCCCGATTTTGAATTGCGCCTCGATTCCCTGGGCCTGCAGGCCGCCGACGTTCTCTCCTGGTACCGCGCTTTCCAGCCCGATGTGGCCGAAGGAGTTTCCGCCGAGGGTTATCTGACGGGAGCGGCGGCGGTGCGCGGCTGGCCTCTGGCCGTGGAGAACATGGGGTTTTCCTCGAATGGATTCACGCTGCGCGCGCCGGACCTGGGGCCAGCGCTGCGCGTGGGGCCGTTTGAAGGGGGGCTGCGGCGCAAGCGCCTGACGCTGGATCCCATGTGGTGCAGATGGATCATCGAGGAAAAAGCGGATTCCCGTGCGAAGGGCAAGGCCGCGCCACGGCCCGCCGCCGGGGAGAAGCCCGCGAATTCCGTGCAGCTCACCGCCACGCATGATTTGGAGCGCGGCACGGGCGCATTCACCGCCGAGGGGCACATGGAGCGCGCCGAGGAGTTTCTGGCCCTCACCGCGGCGCTGGGCCGCCCGATCGAGCGTGGCTGGACCGGCAAGGGCGGCGCGGCGGGAGCGCTGCGCTGGGAATGGCAGGGCGGCCCGTGGAATTCCATGCTCAGCGGGCATTTGGATTTTACGCGCGGGGAACTGCAGGTCGCCGGGCTGAACCTGCCGCTGGCGGTCAACGATGCGCAGCTTCTTTGGAGCGCGGGGAAGCGCGCTGTCCGCCTGCGATCCATCGAAGCGCTGGGGGCGAACTGGTCGGGCGAACTCGAAGAGGACAGCCGGTTGTTTGCGGGCAAGGCCCGCGCGGGAAAATTAACGGGAGGGGAAGGTCCGGCGGATGCTTCGGCAGCCGGGTGGAAATTCCGTCTCCATGCGGACCATCTGCTCGCCGCGGACCTGGACCTGTGGACCGGTCCGCGCGCCCGGCCCGGCTGGCTCGAACGCCTGCTGCCCGGACTGCTGGGCAAGGCGGCGCCTGCGGGCGAAGCGGGGGCCGGCTCGGGAGCGACCGAACTGCTCCGCCGCATCCGCGCGGAAGGCGAAATCCGCGTGGACGAACTCACCGTCGAAAAACAGAAGCTTACCGGCGTGCAGGCCCGCGCCGCTCTGGTGGACCTCCGCTTGGCGCTCTCGGACGCTTCGGCCGGCTACGCCGGAGGCCGCGTGCGCGGCGGGGCGCAGGCCTCCTTTCTCCCGCGGCCCCGTTACGTTTTTGACCTGCAACTCGACGGCGTGCGCCTCGGCGATCTGCTGGCTGCCGGCAAACCGGTGCGAGCCGCGCAGGATTTTCCCGAGGGAATCGCCGCCGGCCCCATCCATCTGGAGACGGAAGGAGTGGGCCGCGAGGAGTTGCTGCGCAATCTCGAGGGCCGCGGGCGCGTGAGTTTGCGCAACGTGTCCTTGCGCGGATGGGACGGCGGCGCGGCTGGTCTTCCGCCGGCGGACCGCCTGCTTCTTTCCACCCGCTGGCCGGCGGGAGAAGCGCAATTCACGCTGGGGCAGGGCGCGATTGAAATCGGGGAGTTGCGGCTGCAAGCGGGCCGTCAAAAGATCGGCATCAACGGCCGGGTGGATTTTTCCCGCAGCGCCAATCTTTCGCTGGGCGTGCCGCCGGCGAAGGGGCCCGGCCTGCGCAAACTTCTGCGCATCGCGGGGCCGCTCGAAGCTCCGCGGCTTTCCGCAGCGCCCCAGGCGGAATAAAGAAACGGGAGTTGCATCGCACGCCGGGGAAACATACACTCCGCGGGAAAGCCAAAGGAGAGCCGTCATGATCAATCGCTGGTTGCCGCTTCTTGTTCTGCTCTGCGCCATTCCGTCCGGAGCCGCGGCGCAGAAGCCCTTTACTCTCCAGCAAGTGATGAGCGCGCCCTTCCCGGAACATCTGACCGTCTCCAGAACCGGTCAGCGCGCCGCCTGGGTCTTTGATCAGGAGGGGCGGCGCAACATCTGGCTTGCGGAAGGACCGGAATTCGCGGCGCGCCAGCTCACCTCTTATTCCGAGGACGACGGCCAGGAAATTGAAGACCTGATTTTTACGGCGGACGGGTCCGCGATTATTTACGTGCGCGGCGGCGAGAAAAATCAGGCCGGGCAAGCGCCCAACCCCACCAGCAATCCCGCCGGCGCGGAGCAGGCCGTCTGGGCGGTGAATTGTTCCGGCGGCGAGCCGCGGCGCATTGACGCGGGGAACTCTCCGGACGTTTCCGCGAGCGGAGTGGTGGCCTATGCGAAGGACGGGCAGATCTGGATCGCTCCCCTCGACGGAAAAGAGAAGCCGCTGCAAATCGTCGCCCGCGGCCATAACGGCGACCCGCACTGGTCGCCCGACGGCAAGCACTTGGCCTTCGTTTCTTCCCGCGCGGACCACGGTTTCATCGGCGTGTATGACGCGGCCGCGAAGACCGTGCGCTTTCTCGCTCCTTCGGTAGATCGCGATTCGTCTCCCGAATGGTCGCCGGACAGCAAGCGCATCGCCTTTGTGCGCCGTCCCGCTGAGCAGCGCGATGCCCCCGAGGGTCTGTTCATTGCTCCGGACGTTGCGCAGCCGTGGGCCTGGGTGGCCGATGCCGCCGGCGGCGGCGCGAAGGAAATCTGGAAGAGCACCGCGGCGCTCGAAGCTTCCTTTCCCTATATGGCCAACGGCACGGGCGGAGGGATTCTGCATTGGGTGACGGGCAACCGCCTGCTCTTCGCCTCCGAACAGGACGGCTGGCAGCATCTCTATGCGCTTTCCGCCGACGGCGGGGCGCCGCTGCTGCTGACGCCCGGGAACTGCGAAGTGGAAAACTGGTCGCTCGCGCCGGACCTGGCCACGGTCCTCTTCAACTCCAATTGCGAGGACGTCGACCGCCGCCACCTCTGGCGCGTCTCCGCCGCGGGCGGCACGGCCGAGCGCCTGACCATGGGCGAGGGCATCGAGTGGGACGGCAAGCTCCTCGGTGACGGAAAAACGTTCGTCTTTCTGGCCTCCGATGCGCGCCATCCCGCGCGTCCATTCGTCGCCGCTCTCGACGCGCCGGCGAAATCCAGGCAGCTTGCCGCCAGTTCGCTGCCCGCCGATTTCCCGGCCGCAAGCCTGGTCGTTCCCCAGCAGATTATTTATCCCTCGACCGACGGCCTCGCGATTCATGCGCAGCTCTTTCTGCCTCCCGGCATCAAGCCCGGTGAGCAGCGCCCCGCTGTGATCTTTATGCACGGCGGCTCGATGCGCCAGATGCTGCTCGGATGGCACTACATGTACTACTACTCGAACTCCTACGCCATGAACCAGTATCTGGCCAGCCGCGGCTACATCGTTTTGTCCGTCAACTACCGCAGCGGCATCGGCTACGGCCGCGCGTTCCGAGAAGCTCCCGGCCGCGCCGGACGCGGCGCCAGCGAATACCAGGACATCGTGGGCGCGGGACTCTACCTGCGCGGGCGCGGCGACGTGGATTCGCGGCGCATCGGCCTGTGGGGCGGCAGCTACGGCGGATACCTTACCGCTCTCGGCCTGGCCCGCAACTCCGACCTCTTCGCCGCCGGTGTGGACCTGCACGGCGTGCACGACTGGCCCACGGACAACTGGGACGGCAAAAACATTCCCGCGGAACTGACCAAACTGGCCCACGACTCTTCTCCCGTAACTTCCGTGGACACCTGGCGCTCGCCCGTGCTTTTCATCCACGGCGATGACGACCGCAACGTCACTTTCTTGCAGACCGTGGACCTTGTGGCGCGCCTGCGCAAGCGCGGGGTGGCCATCGAGCAATTGGTCTTTCCCGACGACGTGCACGATTTTCTGCTGCACCGAGACTGGATGGCCGCCTACAGCGCCGCCGCCGATTTCTTCGACCGGCGGCTGAAAGTAATCCCCGCCGCCGCAATGCCCGCGCCGAAAAACTGAAGACGCGCATGGGGAGGCCTCGCTTGAAAATTGTGCGCAGGCAATTATGTCGCCGCGCGTCCGCCGCGCTGCTCGTGATTCCAGCGGCGGTTCTGCTTTTCGCGCAGGTTGCGGCGGCGGGAGAAAAGCCGGTTCTTGTTCCGTCGGCGCAGCTTCTGCAGGGCCAGGTGCTGCGCTACGCGCTGACCCTGCACACCACCGTCAAGAGCAGCCGAGAAACCATGATCCAGGACGCCGCCTCCGCTCTGGGCGCCGAGCTGTCTTTCACCGCCGTTCTCCGTCTGGAAGTTCTTGCCGTCTCGCAGCCGCCTTCCGTCCTGCGCCTGCGCGTGACCTACGAGAGGGTCTCCGCCGCGCAGCGCACCGTTGCGCCGGATGAATCTGCCGGTACCGATGACGAGATTGCCCGCCGCCTCGTGGCCCTGCAGGGAAAATCGTTCGAATGCTCACTGAATGAGAATGGGGCGGGCGAGTGCCTGGGAGGGACGGGAGCTTTGCCCGGCGCCGCCGAGGGCTTGCGCGGCTGGCTGGGAAACCTCTTCGGGCCGCGCGGAATTCCCCGGCGCAAGATCAAGCCCGGCGCGCGCTGGCAGGACGAGCGCGAAGCCGGCGCGGAGATTCCTCTGCGCGATTTGCGCTGGCTCCGCCGCTTTGCCTTCGCCGGCGAGGAGCCCTGCCTGGCCGCCGCCGGCGCTCTTCCCCAAACCTGCGCGCTCATCCGCATGAGCAGCGTCATGGCGCGCAAAGGGAATAGCCGGGACGCCACGCCCGACGCCTTCCGCGCAAAAGGTCTGCGCACCTCGGGCACAGCCAGCGGCGCCAACGAATCCTTCCTGCGCATCTCGCTGGCCAGCGGCCTGGTTGTGTCCCTCAGCGAATCCGCTACGCAGTCGAGCGACGTCACCGTCGCGGCCGTTTCCGGCGACCGCAGCATCCGCACGCGCAGCGATCTCAAGAGCGACACCAGCCTCACCCTGCTGCCCAACCCGCGCTGAGCAGTCCCTGGCCGGGGTATAATGAATGTTTGGCCCGGGCTTGGCGGAAACGCCTGAAAGTTCCTGGAACGGACTCGATGAACTTCAAGACCCACAGCAGTTACCAGCCGCGCGGCGACCAGCCTGCGGCGATCGAACAGCTCTCGCACGGCCTGGAAGCCGGCGAAAAACACCAGGTGCTGCTCGGCGTCACCGGTTCGGGAAAAACCTTCACCATGGCCAAGGCCATCGAGCGCGCCAACCGCCCCGCACTGGTGCTGGCCCACAACAAGACGCTGGCCGCGCAGCTCTACCACGAATTCAAAAACTTTTTTCCGGAAAACGCCGTCGAATATTTCGTCAGCTACTACGATTACTACCAGCCCGAAGCCTACGTCCCTTCCGCGGACATCTTCATCGAAAAGGAATCCACCATCAACGACGAGCTGGACAAGCTGCGCATGAGCGCCACGCGCGCGCTATTTGAAAGACGCGACGTCATCATCGTCGCCAGCGTCTCCTGCATCTACGGCATCGGCTCCCCGGAAGCCTATTTCGGCATGGCCCTCACGCTCGAAAAGAACATGCAGATTTCCCGCGAGACGCTCTTGCGCCGCCTGGTGGACATGCAATACGAGCGCAGCGAGGACCTGCGCCGCGGAACCTTCCGCGTGCGCGGGGACATGGTCGAACTCGCTCCGCCCTATGACGATCAGGCCTACCGCATCGAATTATGGGGCGAGCAGATTGACGCTCTGCGACAGTTCGATCCGCTTACCGGCGAAGTCCGCGCGGGGCGCGAAGACATGGCGCAGTTGCCCATCTATCCCAAGACCCACTACGTTCTCCCTGCCGCGCAAAAAGAACGCGCCATCGTCACCATTCACGAAGAACTCGAGTGGTGGAAACGCGAACTGGAAAAGCAGGGCAAGATGATCGAAGCCCAGCGCATCACGCAGAGAACCCTCTTCGATATCGAAATGATGCGCTCAATCGGCTATTGCCACGGCATCGAGAATTACTCCCGGCACCTCTCCGGCCGGCTCGCGGGAGATCCTCCGCCGACGCTCTTCGACTATATCCCCGCGGACTTTCTGCTCTTCGCCGACGAATCGCACCAGTCCATCCCGCAGGTGCGCGGCATGTTCAACGGCGACCGTGCGCGCAAGCAGACCCTCGTGGATTACGGCTTTCGCCTGCCCTCCGCTCTCGACAACCGCCCGCTCACCTTCGATGAATTCGAACGCCGCTTGAATCAGGTCATCTACGTTTCGGCCACGCCCGGTCCCTACGAACTCACCAAGACCGGCGGCGTTTTCGTCGAGCAGGTCATTCGCCCCACCGGGCTGGTGGACCCGCAGGTGGAAGTGCGCCCGGTCAAGGGCCAGGTGGACGACTTGCTGGAAGAAATCCGCGTGCGCGCCGAGCGCAAGGAGCGCGTGCTGGTGACCACGCTGACCAAGCGCATGTCCGAGGATCTCGCCGAATATTTCGCCGAAGTGGGCGTGCGCTGCCGCTACATGCATTCCGAAATCGAAACCCTCGAACGCGTAAAAATTCTGCGCGATCTCCGCCGTGGCGAATTCGACGTGCTCATCGGCATCAATCTTTTGCGCGAGGGCCTGGACCTGCCCGAAGTTTCCCTCGTGGCCATTCTTGACGCCGATAAGGAAGGTTACCTGCGCAGCACCACGTCCCTGATCCAGACCATGGGCCGCTGCGCGCGGCATATTTCCGGCCGCGCCATTCTCTATGCCGACCGTTACACGCGCTCGATGAACGAGGCCATCGCGGAAACCAACCGCCGCCGCGAAAAACAGCTCGCCTACAACCGCGAGCACAACATCACCCCGCAGTCCATACTCAAATCCGTGGACATGGAACTCGCCCGTATCGTCGCCGCCGATTACGTTACGCTGGCTCCCGGCGATGCCGATCTTGATCTGCTCACCGCCGGCATCTCCAGCGAAGCGCAGCTGGCCGTGGTTCTCCAGCAGCTCGAATCGCAGATGCGCGAGGCCGCCAAAAAATTCGACTTCGAACGCGCCGCCCAGTTGCGCGACCGCATCCAAGCCCTCAAGGAAAAAGACCTCGCCGGCCTCTTCACCCGCGAAGCGGACCCGGCTCCTCCAGCGGCGGAGCCAGGATAAGAAATGTGTCCCAGGGAGGAATTGCCAAAACGAAAAAGCTTGCGGCTCCGCGGCTACAACTACGCAGCACCGGGCGGCTACTTTGTGACTATCTGCACGCAAGGCAAGAGATGCGTTCTTGGTCAGATTGAATCCGGCAAAATGCAGCTCAGTCCTGCAGGCCAGGCCGTGCAGCAGGCGTGGTTCGGCCTTCCCCGGCGATTCCCATCGCTGTATTTGGATGCGTTCATCGTCATGCCCAACCACATGCACGGCATCCTTGTGTTTGTAGGGGCGGGGCTTGCCCCGCCCGCCGATGTGGCGGCAGGAGTATCAGTGAGCGCAGTAACCCGGATATTTCATTTCGGCAAGATTGCGATCCGGGAAAATCAGTCGATGCGTGCGTTCAAGTCCATTTCGACGATTGCAGTCAATCGGGTACTGCAGCGGCGCGGCGTCCAGCTTTGGCAGAGAAACTATTACGAGCATATCGTGCGCAACGGCGATGACCTGGACAACATCCGCCGCTACATCTTCGATAATCCACTCCAGTGGGATCTCGACCCGGAAAACCCCGTCCGGCCGACCGATTCGTAGGGGCGGGGCTTGCCCCGCCCGCCGATGTGGCGGCAGGAGTATCAGTGAGCGCAGTAACCCGGATATTTCATTTCGGCAAGATTGCGATCCGGGAAAATCAGTACCGCCGAATGTGAGAAATGGGGGAGTCAGAGGGCATTGCGCGAAGCGCGCTTGAGCTGGCCCAGAGGATAAAACGTGCCGCGCCAGGTGATGCCGCCGTTCCACAGCGTGATGGCCGCCGAACGCGCCAGCATGTAGTCGAAAATCAGCGCCCCCAGCGGGTGAAACACCGCGTAGGCCATTGGCACGCTCGCGGTGATGACGCTGACCAGCAGCGCCTCGACGGCCATTCCGCTCAACGTCGCGGCCGCCGCGAAAAGTCTAGTCCACCCCGCGGCCGTGAACAGAGCCACCACCGGCGCCACGCTTATCAATAGATTGACGGCGATGGCCAGCGCCACCACCCACAGCCGGTAATCCACTCCGGCGAAAAAATTCTTCTCGACGCCCCGCACCAGATTGCCGAGGCCAGCATGCCAGCGCACCCGCACGGACTCGTCCGAAAACGCCAGGCGCGAACGGAATCCCGCGCGTTTCAGCATTCGCCCGAGTTTCATGTCGTCGATCACTTCCAGCGCCAGCCGCTGGTGCCCGCCACAGGATTCATACGCCGCGCGGCGCACCAGTTGAAATGCGCCCACGCCCATGTAGCGCCGCGAACGAGGGTCCGGCACGCGCCACATCTCGCTGCCGAAGACGAAGCCCAGGCCGAAATAGGGAATCACCACTTTTTCCCAGAAGCCGCGGACGACCATTTGCGCCAGCAGCGTCAGATGGTCCGCGGAATCGCGCATGGCCAGGAACATGGCGCGGCGCAGCGCATCGGGAGCGAAATGCACGTCGGCGTCGGTGAAGAGCAGCCATTCGCCGCGGGCTTCCCGCGCGGCGCAATCGAGCGCGTGAGTCTTGCCCAGCCAACCGGCGGGCAATTCGCGCACGTGCAGCACACCCAATCGCGCATCGCGCGCCGCCGCGGCATCCAGGATCGCTGCGGTCGCGTCCACCGAGCGGTCATCCACGGCGATGATGCGCAATCCGGGATAATTCAGCGCCAGCATCGAGTCCAGCGCGTCGGGCAGTTTTTCTTCTTCGTCGCGCGCCGCAAAAACAATCGTGACCGAAGGGCATTCCTCAGCGGGAAGCGCCGCGGCGTCGCGCAGATGCGGCAGCCGCCGCAGACCGAAGATCGAGCGCAGCCCCTGGACGATCCAGCCCAGCGTGATCAAGGCAAAGCAAATGGTCCAGAAATGGCGCAAGATGGAGTCTTCTGGCGGCGGATTCGCCGACAGGCTATTCTATCATCGTGATGAAACCGCAGATTGCCATCCTCGGCGCGGGACGCGTGGGCCGCTCTCTCGGCCGCCGCCTGCGCCTGCTCGGCTGGAAAATCGGCGCGGTGGTGACGCGCAGTGAAGCCGGCGCGCGCCGCGCCGTCCGCTTTATCGGCGGGGGAATCCCGCACGGAAAGCTGTCCCGGCAGTTGCTGGCCTCACCGATAATTCTGGTGGCCACGCCGGACAGTGTCTTGCCGCAAGTGACGGACGAACTGTTGCGCATCGGCGGCGAAGAGTTGCGCGGCAAGGTCGTCCTGCATACCAGCGGCGCTCTTGATTCCCGCGTGCTGGCGCCCGTGCGCGCCTGCGGCGCTGCCGTGGGCTCGCTCCATCCACTGCAGAGCTTCAGCGGGGTCGGCGTCCCACCGCTGCAGGGCCGGGTCTTTGCCATCGAGGGAGACGCCGCGGCGTTGCGCGTGGCCCGCCGCATCGTGCGCGAACTCGAAGGAACTCCCGTGCGCATTCCATGCGAAAAGAAGCCGCTCTATCATGCGGCGTGCGCCCTGGCCGCGGGGCATCTGCTGGCCGTAATGGAAGCGGCCACGCGCATGATGATCGCCGCG
This sequence comes from Terriglobia bacterium, assembly GCA_020072805.1. GTDB lineage: Bacteria > Acidobacteriota > Terriglobia > Acidiferrales > UBA7541 > Acidiferrum. Next base: position 23,430 of record JAIQGC010000066.1, read on the forward strand.
GGGATGAAGCGGCGCGAAGCGCAGCGCGCGCTGCTCCCGCTCACCCGCCAGGTCCTTGAAAATTTCGAACGCCTGGGCGCTTCCGCGGCCTGGACGGGCCCTCTTTCCCGCGGGGATTATGCGGTCATCGCCGCGCACGCCGCCGCTCTGCGAAAATTTCCTGCGCAATACGGCGCGGCGCATGAAGCGCTGGCCCGCCTGGGCGCGCTGGTTCTGGCGCGCCATCCGGGGAAAACTCTGGCCGCGCTGGACGGTGTCTTTGGGGCAGGGAAGCGGCGGAAAAAATCAACCACAAGGAAAGGGTGAAAACGTTGCGCATTCAATTGGAAAGCAGGACGCTCGAAAATGGTTTGCGGGTGGTGGTCGTGCCGGACAGCTCGGCGCCGATTGTCACCGTGGGGGTCTATTACAAGATCGGCTTCCGCCTCGAACCCCGCGGCCGCAGCGGCTTTGCCCATCTCTTCGAGCACATGATGTTTCAAGGCTCGGAAAACGCGCCCAAGATGATGCACATCAAGCTCATCAACTCCTCGGGCGGCGTGCTCAACGGCTCGACGCGCTATGACGTCACCAACTATTTCGAGACCGTGCCTTCCAGCGCCCTCGAACGCATCCTCTGGCTCGAAGCCGACCGCATGCGCGCCCTCAAAGTGGACGACGAAAATCTGCGCAACCAGCGCGACGTGGTCAAGGAAGAAGTCCGCGTCAACGTCATGAACCAGCCCTACGGCGGTTTTCCCTGGCTGGATCTTCCTCCCGTGGCCTTCCGCAACTGGGCCAACGCCCATAATTTCTACGGCGATTTCTCTGACCTCGACGCCGCTTCGCTCGCCGACGTGCAATCCTTCTTCAAGACGTATTACATCCCCAATAACGCCGTCCTGCTCCTCCTCGGCGACGTGCAAATGGAAGAAGGTTTTACCCTGGCGCGCAAGCATTTCGAAAAAATTCCCGCCGGCGCTCCTCCGCCCTTCGCCGATCCCAGCGAGACGGAGCAGACCGCAGAGCGCCGCGGCAGCGTGGAAGAAAAATTCGGCACGCTGCCGGCCATGGC
>JAIQGC010000101.1 GCA_020072805.1 Terriglobia bacterium
CTATGTGGCTCTCGGCAAGGCCGGCTATTTTCCTCTCGACGACGTGGTTCTCCTGCGCCAGCTCGGCTCCGGCTTCGAGGGCCACCCCAACTGGCTAAAAGTTCCCGGCGTGGAAATCTCCAGCGGCTCTCTCGGGCAAGGCCTGGGCGCGGCCGTGGGCAGCGCTCTGGCCGCCCGCCTAAACCATGCAAGCCACCGCATTTACGTCCTGATGGGCGATGGCGAGCAGCAGGAAGGCAGCGTTTGGGAAGCGGCCATGTCCGCCGCGCATCATGGCCTGGATAACCTGTGCGCCATCGTGGACTGCAACCGCCTGCAGATCGACGGCTGGGTGAAAAACGTGATGAACGTCGAGCCGCTGGCCGCCAAATATGCCGCCTTCGGCTGGAACGTGCTCGAGATTGACGGCCACGACATGGGCCGGATCCTCGAAGCCTTTGAACGCGCCCGCTCCTCCAGGGGAAAACCAACCGTCATCCTCGCCGCCACGGTGAAGGGCAAGGGCGTTTCCTTCATGGAAAACGAAGCCGCCTGGCACGGCGCCGCGCCCAGCCGCGAGCAGCTCGAAAAAGCCCTGGCCGAGCTGCAATCCCCCGCCGTCCCGCCCGAGCGCGTCGAGCGCCTGCTGGCGCACGCCGCGGAAAATGCCGCGCGCGTCTCTCGCGCCACCCGCGAAGCCATTCCCCGCTACGCCGGCGACTACTGGTGGAATTCGGGCGAACGCATGAAGGCCGAAATGGACCCCACCCGCATGGGCTTCGGCCGTGGCCTCGAACGCGCCGGCGAAGACCCCCGCGTGGTCACGCTGCACGCCGATATTTCCAGCTCTATCCGCATCACCGATTTCGAAGCCGGCCATCCCGAACGGAAAAACCGAGTCTTTAGCGTGGGCATCGCCGAACAGAACATGATGAGCGTCGCCGCCGGCCTCGCCCGCGAAGGCCTCATCCCCGTCACCGGAACCTACGGCGTCTTCGCCTCCGGCCGCGCCTGGGACCAGATTCGCACCACCATTTGCTATTCCAATCTCAATGTCAAAATCGCCGGCGCCCACGGCGGAATTTCCGTCGGGCCAGACGGCGCTACTCACCAGGCCCTCGAGGAAATCTCCCTGATGAGCATCCTGCCCAATATGCGCGTGGCCGTGCCCTGCGATGCCATCGAAACGCAGAAGGCCACCGAGCATTGCCTGCTGCAAGTCGAAGGCCCCTGCTACCTGCGCTTCGCCCGCGAAGCCACGCCCGTCGTCACCGTCGCGGACACTCCCTACCGCTTCGGCATCGCCAATGTCATCCGCTTCCGCCGCGCCCGCCCGCGCTTTGCCGATGCTTTCGAAACCCAGCTCGGACCGCTCTATGAAAATGAAGGCGAGGACGCCTCCATCGTGGCCTGCGGTCCCATGGTTCCCGAAGCGATGCGCGCTGCCTGGCTGCTCAAGGAGGAATACGGCATCGAAACGCGCGTCGTCAACGTGCACACGGTAAAGCCGCTGGACACTTTCACGCTAGCCCGCGCCGCCGTGGAAACTCAGGTCATCGTGACTGCCGAAGAACACCAGACCGGCGGCTTCGGCAACCTCGTCGCCGGCGCCGTCCTGCGCCAGCGCGAGGATTTCCGCCAGCCCCTGCAATTTTCCATGGTGGGTGTCGCCGACCGCTTCGGCGTTTCCGGCAAGCCCTGGGAACTGGTGCAGTCTTTCGGCCTCACCGCCGAGCATATCGCCGCCCGTGTGCTCCAGTTGATGGAGCAGATGCAGTCATCGCTCGCCGCCGCCCCCGCCGCCGAGGAAGATTTATTCCACTGCGCACGCTGCGGCTCCGGCGTCGCCCTTCACGAACTGGCCGCGGACTTCACCGAACCCTCTGGTGAAGACTGCGCCGACTGCCTGCGCCGCGACCCCCAATTCTGCCTCGAATGCCGCGCCCAGTGGGCCCGCCTCAACGAACATTTCGCCTGCCTCTGCCGCGAATGCCGCGAAACCACCGTCCTTTGCTGAAGCATATAAAAAAAGGAACTGTCATTCTGAGTCCCGGTGCCTTTTACCGGGACGAAGAATCTCAATTTAACGTCTTGCCACAACCTATCGTTAAGCGCCCGCCGTCAACCTATCCTCCCCGCTCCATCTCCTCCCGGATCATCCCCTCAATCGCTTCCCGCGACGCCAGCCCGCGAACCACCCGGCTCCCGATCACAATCATCGGCACCGCCTCCACCCGCGCCTTGCGCACGGCCATCATCAGCGCGTCCTCGTGGGCCTCCTTGTACCGCCGCGTTTCCAGCGCCCGGCGGAATTCCTCCTGATCCAGCCCCACGCTCCCCGCGGTGCCCGCCAGCACTTCGATCTCGCCGATATCCTTCTCCTCCTGAAAAAACGCGGCAAAGACCGCGTGATTATATTCCCGCGCCTTGCCGTGCTCTTTGGCAAACTGAAAACCTTCGAAAGCCAGATGCGTGTGCGGCTGCGGAGAAACGCGCGGCAGCTTCATCTTCAGCCCCAGGCGCGCCGCCAGCGGCAGAATCCGTTCCGCCCACGCCCGCCGCAGATATTCCCCTTCCGGCCGCAGCGTCTCTTCCGGATACGGCCGCAACTCGAACGGCATCCATTCGATCTCCGCTCCGGTCGCCCGCGCGGCTTCTTCCAGCGGAGCCTCCGCCAGAAAGCAGTACGGTCAAACGTAGTCGGAATAGACTTTAACGATTAAACTCATGGCAGCCTCCGGGACAGTATATCCGTTCGCGGACGCGACAAAGAGGATGCCCGAATGAACACCGCTCCACCGGTGACAGTCACCATCGACCCCGAACTGAAGAAAAAATGCCCGCGCGTCGCACTCGCCTGCGTCACCGCTCAGCTCACCGCCGGCGATTCTCCCGCTGCCCTGCTTGATGAACTCCGCGCCCTCGAAGAAAAAATCGCCGCCTTACCCGAGCCCCGCGCCGTCCTCGAAGCCGCGCCGATCGTCGCCACCCGCGTCGGCTACAAAGCCCTCGGCAAGGACCCCGCGCGCTATCGCGGCTCCGCCGAAGCCCTCCTCCGCCGCGTGATTGCAGGAAAAGGACTCCCGCGCATCCACGCCGTCGTGGACATCATCAATCTGGTCTCCGTGGAAAGCCGCTACTCCATCGGCCTCTACGACCTGGCCCGCGTCGAAGGGTCGGTCGTTGCAACCAAAAAGGACGCCTCGATGGCCGGACGCAAGTTGCTCCTGCTGCGCCCGCAACTCCGCGTATTGAGCCTGGAGTTCTTCGTTCTGCACTTGGAGCCGCTCATTGGCCTCCTGCAACGCCTGCTCTGCGCGTTGGCGCTCGTTCAGCGCTGCCTGAAGATTTTCGAAAAGGCGGGCATTGCAGACGGCCAACGAGACGGACGAGGC
>JAIQGC010000102.1 GCA_020072805.1 Terriglobia bacterium
CGCTGCATCCGATTCAGGAGGCCTTCGCCAGCAACCACGGATTGCAGTGCGGATTCTGCACGCCGGGGCTGATGCTTTCGACGCTGCACCTGCTGAAAAAGAATCCGCAGCCGGACGAGCAGCAGATCCGCAAGGGGATCGCGGGGAACACCTGCCGGTGCACGGGCTATCAGAACATTCTGAAGGCAATCAAGGCCGCAGCGGCGGCGATGGGGAAGGGCTAGGCCATGGAGATCAAGTTCGGAGGAGAATTCACGGTGAAGAAGTCCGCGGAGGAGGTCTATGACTTCCTGGTGGACCCGGGAAGATTTTGTCCGCTGCTGCCGGATTATCAGAGCAAGGAGATCGTGGACGAGAAGAATTTTCTGGTGAAGCTGAGCGTGGGGATTTCACACATCCGGGGAATCGCCACGGTGAAGCTGACGCTGGCGAAAGCGGAGAAGCCCAGGCACGCGGTGTACGAGGGAACCGGGGACGTGCCGGGAGGATCGGCGAAGCTGCGGGCGGGATTTGACCTGGTGGCCGCGCCGGAGGGAACCAAGGTGGTGTGGGCGGGGCAGGCCAACATCATGGGGCGGATTGCGTCGCTGGCGGGGGGCATGCTGGAGCCGCTGGCGAAGAAGAATATACAGAAGATGATTGACGAATTGCAAAAGGCGCTGGCGTAGGCAGAGGAAGAGGACCATGGCCAGGAAACAGGCAAAAGCGACGAAGAAGAAACCCGCCGGGGCGAAGAAGAGCGCGGCGAAAAAAGGCGGAGCCGTGGTGTTCGCGCCAGGAAAGTGGGTGGGGCAGCCGATCCGGCGGAAGGAAGAGGACCGGCTGGTGCGCGGCAAGGGCATTTTCGTGGACGACCACCGGGACGAGGGGATGCTGCACATCCGGTTCGTGCGCTCGCCGTATGCGCACGCGAATATCCGCAAGGTGGACGTGAGCGCGGCAGCGGCGATGCCGGGAGTGGTGTGCACGCTGACGGGCGAGGAAGTGGCCGGACTGGTGCAGCCGTTCATCGAGATCGGGCCGGATGTGGGACAGAAGGTGGCCGATTATCCGATGGCGTCGAAGAAAGTGATTTATCAGGGCGAGCCGGTGGCGGCGGTGGTGGCGGAAACGCGCATGGGCGCGGAGGACGCGGCGGAACTGGTGGAAGTGGATTATGACCCGCTGCCAGCGGTGATCATGGCCGAGGATGCGCTGAAGGACGAGACGCTGATTCACCCGGCGATGGGCACGAACAAGAACTGGCACGGGATGTTCGAATACGGGAACGTGGAGAAGGCGTTTAAGGATGCGGCGCACGTGGTGAGCATCGGGCGGATGCACTTTCACCGGTTTTCTTCGACGCCGCTGGAAAATAACGCGATGATCGCGGAATGGGATTCGAAAGCGGACCGCATCGAGTTCCGGTCGAACAATACGTTTCCGTCGTTCGCGGCGCAGTTTTTGTCGCCGGCGCTGGGCGTGCGGATTGACCAGATTCTGATGAAGAGCTTCGACATCGGCGGCGGGTTCGGGATCAAGATCACCAACTATCCTTATATGGCGCTGTGCGCGCTGGCTTCGCGCAAGGCGGGCGGGCGGGCGGTGAAATGGGCGGAGACGCGCACGGAGCACATGCAGGCGAGCGCGCACGGGAACGAGCGGACGTATTTCGACACCAAAGTGGCGCTGGACAAGAACGGAGTGATCACGGCGATTGAGTCGCGGCACGTGGACGATTGCGGTGCGTATCCCCGGTATGAGCCGCTGGGCTGCGTGATTTGGGCGCAGGTGCTGCCGGGGTCGTACCGGCTGCGCAACGCGCGGATTGACATGAACCAGGTGGTGACGAACAAGTGCCCGGTGGGACCGAACCGCGGGTATTCGCGCATGCAGCAGCTGTGGTTCATGGAGCGGGTGCTGGATATTTGCGGGCACACGCTGGGAATTCCCACGGACGAGATGCGCTACCGCAATTACATTCGCAAGGAAGAGATGCCCTACGAGACGCCCAACGGGTGCGTGTACGATTCCGGCGACTACGCGGGAATGCTGGACATGGCCAAGAAGTTGGTTGGTTGGGACGAATGGAAGAAGAAGCAGGCGGAGGCGCGCAAGCAGGGGCGGTGGATCGGGCTGGGGATTGGCTCGACGCTCGATTCAGGGACGAACAATTTCGGGCAGGCGCGGATTATCAATGCCGGCGCGCCGTTTTCCGGGCAGTCCAAGGCGGCGATTGCCAAGCTGGATATTTACGGCGAAGTGGTGATCAGCATGGGGTCGGTGCCGCAGGGGCAGGGGCACGAGACGACGGCGGCGCAGACGGTGTCGGAAGTGCTGAACATTCCTCCGGACATGGTCAAGGTGAAGTCCGGATTTGATACGGAGCACAACGCGTACACGGGGCATACGGGAACGTACGCGAGCCAGTTCGCGGTGACGGGGCTTTCGGCAATCAACGGAGCGGCGGAGAAGCTGAAGAAGGAGATGCTGCGGCTGGCGGCGTGGGCGCTGAAGGTGAAGGAAAAGGATTTGGAGCTGGGAGTGGGCGAGCAGGGTCCGGAAGTGCGGGTGAAGGGGAAAGCCGGGAAGTCCATCAATTACTGGGGCCTGGCGAATATCGTGAACGTGAACAACGCGGGGATGCCGGAAGAGTTGTGGGACGTGACGCTGAACTGCCGGTATGTGTACCATGCACCATTCAACCTGCCTGACATCAAGCGGAAGTTCGGAAACCTCTCGCTGACGTACGCGGCGCAGATTCACGTGGCGGTGGTGGAAGTGGACCGCGAGACGTTCCAGCCGAAGATTCTGGCGTATGCCTGCGTGGACGATTGCGGGCGGGCCATCAATCCGATGATCGTGAAGGGGCAGGTGCACGGATGCGCGGCGCAGGGGATTGGAGCGGCGCTGATGGAGAACTGCGCGTATGACGCGGACGGAAACCTGCTGGCGTCCACGTTCAGCGATTACACGCCGATTACTTCGATGAACATGCCGGAACTGCTCTATGGGCACATGGAGTCGCCGTCGCCGTTTTCGTTCAATGGAGCGAAGGGGATGGGACCGGTGATGAGTCCGGGGGGGAATTGGCCGGCGATCCAATCGCGCTGCTCTTGGTTCTGGATTTTGTTGCCGACGACGGCGAAAGAATGAAGTCCGATCTCGCCGGCCAGCCTGAGAATGGTTCTGGCCGTGGCCACGCTCCGCTCGCCCGGCTCGACGACGATGACCAGTGTGTCGATCGCCCTTGCCGTCCCTCGACCCAGATGCTCGATCCCGGCCTCCATGTCCACGACCACGGCCTCGTCCCGGTTGAGCAAGATCTCCGAGAGGAGGCTGCGGAGAAGGACATTCTCAGGGCAGGCGCAGCCCTGGCCCCCT
>JAIQGC010000067.1 GCA_020072805.1 Terriglobia bacterium
CCCCTTTTCTTTCGCGTAGAGGACGCTCTCGACAATCCGGTCGATGACCTTGGCCTTATCGACTCCGTAGGCGTTCTCGCAGGCATAGGGGTTGATGATATGCTCCAGGAGGACGCTCTTTACCCCAATATCCGCGGCTCCATCGGCTACGGCCAGAAATTCGTCGAAATGAACCGCGCCGACTGGGGCGGCGCCGATTTCAAGGACGTCATGGCCGGTGTGGACGATCTCATCGCCCGCGGCATTGCCAACCCGGACAAGCTCGCCATCGGCGGCTGGTCCTACGGCGGCTACATGGCTGAATGGGCCATCACCCAGACCACCCGCTTCAAAGCCGCCGTCTCCGGGGCGGGCATGGCCAACCTCATCTCCGAATACGGCACCGAAGAGCAGCCCTCCTACGACGAGTGGTTCTGGAGCGTGCCCTATGAAAAACCCGAAGGCTTTCTCAACAGCTCGCCTTTCCTCCATCTGAAAAACGTAAAAACCCCCACGTTGATTCTCCAAGGCGAAACCGACCCCATCGACCCTCCGGGCCAGAGCCAGGAACTCTACCGCGGCCTGAAACGCTACGGCGTGGAAACCGAACTGGTCCTCTACGCCCGCGAAAAGCATGCCTTCGTCGAGGAAAAGCACTTGCTCGACCGCCTCCAGCGCATCCTCGCTTGGTACGACAAATACCTGAAGTGAGCGGCGCGTGCGCCCGCCCGGCCAGTCCCCTCTTGTGGTCTTTTCTAACTGCCCACAACCTGTAGCGTCCCCCTTTACACCCGCAAAACTCCGTGCTACTGTTTTCCTCGTACCGCCATCCAATTGCGCCAGGCGGGCTGGGCCACTGATCGGAACTCTGCCATTCCTCCGTGCGGGCGGCTTCGACTGCGTCGAGGCTGACTCGCCGCTCGAAACTCCCTCCTCTCGAGGAAAGAAGCGTCGTCTCTCTTCGTGCAGGTGTACCATGACCCCGGGCCCCCAGGTGCACGGAGAGACACAAAGGGGTGACCGTGCTTAAGCTCCGCAAAGTAGACATCGTCGGCTTCAAATCCTTCTGCGAACGGACCACCGTCACGTTCAGCGGCACCGGCATCACCTGCATCGTCGGCCCCAATGGCTGCGGCAAGTCCAACGTCGTCGACGCCATCTCCTGGGTCCTTGGCGAACAGAGCCACAAATCCCTCCGCGCCGAGCGCATGGCCGACTGCATCTTCAACGGCACCACCAAACGCCCCCCGCTGGGCCTCGCCGAAGTCACCATCACCCTCGAAGACCCCGAGCTCGCCGAAGCCGCCCGCTTCGTCCTCGAAGGCCAGTCCGCCGATCCTGAATCCGCTACTTCCTCCGAATCCGGCGAAATCCATTCTCTCTCCCTGGCCACCGTGGAAGATCCCGACGCCGAGTCCCTTTCGGACGCCTCCTCCGAAATGACCGCCGGCGAAACCGCTGAAGAAGCCCCCGCCGCTGGCCTCGAAAAACTCAAGCGCCGCAAGCGCGAAAAATCTGAACTCCAGACCAAGCCCGGCGAAGTCGTCGTCAGCCGCCGCTTGTACCGCTCCGGGCAAAGCGAATACCTCATCAACGGCCGCGTCGCCCGCCTGCGCGACATCCAGGAAATGTTCATGGGCGTCGGCCTCGGTCCGGACTCCTACGCCATCATTGAGCAAGGGCGCATCGGCCTGATTCTCTCCACCAAGCCCATGGAGCGCCGCGCCATCATCGAGGAAGCCGCCGGCATCACCAAGTTCAAAACCAAAAAGCGCCTCTCCGAAACCAAGCTGGAATCGTCCAAAGAAAATCTGAATCGCGTCAACGACATCGTCGTCGAAGTCGAAAAGCAGCTCGGCTCGCTCAAGCGCCAGGCCTCCAAGGCCCGCCGCTACTCCGAAGTCCGCGAGCAGATGCGCGGTATCGTGCGCACCATGCTGGCCAGCAAGGCCCGCGAACTCGAAGCCGAAGCCGAGCGCCTGGCCGCCCGCCACGACGAACTGCTCCGCTCCGAAACCGAACGCGCCTCCGGCCTGCAGGAGCAGGAACTCGAACAGGACCGTCTCAACCAGCGCATTTACGAACTCGACGCCGAAATCCGCCAGAGCCAGAACCACCTCGGCCTCACCACGCTCGAACTCGACCGCGCCGAAAACCGCCTAGCCTTCAATCTCCAGCGCAACGATGAACTCGCCGCCCGCTCCCAGCAATTAACCCTCGAAGCCGGCCAGGCCGCCGAGCAGACTGCCGCGTGGTCCGCAAAAAATTCCGCCCAGTCCGAATCTCTCGCCGCTCTGCGCCTGGAAGCCTCCGCGCAGTCCGCCCGCCTCGAGGAACTCACCTCCGCCGCGCAATCCCGCGCCGCGGACGTCCAGCAAGCCGAAGAGCGTGTCGCTACTCTCCGTTCGACCGCCGCCGCCGCCGGCGAACAGTTGCTCCAGCTCCACGGCGAACAGATCCAGGCCGAAGAAGCCCTTCTGCACCACACTGAAGCCCTCCGCCGCCTCGAATCCAGCCAGTCCTCCCTCATGGATAGCGCCGTGCGCCTCCGCGACGATTCCGCCGCCGCCTCCTCCGAACGCGACGCCGCCGCCGGAACCTTGCTGCAACTCGAACAGCACGTCGCCGCTTTGCAAGCCGAACTCGCCGCCCTGCGCGAACAGCGCAAGTCCACCGAAGCCGAAGCCGCCTCCCTGCGCGATTCCCTCTCCGCACTGCGCGCCCGCCACCACACCCTCGAGCAAATTCTCAACGACCGCTCCTACACCGACGAAGCCGTCAAGAAACTTTTCGCCATGCCCCAGGGCGGCGCGCCCGGCTCCGGCCGCGATTTCCGCGCTGTCGGCCTGCTCGCCGATTACGCCGAAGTCGCCCAGGAACACGAACTCGCCGTCGAACAATTCCTCCGCGACGAACTCGAATACGTTGTCGTGGAAACCTACGACCACGCCCGCACCGGCGTGGCCCTCCTCCGCGAGGAAGTCGGCGGCCGCGCCACTTTCTTCGTAGATTCCCTCCATAAACTAAAGCTCGCTCCCGCCGAGCCCGTGCGCTCCTTCCGCCTCGAAGACGGCGTCATCGGCCGCCTCGACCAGCTCGTCGAATTCCGCGATCCCCTCGGCCCCGCCGCCAAGCAATTCCTCCCCCGCCTGGCCACCGCTTTCCTCACCGACACCGCCGCCACCGCAGAAAAGCTCGCCCGCGAATATCCTCACTACGCCTTCGTCCTTCCCGACGGCACCACTTATCAGGGCCGCATGGTCTCCGGCGGCCGCCCCGACCAAGCTGGCCCGCTGGGCATGAAGCGCGAACTCCGCGCCCTCGAAATCGAAGCCGAGGAATTTGAACGCAAGTCCGCCGGAACGCGCGCCGCTCTCGCCGAACTCCTTGCCAAAACCGCCGCCGCCGAATCCTCCCTCGAGGAAGTCTCCGCCAAACAGCGCGAAGCCGAGCGCGCCGTCTTCGCCGCCACGCACAAATTCCAGCAAATCCAGAACGACCTGGCCCGCGTCAGCCTTGACCTCACCGTCTGCCACCAGGATCTCTCCCAGGTCCAGCGCGACGTTGACTCCTCGCGCCAGCGCGCCTCCTCCGCCCAGGAACAACACGCCGCCGCGAGCGCCACCCGCGCCTCCGCCGAATCCGAAGCGACTCAGTTGGCCGATAATCTGGCCGCGCTGCGCCTGGCCATTCACTCCGCCCAGGAAGAGCTTTCCTCCGCCCGCGCCGGGCAAGCCGCCCTCGCCGAACGCCTCTCCGCCGCCGAATCTCTCGGCGCGCGCCTCCGCGAAGAGCGCGCCGAAATGGACCGCCGCGAGTCTGCTCTCCAGCAGCAACTCGCTTCCATCGCCGAAGAAGTTCAGTCCCTCGCCCGCCAGAGCGCCGAAGTCGAACTGCAACTCACCGGCTTGCGCGCCGAAAAACTCCGTCTCGAATCCCGCCAGAAGGAACTCGAACTCGAGTGGGACTCCTCGCGCACCCGCGTCACCCAGACCGAGGACCATCTCCGCTCCGCCCGCCAGCTTCTCCAGGACCTCCGCGAGCAGCGCGGCCATGCCGATGTCGAACGCGCCCGCAACGATTCCGACCGCCAGCATCTCCGCGAAACCTGCCTCGCCGAAGTCAACGCCCACCCCGAAGACCTCATGGCCTCCGAAACCGCGCTCATCTCCGGCGAGGAACTGGCCGCCGCGGAAGCCAATTACCGCGAAATGAAATCGCGCATCGAGGCCATGGGCCCCGTCAACATGATGGCCCTCGAGGAATTCAACGAGTGCGACCAGCGCTTCACCTTCCTCACCCGCGAACGCGACGACCTCCTCCAGTCCATCGCTGACACCCAGCAGGCCATCCGCGAACTCGATGCCGCCTGCCGCGAGCGCTTCGAAACCGCTTTCAGCATGATCAATTCCAACTTCAGCGAAGCCTTCCACACCATCTTCGGCGGCGGCATGGCCGAAATGCGCCTCACCGAGCCGGACAGCTCCGGCGACGCCGGCATCGACATCGTGGCCTCGCCCCCGGGCAAGCGCCTGCAGAACGTCCTCCTGCTCTCCGGCGGCGAAAAAGCCATGACCGCCCTGGCCCTGCTCATCGCCATCTTCCGCTATCAGCCCAGCCCCTTCTGCATCCTCGACGAAGTGGACGCTCCTCTCGACGAAGCCAACGTCGGCCGCTTCACCCGCCTCGTCGACAACATGAGCTCGCAGACCCAGTTCATTATCGTCACCCACAACCGCCGCACCATGGAAATGGGCTCCGTCCTCTACGGCGTCACCATGCAGGAACCCGGCGTCTCCAAACTCGTCAGCGTCCGCTGGGAAGGCGAATCCGCCCCCGCTCCCGTTCGCGCCACCAAAAAGGCCGCCGCCGCTTCCGCCGCCTAATCCGAATTACTCACCATTCTCACCCGTAGGGGCACGGCATGCCGTGCCCGCTGCTCCATCTGCACGACTACCTGTTCCGTCGCCCTGTGGGAATCTCCTCTGCTTCTTCCCAGCGAAGCCAACCTGAGCTAGAATGCCTTCCTAATTTCCCGATCGGAAACTACCCATGACCACCGCCCCTGCACAACCCGTCCTGCGCGAAACCCGCTTCCCCGGCATCACTCCCCTGGCCCGCGGCAAGGTCCGGGACATCTACGACCTCGGTGACCGCCTGCTCATCATCGCCACCGACCGCCTCTCCGCCTTCGACGTCGTCCTCCCCACCGGCATTCCCGACAAGGGCCGCGTCCTCACCCAGCTTTCCCTCTTCTGGTTCAATCTCCTCCGCGACATCGTCCCCAACCACGTCCTCAGCGGCACCGAACTTCCCGCTCCCTTCGACGCCTTCCGCTCCGATCTCGCCGGGCGCACCATGCTCGTCCGCAAGACCCAGCCTCTGCCCATCGAATGCGTCGTTCGCGGCTATCTCTCCGGCTCCGGCTGGAAGGACTACAAAGCCACTGGCAAACTCTGCGGCATCGACCTGCCCGCGGGCCTGCGCGAATCCGACCGCCTCCCCGAGCCCCTCTTCACTCCCGCCACCAAGGCCGCCACGGGCCACGACGAAAACATCCCCTTCGCCCAGGCCGCCGCGCTCGTCGGCGCCTCCGTCGCCGAACAAGCCCGCTCCCTCAGCCTGGAAATCTACCGCCGCGCCTCCGCCTTCGCCCAGCCCCGCGGCGTCATCCTCGCCGACACCAAATTCGAATTCGGCCTCCTCGATGGCCGCCTCATCTGGATCGACGAAGCCCTCACCCCGGACTCCTCCCGCTTCTGGCCCGCCGCCGAATACAAGCCCGGCGGCCCGCAATCCTCCTTCGACAAACAATTTGTCCGCGATTATCTCGAACGCATCGGATGGAACAAGCAGGCCCCCGGCCCCGAACTCCCCGCGGACGTCGTGGCCGCCACGCAGGCCCGCTACCGCGAAGCGTTCCGGATTTTGACCGGCCAGGAACTCGCCCCAGCGGCTACCTACAGCTAAATTCTGTCATTCTGAGTCCCGGTGATTTTACCGGGACGATCGGAGATTCCGGCCGGGCCGGAAAGAATCTCAACTTCAGCTCTTGCAGATACTTTCAGTATGGGATTCTCGGCCTCAAGAATAAATTTCCCGCGGAGCGTGCAATCGTGAAGGACCAATTGGAAGGGCTGGTAACCCAGATGGTGGAACGCGGCATTCTCTTCGATGAAGCCATCGGCGAATTCGAAAAGCGCTTTATCAAACGCGTCCTCGACCGCGCCAACGGCAATCAATGCCGCGCCGCCCAGATCCTGGGCATCCATCGCAACACCCTCAGCCGCAAGATCGGCCAGTATAAACTGGACTCCCCTCGGCGCTCCCGCTAAACCGCATTTCTCACATGACTCACATAGTAGGGGCGGAGCTTGCTCCGCCCGCTTCGCCATCAGCACGATTGCCTGTTCAGTAGCAAGCGTCGCAGTGCAGTCTTCATCTCCCGCCGGAAAATCTCTTCGAACTTCTGTAGCCGCCCTCTTCAGTCGCAAGACTCCGGGCAGCAGCCGGAGAGGGCGGGCTTTTCACCCCGCCCGCACAGGCTTACTCCTCCTCATGAGAAATGCTGGCTAAACCGCGCCATTTCACTTCCCCCAAAAGAAAAAGGCGGCCCCGGTCTACCCGGAGCCGCCCCGTTCGGTTGAATGTTTTACCGCTTACTCGGCTTTCTTCTTCGCGGGCGCCTTCTTCACGGCCGCCTTCTTCGCCGGCGCCTTCTTCTTCACCGGCGCCGCCTTCTTCTCCGCCGGGATGTCCTCGGCCTTTACCTTGGCATCCGTCCAGTGCAGCAGGAACGCCGGTTCCGGATCATAGCCCGTGAGCTTGCCCGTAAACCGCGGTGCGCTGTCCTTTTCCAGCCGCGCCGCTTCCGGCTGCCCGGTCACCGTCACTTCCATGTTGGGGGCCACCGCCGCATCATACTCCGCCTGGTTCGATACGAACGCCACCTTGAGCACCACCTTGTCCTCGCTCGCCGCGGCTTCGAAGAACTTCGTGGTCACGTCCGGGAATTCCTGTCCGCACGCCGCCAGCCAGGTCACTTTGGCCTTGTCCCCGCCCGCCTTCAGGTCCGTGATCACCGTCAGGATGGTCATGGTCTTCAGTGCATCGCTCAATTCCGTAGCGCTCGGCAGCGTGTAGCTCGCCGGCCGTTCCGGGGATGCACCCGCCAGGGCGATCAGTTCGCTGACTTCCGCATCCATCAGCGTTTCACAAGTCGCCTGCTGGTAATTGCCCAACTGGCGGCGCAGCGTCGTCTTGATCGAATTGGCCGCTGTGCCGTTCAAGGAAACCGCGTGCGCCAGCGCCCAGAAGCCGTCCACCGCCTTTGACGGGTCCATGGCCAGATATGTCGCACCCAGCCGGTACCAGGTCACATCCACATTCGGCGTCAGCACCAGCGCCGCCTTGTAATACTGCACGGCCGTGGCGTAATCCTTCGCCAGCCCCGCTCCGGTCGCCGCCGTGTAGTCAAACGTCAGCTCGTGCTGCTTCCTCGTATCCGCGAAGGCCTTTTCGTCCATGCTCTCCGGCTTCTTGAAATCTCCCATGGCTTTCAGCCCGGCAATCGCCGCATCTCGCGCCGCCGCGCCCTGTGCCGCCGCCGTCGGATCTTTCGGTGAAACGCTCATCTGCGCGAACAGATACGCCCGCGCGAAATACGCGTTATAGCGGATGCCCGCCTCGGCCTTGTCCCCCAGCGCGATTAGCTTGTCCGCGTATTCGATGGCTTTCGCGTTGTTCTTCTGCCCCGCGTAATTCTGGTAGTAATTCTGGTAGGCGTACTGCAGCAGCGTCGAACTCGGATACCGCTGCACAAAATCATCCAGCAGCTTGACCTGCTGCGCCGGATTCTTCTCATCCGCGGCGGCCTTGTACGTATTGTATTCCGCCATGGTGTACTGCTCTTTCTTGGCGGGTTCCTGCTTGGCGGCTTCCTGCGCGTTCGCGGAAGCATAAATGCCTCCCGTCAGAATCATCGCCAGCGCGGCCACTGCTGCTTTTCGTATTGCGTTCATCCCTTTGTCTCCTCGATCAAATCGTCGTTGGGGATCAGACCTTCTCTGCACCGGGCCTCGTGCCCGGCTCACTTCCCTCTGTCCTTGTTGAAAACTCCGGAGAGTATATGGAACTTCGGGGGCATTCCGCAAGCCGTAACCCGCGGCACACTTCCCCTTTATCAACCTGCCTCACGGGCGCGGCGATCGCTTCCTCGCCTCCCGCGGGCCTCCGGGGCTTTCCGCCCACAGTGTTATGATGAGTTTCGCACAAATAAAGTGGTCTGGGGAGGAAGAAACCGATGCCCGCCAGAATGTCACCTAAAATACACGCCACCCGCTCCAGGCAACTTTCCGGCCCTCTCTCCGGCCAGGTCTCTCTCATCACTGGCGCCAGCCGCGGCATCGGTCTGGCCATTGCTCTGCGCCTCGCTCGCCTCGGCTCCGCCGTGGCTATCTGCGGACGCGACGCCGCCGCCCTGAAAAAGGCCGAAGCCCAGCTCCGCGAAACGGGCGCGCCTGTCTTCTCCTGCTCCGCCGATGTCCGGCAGTCCGCCGCCGTGGAACTCCTCGTCCGCCAGTCGGAAAAAGCCCTCGGCCCGCTCTCCGTGCTGGTCAATAACGCCGGCGTGGGCCTCTTCGGCCCCGCCCACGAACGCACCGAAGAGGAATGGGACCGCGTGCTGGACACCAACCTCAAATCCGTCTTCCTCGTCTCCCGCGCCGCCCTCCCCGGCATGATCGCCCGCCGCAACGGCCACATCATCAATATCAGCTCCCTCGCCGGAAAAAACACCTTTGCTGGCGCCGCCCTCTATTGCGCCTCCAAATGGGGCCTGCAAGGCCTCTCCGGCTGCATGGCCGAAGATCTCCGCGATTACGGCATCCGCGTCAGCCTCATCTGCCCCGGCAGCGTGGCTACTGACTTCTCCCACAGCTCCACCAAAGACCCCGCCAAACTCCTGCAGCCAGAAGACGTCGCCCACGTCGTCGAAATGCTCCTCACCCAGGGCCCCCAGAGCTTCATCAGCGAAGTCCAGATGCGCCCGCTGCGCAAACCTTGACAGGCTGCTCAAAAGGTCCAATAGATATCATTCCGAGGAGCCGCAGGCGACAGAAGTCCAAATGCCCCCTCCGCAAACCCGAGCAGGCTGCTAAAAAGGTCCAATAGATGTCATTCCGAGGAGCCGCAGGCGACGAGGAATCTGCTTTTCTCCTGGTTTTTCAGCAATACGCATCCCCTCGCCACGCCCGTGCTTCCTTCTTGCTTTCTGACATCTCCGTTCTTTGCATCCCGGCGATGCTTTGAAGCACCGCTCGATAGCGGCCTAGTCACATGGCCACCATCCCCCCAAGAACTCCCCATCCGCTGCTCCATTTCCCCATTCCCTGGAATTCCTTAGAAATCACTTAAACAAATCAACTACTCCATGCTATCCTCCGCCGTCTGTCATCCCGAACGAACGTGAGGGATCTGCATTTGAGGTTCAAACATGGAGCGCACCTATTCCGTCTACATCCTCGCCAGCCGCTCTCGCTCGCTCTACACCGGCGTAACCAGCGACCTCGAGCGCCGAATACTGGAACACCGCCAAGGCGTCATCCCCGGCTTCACCACCCGTTATCGCGTCTTCCGGCTCGTCCACTTTGAACTTTTCGGTCACATCCATGACGCCATCGCCCGCGAGAAGGAAATCAAAGGATGGCGCCGCGAGAAGAAAATCCATCTGATCGAACAAAGAAACCCCACTTGGGAAGACCTCGCTGCCCAGCTTCCTCACATTTATAAAAATCAGAATCTTCAAAGCGTATCCCTCACCCGTTCGTCAGACCCGGACGAACGGATTCGGGATGACAACTAAAATAACGAGGCGGATGACATCGCGCGTGACACCGCGCACGGCAGGACAGCAGTAAGGCGCCCGTGTCATTCCGAACAAAGTAGGACAGTCAAGCACCGTTGTCATTCCGAACGAAGTGAGGAATCTGCTTTTCTCTTGGTTCTTCAGCAATAAGCAAACCCCTCGCCATGCAGGAAATGACAGCAAGAAAACTTCTTCAGCAACCTGTTAAAACCAATCGGACCCTCGCTGAGGAACCTTCCGGCGGCGGGATCGTAGTATCTGGCGCGATAGTAATATAGCCCAGTTTCGGGGTCGGATTCGCGCCCGGCCTGCAAGCCAACCTCATTTCTTCCTCTTGACAATAGTCGTTGTAACGTGTATTCTCCCTCCATGGACACCCGCTTCGCACGACCCGCTCCCCTCCCCGAGGAAGACCTCTTCGTCTCCCTCCAGCACGCCGCCGATAAACTTCTCCAGGGCGTCGAACTCCTCCTCAAATCCCACGGCCTTTCCCCCGCCCAATATAACGTCCTGCGCATCCTCCGCGGCGCCGGTCCCGCCGGCCTCAGTTGCCGCGACGTCGGCCTGCGCATGGTCACCCGCGACCCGGACATGACCCGCCTCCTCGACCGCCTCGATAAACTCGGCTTCATCTCCCGCGAACGCGCCAAGAATGACCGCCGCGTCGTCACCACCCGCATCACCCCGCGCGGCCTCGATCTCCTCAAGCGCCTGGACCCGCCCGTGCGCGAACTTCACCGCCGCCAGTTGCGCCACCTGCCCGCGCCCCGGCTCAAAATTCTCGGCCAGTTGCTCGAGGAAATTCTCGCGCCCGCCGCAATGCGAGAAAAGGTTTCCAAAGCCGGCAAATAAATTTGCATATCGAAAGGGAAAGACAATGAACATCCGTAAGCTTCACTTCGCATTCGCCGCCGCCATCGCCGCCCTGTTCTCCCTGGGCGCCGCCGCGGCCCCCAACTCCTGGCAGATTGACCCCCAGCATTCCGCCGCCCAGTTCTCCGTCCGCCACATGGGCATCGCCACCGTGCGCGGCGAATTTCACAACGTCCAGGGAACCGTCCTGCTGGATGAATCCGACATCACCAAGTCCTCCGTCAGCGTCACCATGGACGCCGCCAGCGTGGACACCCGCGAACCCGCCCGCGACAAGCACCTCCGCAGCGCCGACTTCTTCGATGTCGAAAAATATCCCGCTATCACCTTCCAATCCACCCGCGTCGAACAGTCCGCCCCGGGTAAACTCAAAATCACCGGCGACCTCACCATCCACGGCGTTTCCAAATCCGTCGTTCTCGAGGCCGATGTCCCGGCCGCCGCCATCAAGGACCCCTGGGGCAACCTGCGCACCGCCGCCAGCGCCACTACCAAAATCAACCGCCAGGATTTCGGCGTGAAATGGAACGGCAAAATGGATAACGGCGGCTGGGTCGTCAGCGACGAGGTTTCCATCACCCTGGACATCGAAATGATTCGCAAGCCCGCTCCCGAGCCGGCCAAGTAGCGCTGTTCGTAAAAAAGGAATGAACATGGAAAAACCGGCGACGAACGATTTCCCCATTCACGAATTGCTCGGAAAACGCTGGAGCCCCCGCGCCTTTTCGAAACAGCCCGTGGCTCCGGAAATTCTCTGCTCCCTTTTCGAAGCCGCCCGCTGGTCCTTTTCCTGCTTCAACGACCAGCCCTGGGCCTTTCTCGTGGCCACCAAGGAAAATCCGGAAGAGTTCGCCCGCATGACCGGCGTGCTCATGGAAGGAAACGCGGCATGGGCCGCCCACGCCCCCGTGCTGGCGGTTTCGCTCGCGCGCCTCAACTTCCAGCATAACGGCCAGCCCAACCGCCACGCCCTGCACGACGTCGGCGCGGCCACCGCGCTTCTCGCCGTCGAAGCGACGGCGCGCGGACTGGTCATTCATCCCATGGGCGGATTTTACGCGGACAAAGTGCGGGAGAGTTTTTCCGTGCCGCCCGGATGGGAGCCGGTGGCGGCTATCGCCATCGGCTATGCGGGCGAACCGGAGAGCTTGCCCGAAAAACTGGCGAAGCGCGAACGCGAGCCGCGCACGCGGAAACCGATTTCCGAATTCGTCATGTCCGGGACGTGGGGAAACACCTCTCCGCTCATTTCCGGCGCGAAGAAAGCGTAATCTCGCTTCATGCACGGCCCATTCGAATTCCTGCTGAAACACGGCGCGCTGGTTCTCTTCGCCTGGGTCTTCGCCGAACAACTCGGCCTGCCTCTGCCGGCCATCCCGCTACTGCTAGCCGCGGGCGCGCTGGCCGGCGCGGGCCGCCTGAGTCTGGCGCTTTCGCTATGTACCGCCGTTTCCGCCGCGCTGCTGGCCGATCTGCTCTGGTACGAACTGGGCCGCCGCCGCGGCAATCGCGTCTTGCACTGGCTCTGCCGCATCTCGCTCGAGCCCGATTCCTGCGTGCGCCGCACCGAGGGCGTCTTTGCCCGCCACGGCGCGCGCTCCCTGCTGCTGGCCAAATTCCTTCCCGGCTTGAGCACCGTGGCGCCGCCCCTGGCCGGCATCTTTCGAATGCGCCTGGCGCGCTTTCTGTTTTTCGACGCGGCCGGCGCGCTTCTCTGGGCCGGCGGTTTTCTGGGACTGGGCTTCGCCTTCAGCGGACAGCTCGAGCGCATCGCCGCCCGCGCGCTTTCGCTGGGCGGTTTGCTGCTGGTTTTGCTGGCCGGCGCACTGGCCGGCTACATCGGCTGGAAATTCTTCGCCCGCCGGCGTTTTCTGCGCGCGCTGCGCATTGCCCGGATTACCCCCGAGGAATTAAAGCAGAAGCTGGATGCGGGCGAGCAACTGGTGATTGTGGACCTGCGCCACAGCCTGGATTTCGACGCCGCCCCGGAAACCATTCCCGGCGCGCTGCGCCTGGACGCGCAGCAGTTGCAGGAGAAAAACGAACTGCTGCCGCGCGGCCGTGAAATTATTCTTTACTGCACTTGACCCAACGAAGCCACGAGCGCCCGGGTGGCGCTCCTGCTGAAAAATCAGGGCGTGCAGCGCATCCGGCCCTTGCAGGGCGGCTTGCAGGCGTGGAAGGAGCGCGGCTATCCGCTCTCCCCGGCGAAGAACTCCGCGAATTTTTCCTAGACCGCTCCGGTTCCTACAGGCGCGGCAGGACGATGCCTTGCTGCGCCTGGTATTTTCCTTTTTTGTCCTTGTAGGAAACTTCGCAATCCTCGTCCGAGAGAAAAAAGATCACCTGGCAGAGGCCTTCGTTGGCGTAGATTTTCGCGGGCAGCGGCGTGGTGTTGCTGATCTCCAGAGTAACGAAGCCCTCCCATTCGGGCTCGAAGGGCGTGACGTTGACGATGATGCCGCAGCGCGCGTAGGTGGATTTGCCCACGCAGATGGTCAGGACGTTGCGCGGAATGCGGAAATATTCGACGGAACGGGCCAGCGCGAAGGAGTTCGGGGGAATCACGCAGACGTCGCCCTTAAAAGGAACCAGCGAGCGGGGATCGAAATTCTTGGGGTCGACGATGGTGCTGTTGACGTTGGTGAAAATGCTGAACTCGTCGGCCACGCGGATGTCGTAGCCATAGGAAGAGACGCCGTAACTGATCACGCCGGTGCGGATCTGCCGGTCGGTGAAGGGCTCAATCATTTTATGTTCCAGAGACATCTTGCGAATCCAGCGGTCCGGTTTAACCGACATCCAGCCCTCCTGTGGGGTGCCTGCAAAAATAAGTCTCGCGGAAAGAGACGCAGTGTAGTATACAGCGCACTGCTTGACAACCCGCAAGTCACACAATAGCATCGGGTTCGGCGTGGTTCGGGGAGGGCTCTGTGATTAAACTGGATATCGTTAATGCGGTCGTGGCTCGCACGAACATCAGCCGCACCAAGGCGGAACAGGCCGTGGAAACCGTCTTCGAGGCTCTGAAGAACTCCATGGGCAAGGGACAGCGCATCGAACTGCGCCGCTTCGGCGTCTTCAGCGTGAAGCCGCGCAAGACCGGCATCGGGCGCAATCCGCGCACGGGCGAGGAAGTGAGCATTCCTCCGGGCAAAGCCGTGCGCTTCAAGCCGGGAAAAGAGTTGCAGGGAATCTGAGGCGGAGAGTTTCTGCAACGGAGACTCTTTTCCGCTCGCTCTGTTTCTTATCCGCGTACCAGCTGCTTTTATTGAATTCATCCCCAATTGCCGCGCATTTCTCCTTCCCTTTCCCATGCGTCCAACTTCTTCCGAGGGGAGAGCCGTATCGCACAGCGCAATGGCCGGAGAGCCGGCGATTGACCCGCGCCGCCGGAACGGTATGATGTTTTTCACAGGTATTTTCAGCGCATACTCTCTCGAAGGAAAGGCAGGTTGCAGACCGTGGAACACGAACTTCATCATGAAGAAGGGCACGGGTCCGATCCCCTGGGGCAGCGCGTCGGCGTGCTGGCGGCGTGCATCGCGGTGATTCTGGCCGTGGTCACCATTCAGTCGCACCGTTCGCACACCCAGGCGGTGATCGTGCGCACGGAGGCCAACGACCAGTGGTCGTTCTACCAGTCGAAGAAGACCAAGGGACATATTCTGGAGTTGGGCCGGGACATTCTGGGCAATCAGGCGCAGACCGAGAAGACCGCCGCGATCATCGAGCGCTACAAGAGCGAAGGCGAGCGCTACGCGGAAGAGGCCAAGGAGATTCAGAAAGAGGCTCAGGGCAAGGAAAAGGAATGCGAACTGGTGGAGCGCAAGGCGCTGCGCTACGATCTGGGAGAGGGATTTCTCGAACTCGGCCTGGTGCTTTGTTCGCTGTATTTCATTTCCAAGAAGAAACTTTTTCCGGTGATTGGGATCATTTCCTCGGTTTCGGGGCTGGTGACGGCGGTGCTGGGTTATCTGCTGCACTAAGAGATTGCCGGGCGGGAAGAAAGATGCCGGGCTCCCGACCGGGTCGGGATAAATTCCGCCCGGCGCTATATAAGCAAGTTCAAGAAAAGAAAGAATATTGCCGCAGTC
>JAIQGC010000068.1:0-25401 GCA_020072805.1 Terriglobia bacterium
CAGGGAGAAACCAAGCACGAGATGGGACCAGTTGGTGAAGCGTTTGGTATAGGAATAGAAAAAAAGAATGAAAAGAGCGACGGGAGCGAGCTTGAGGGCCAGCGGATTCAGTCGCGAAGCGGCAAAAAAGAAAAGAGCCGCGGCCACGATGGTAAATCCCCAGGCGAAGCGCATCGAAAGCGCGCCGGTGGCCAGCGGCCGCTGGCTGGTGCGCGGATTTTCCTTGTCGTAGCGCAGGTCGGCGATGCGGTTCATGGTCATCGCCGCGGAACGCGCGGCCACCATGGCGGCAACAATCCAGAGCAGTTGGTGCACCGAGGGCCAGGAATGATTGGCGCTGCGCGCCGCCAGCAGCGCCCCCGTCAGCGCAAACGGCAGCGCGAAGACGGAGTGCTCGAACTTGATCATTTCCAGGACGGTACGGAGGCGGCTGTTAGTCATGGGAGAAGAGAAATCCGCCACAGAGGCGCGGAGGCACAGAGAAAAGAGTGAGGGGGAAAAGAAAAGAGGAAAGAAGTGCACGAGTTAAGATTTGTTTTCTTGGAACAATCAGACTGTTTCTTCACTCGGTGTCTCCGTGACTCTGTGGCTAGCTCTTTGTTCCCGCTTGTTTGGATGCGGGAGTCCCTTCCCACCGATACATCTCCTCTTGCGGCAAACCAATCTGCGCCAGCACCCGGCAAACGTATTGCGTAACGAGGTCGTCGATGGTCTTGGGATGGTGGTAGAAGAAAGGAATGGCGGGCATGATCACCGCGCCGGCCTGCTGCGCCCGCAGCATGTTTTCCAGATGAATGCGGCTGAAGGGCGTGTCCCGCGCGCACAGGATCAGCTTGCGCGACTCCTTCAGCATCACGTCGGCCGCGCGCGCCACCAGATCGTCGGCGAGCCCCGCGGCGATCGAAGCCAGCGTGCCCATCGAGCAGGGGATCACCAGCATGGCGTCCACCGCGCAGCTGCCGGAGGCGATCGCGGCGCCCACGTCCTGGTTGGGCAGCGCTTCGATTTTTTTGGAAGAGCGCCCCAGCAGCCGCTCAGGCAGTTTTTTCAGGTCGCCCGAAGAAATGCCCAGCTCTTCAGCGAAGAGCCGCTGCCCGGCTTCGGTAACCACCAGATGGACGCGAGCCACGCGCGCGTCGCCCTCGAGCAGAGCAAGAGCCTTCTGCGCCAGAATGGCCCCGCTCGCGCCGGTGACGGCCACGGTGATGATCTGGTTTTGACGCTCGAGCATGGTTTGAATTTCCTGGTGCAACCGGAAAATTCAGTCTCGCAGCGGCGCTAGGGCAAGTCAAGCACACGCCCTCTTGCGGAACAAACTTCTACCCTCCCCGCGCATCCTTCAACTGCCGGCGAAACTGCTCCAGGTCCACGCGGTGCTTGGCGGACTTCCTCGCGCCGATAAAAATCACCGGAATATCCCACCCATAACGGTTTTCCAGAATGGCGTCGCCCTCAATATTGACTTCGTTCAGACTCGCGCCGAATTCCGCAAGCAGCGGTGCGATGGCCGCTTTGGCCTGCTCGCAGAGATGGCAACCGGGGCGCGTGTAGAGAGTAATCTCCCGCGGCCCAGCGCGAGCCAGCCGCTCGTCTTCGGGATGCGCCGATTCGGGATGAGCGGAGGGCGGCATCAGGGCTGAGGGTTGGAATATTTGCGGAAGGGGCCGGAGTGCGGATGAAATTCGCGGGCGCGGTAGAGTTCGGCAATCTGCCGCAGGTGGCCGAGATCGTGGGAAGCCAGCTCGTGCAGCATTTCGGAAAGGGTGAAGGAGCCGATTTCGGAATGTTTGCCGGTGCGCGCGGCGGCGCCCGGAGGAAGCATGGAAAGAAAAGCCAGCGTGCCTTCGCGGCGTTCTATGAAGGAAGCCAGGCTTTCTTCGGGATCGGGCCGGGAGTAGCGGCCTTCCGCGGCAGCCGCGTTCTGGTCGTAGGCTTCAAGAGCGGGAACATCCTCGGTGACGATGCGCTGGACGCGCTGGCCATAGACCTGTTCGAGTTCAGCTAGATGAGCCAAAATCTCGCCGATGGACCAACGCTTAGGCGACGGTTTCCAGCCCAGCGTATCTTCCTGCAGTTCCGCAAGCAGCGTTTTCAGCAGTTGCGGCGTCTTTTCCAGCAGGGCCAGGGCGCGCTCCAACTGGGGCGCGTCATCGGGCCGCATGAGTGGGGTCATAGGAAAAACCTCCGCCTGCGGACGATTCTACGCGCACAAGCGCCCGCGCGGGAAGAGGGCGCATAATAGGGATGCCGCGCAGCGCGGAAGAGGATGGCAACGATGAGCGAAGTGGTGGCCCTGATGGACGACCTGTTTTTCCAGATGAAGCTGGCGGAAACCGCCAAGCAACTGGGCATCGCGGTAAAGATTGCAGGCAACGCAGCGGCGCTGCTGGCGGAGGCGGCCAATTCGCCGCGGTTGATTATCGTGGACCTGAACGCGGCGGGATGCGCGGCTCCGGTGGTGGCTTTTCTTTCGCACGTGCAGGTGGACCTGGCGGAGCGGGCGCGGGCGGCGGGATGCGATGAAGTGATGCCGCGGTCGAGCTTTACGAAGAATTTGCCGGTTATTCTGGCCCGGGGAAAGGGCTGAGATGCGCGCATTTTATCTTCTGCCGCTGGCCGCCGCGGCGCTTCTGTTCGGACCGGCGCCCGCCGAAGCGGCTGTTCCGAGCGTAGACCCGGCGCAAACCGTGCGCGGACTGCTGGCTGCGGCGTGCGAGCAGAACCAGGCGAAGTTCGCGCGTTACCTGCCCGTGCGCAGCGCGCGGGCCTACGCGCGCCTCACGGAGCCGTCGCGCGTGGCGTTAATGAAGCGATTTTCCTTTCTGGAGGCGGCCGGCAAAGCCGTCTCCGGCGAGAAGTCCGCGGTGCGCTGCGAAAGCCCGGCGCGAACCGTGGAGATGGAGATCGGCGGAGCGGAGCTACAGGAGAATCTGGCGTTTCTGCCCGTGGATGTGCGCTTGAGCGGAGCGGCGCAGGGAAACGCTCCTCCGCGGCGCGTGCAGATCGGGCTGGTGCTCGAGGGCGGCGCGTGGAAGCTGCTTTCGGCCGGCCTGCTGCTGCTGGATTTACCGGCGCTGGAGCTGGAATGGAATCGCGAGTCGCTCGAGGCCAACGAACACAGCACCATCGCCACCATGCAACTGTTGGCCCAGGCCGTGGAGAATTACCGCCGCTCGTACGCCCACCTGCCGGAACGGATCGAGCAACTGGGTCCGCCCGCGCACGGGGCAGCCTCGGCCGCGGCGGCGGGTCTGCTGGACGCCGAACTGGCCGGCGGAGCGAAGAGCGGCTACCGTTTTCGCTACGTGATCGTTGGCGCTTCCTCGCAGGGCGCGCAGGCCCGCTTTGAGCTGGCAGCCGTTCCGCTGGCCTACGGCACGACCGGGCAGCGTTCTTTTTTCCTGGATGCCCAAGGCATGTTGCACGGGGCCGACCGGCGGGGCGCGCTAGCCAGCGAGGCGGATGCGAGCATCGCCAAGCAGCCCGCGAATTAGCGCGCAGCTAGCCGTCTCCGAGGTTGTAAGTCGAAGGACTTTTAGGCGAAGATATGGCTGCAAAAAGGGACAGGTCCGCAGAACGAACGAGAGTGCCATGAAAGAACGCCGCCAGATACCGCGCATCCCGCTTATCGTTTCCACCGAAGTGACCGAACTCACCAGCGGCACGACCCTGCGGGGACGCTGTTCGGATTTGAATATGACCGGCTGCTATATTGACACGCTGCATCCGTCGCCCACCGGCGAACCGATTCTGGTCAAACTGGTACGCCCCAACGGCGCCTTCGAAGCCAAAGGAAAAGTCATCTACACCAGCCACAGCCTGGGCATGGGCATTCAATTCGACGCGGACATTCCCGAAGCACAGCGGGAAATCCTGAAGCAATGGCTGGAAGAAGCGGAAAAAGGCGAATAACGGCATTTTCAGGAGCGCGTTACGGCACAACGCCGTGCTTGGCGGTCTTGGCACGAGTCACGAATCACGAGTCACAAGTCACCTTGCGTCTCTTCTCCCTCCACTTCCCATTTTCGGCCTGACAGACTCCCCTTAACCAATGGGCACGGCCCGCGGGCCTGGCGCTTGCGCCGAAACGGCCAGCGGCCGCACACTGGGTCTGGTCATCCATCGGGCGGCACGGCGCTTCCTTGCAGGCGCCGGGCTGCATGACGCTTTCTCTCTGGGACAGAGAGCGAATCTGGACTGGAGCCGATGACCGTGACCGAAGAACGCCGCGCCACGCCGCGCTATCCCTTAATTCTCGTTGCCGAAATGGTGGTCGAGGAGACCGGCGCCAAAGCCGTGGCCCGCACCTCGGACGTCAGCCGCACGGGATGCTACATCGACACGCTGAATCCCATCCCGCCGGGCACGATCATCCAGTTGCGATTCCGGCAGGGCGGAGAAAGTTTCCAAACGCGCGCGCGTGTGGTCTATGACGTCTCTCCCATGGGCATGGGCATCGAGTTCGTGGACGTGAATGAGACGCAGCAGGCAATCCTGGACTGCTGGCTCTCTGTGGCGGCCACCGAGGGATAGACCCCATTTCTCACATAACTCACACGGCAGGGGCGGAACTTTCTCCGCCCGCTTCGCTATCAGCACGATTGCCTGTTCAGCCGCAAGCTCTCTTGAACTTCTGTAGCCGCCCTCTTCAGAGGGCGGGCCTTTCCATTCCGCCAGCGCACACTTACCCTTCTTCGTGAGAAATGCAGGATGTACCAGCGCCGCAATTGCCGCCCGCCGGGGTTGGGGATACACTCATCCACGTCATGCCCGTCCTGCCGCGAAAAATTTTGCTGCTCGCCTTGCTCCCGCTGCTGTTCGCCGCCTGCGCGCCGAACGCTGCCGCGCAGGATCGCCCCAGCCCCCTGCTGGAACCTCCGCACGGGCACAGCGGCCCGAGCATGGGCGCGCTTCCGGTATTCGAATTTCACAGCGGCTTCTGGGTGAATCTGCACCATTTTCTCTACCAGCAGGCCCGCGAAAGGCGCGCACCGGGCGCCTCGAAGACGCCGCAGGCCGCGCCTGGCGGATTTAGCGAAGACGAACAGCGCGCCTGGGACGACGCCGTGGCGTTCTATGCCGCCAATTACGCCGACCGCGACCTGCAATTTAATTTCGATCTGACGCTGCTGAAGAACCAGCTGGGAGATTTCGAGACCTGCACGGAGCTGTCCGCCGTTCCGCGCAAGGAATGCGATGCGGGTCTGCCGGGAAAAATCACGCCCATCCTGAATCGCGCCGCGCCCGTCTATCGTAAGCATTGGTGGGCGGAGCACGACCGCGCCAATCGGCGCTGGGTGGACGCGGTGTCCCCTCTGGTGCAGGAGAAAAGCCTGGAGCTGGCGCGGCGGCTGGCGGAAATCTACCAGACGCGCTGGCCCAAGGAAAAAATTCGCGTCGAGGTGGTGACCTACGCCAATCCGGCAGGAGCCTACGCCACGCTGGACCCGCTGCGGCTGACCTTCTCGAGTGTGGACCCGCGCAATCAGGGCGATGCCGCGCTGGAAATGCTTTTCCACGAAGCCAGCTACGGGCTGGCCGAACCGGTGCAGGACGCCATCGTGCGCGAATGCCATCAGCGCGGCAAAGCCATCCCGCGCGATCTCTGGCACGCCCTGCTGTTCTATACCACGGGCGTGGCCGTGCGCTCGGCGCTGGTCGAGACGACCGTCCCGGAATCCGCCGAGGAGTCCGAGCCGCCGGGCAAGGTCATGCCTGGCACGCCGCAGCCAAAACCGCGGGGCGCTTCGGCAATCCGCGAGGGGCTCTATGCGCGAGGCTGGTCGGGCTATGAGCCACTGCTGCAGCGCTATTGGCAGCCGTACCTGGAAGGAAAAATCAGCTTCGATATAGCGGTTTCGCGCATGGTCGCGGCGCTGTAGCAAAGGACACATTTTTTTTCGCCGGCCCATTCCCTGCGGCGTTCCCCGCCTCGATTGTAAGCGCTCCCCCGTTATGCTACGCTTTTTGCGCCCAGTAAGGCCCGGCCCGCGTGCGCGCGTCCCTGCGTGCGCGTTTGTTCTCTTCCTCCCGTATTCGTGAGCGCCGACTGTGTGGGGAGGCGTATTTTCCGCGGAGGATGGCGGCGGCAGCCGCCCGCGGAACGGCCAGGACCGCAAGAGGCAGCGAAGGCAGGTTCAGCACGACTCATGGCAAGCGAACAAGCATCCACCCAGGCTACCCAGGAACCGCTCGAGATCAAGCTGGCGCATTCACCAGACTCCGACGACGCCTTCATGTTCTACGCCCTGGCCACCCACAAGATCCTCACGCCGGGGCTGAAGTTTACCCACGTGCTCAAGGACATCCAGACTCTGAACGAAGACGCGCTGACGGAAACCTATGACGTCACCGCGGTGAGTTTCGCGGCCTATCCCGGCCTGCGCGACAAGTATATTCTCCTCGATTGCGGCGCCAGCTTCGGCGAGGGCTACGGCCCCATGGTCATCACTCAGCGCCCCATGAAAAAAGAAGATCTGGCGGGCAAGCGCATCGCCATTCCCGGCCTGAAAACCACCGCCTACCTGACCCTCAAACTGTATGAGCCGAATTTCGAGCCCGTGGTCATGCCCTTCGACAAGATTCTGGACGCGGTGAAGAGCGGCGCGGTCGAGGCCGGACTGATCATCCACGAGGGCCAGCTGCTCTTTTCCAAGATGGGCCTCTATCGCACGGTGGATTTGGGCCAGTGGTGGCAGGAGCAGACCGGGATGCCGCTGCCCCTCGGCGGCAATGCCGTGCGCCGCGCCCTGGGACCGGCCGTGGGGCGGCAGATTGCCACCATCATCCGCCAGAGCGTCTCCTTCGCCCTGGAACACCGCGAAGCCGCGCTCAATTACGCCATGCAGTTCGCCCGCGACATGGAAACCGAAACCGCCGACAAGTTCGTGGGCATGTACGTCAATAATTGGACCCTGGGCTACGGCGAGCGCGGCCGCAAAGCCGTCCGCGAACTGATTGCCCGCGGGACCGCCGCAGGCGTCCTGCCCGCTCCCGCGGAAGTGGAATTCCTCAACGAAGAGTAGCGGTTCCCAAGGACGCCTAAGAATCGATGTCATTCCGAGGAGCCGCAGGCGACGAGGAATCCGCTTTTCTCTTGGTTTTCAGCAACCCGCTAGGTGACGCTCATCCGCCCTCAAGTTTTTCCCCGCCTTTCCGATAGAAAAGCCATGGTTCAACCCCGCCGGGCTTGGGCCGCTCGGGCCAGAACTCCCCTTCCCGAACGTCCAGCCCGGCTCCCTTCCGAGCCACCTATCGCAAGTCCATGCGCCAGGCGAACCGGCGAACAAACCACCGCCATTTCTCCACCCGCAAACATTCTCCGCACGTTCTGCGGAGAATATGCCAATCTTCGCCGCACGACGGGAAACGAATTTTCGACGTGCTTGTATCGAGTTCGGAAGAAAGCTGCGGCAGGCGGGATCGAGGCGAGGGAGCTATGCACAAAAAATTCCCTGGCTCCTCTCCGGCGGCGTGAGCCACCAGAGAGGGAGCCAAGGGGTTGAAGGGTAAAGTTACTTTGCGCCGAAGCGGAAGACGATGCCGGTGCTGAGGCGAACGTTGTTCATGGCGTAGTCGCAGCCAACGCCGGGCGTCCATGTGCTCGGATTCGAGGGAGTACCCACAGCCTGCGAATCGCAGCCTTGCAGAACGCTGCGCATGTAGTCCACCTGCAGAATCCTCCAGCCAAACTTCGGCTTGAACATATAATCCGCAGATCCGCCCAGGACCACGGCCAAACCGGTGTTCGGCGCTATGTTGTTAGTGTAGTCATACCAGTTGCTCCAGGTGGTTCCGCTGTCCCACGACTCCTGTCCGACACTATGGGACTTGACCTCGCCCCTTGAAAAACCAGCCAAAACGTGAGCGGACAGGCGCATCTTCCCGGCCTCCGTTGTAAAGGACGGTCCAAATGCAAAGGTCTTCAGATTCTGCTCCAGGTGAAGGGTGCGCTTTTGCATGTAATTGCCAGGGCAAGCGCAGGTGGTGTCCGTATATAGACTTAGCTCGTCGGACGTATTGCTATGTCCGCTGATATCCGCCATGAAGCCCAGATGATTGGTCAGGTTATAGGTTCCCGAGAAGTGGTATCCCTTGATCGTGTAGCCACCATTCCATCCCGTGTAGTTGTTATTCAGGAAGGAAAAGCCGCCGAAAACGTCCACCTTGGAAGCGGCATCCTGGGCATGAGTCGGGACGGAAAAACTAAATACTAGAACTGCTAGTACTATTAACTGCACACAGTGCTTTCTCATTCGACCTTTTTCTCCTCTTGATTTTTAATTAACCGCAACCCCTGATCCGTAAGGCTCGGGTCTAATGTTCGGTGAAGCAAGTTTAACAAAACTGTCCCTATGTACCAGTCTGAACCATAGGGTAGGTGTCCTAAAAGTTAGCCGCCTAAATGCGTGTATCTTACTGATTCTACGCAATATAAGTTAATTTTAATATTCCAGAATGACCTTGCCGAAGTACTGATTTTAGCCTCCGTCCTAGTACTTCGTGAAAGTCAGGCCATTTTCTCCCTTTTTCATGGTCCCCCGCCTATCAGGGTGTTCCGCGGCCCTGCACGCCCATCTTGACGCTTCCCGGCAAATCCCTTACTGTCAGTTCTCGCCATGAAACTAACCTCTATCGCTCTATTGGGGCTGTTCTTCTTGCCCGTGGCGGGGACTCCCGCGCAGGCCCAGGCGCTTGCGGATAAGCCCTCCTGGCCGCAGGCGGCGGTGCGGGCTGCGCACGGCATGGTGGCTTCGGACGAACCGCTGGCCTCGGCGGCGGGCGTGGAGATTCTCCGGCGCGGGGGCAATGCCGTGGATGCGGCGGTAGCTACGGCGTTTGCCCTGGCCGTGGTCGAACCTGCGGCCGGGAATATCGGCGGGGGCGGGTTCATGCTTGTGCGCCTGGCCGATGGCAAGGGCACGTTTTTTGACTACCGGGAAACGGGCCCGGCCAAGGCCACTCCCGGCATGTACGTAAAACCGGACGGGACCGTGGACGAGGACGCGGCGGTTCTGGGCTATCGCGCGGTGGCCGTTCCGGGAACCGTGGCAGGGCTGGAGTTGGCCCTCAAGACGCACGGCACGCTGAAACTGGCGGAGGTAATGGCCCCAGCGATCCGGCTGGCGGCACAGGGTTTTCCCGTGAGCGAGATGCTGGCCCGGGAACTCATCGAGGAAGGCAAGGGTTTGGAGCGGTTTCCAGTGAGCCGGCGAATCTTCCTGCGCAACGGCAATCCGTACAAGGTCGGGGAAATCTTGCGCCAGCCGGAGCTGGCGGCAACGCTGAAGCGAATCGCGCGCAAGGGAGCGGCGGAGTTTTACCGGGGGAAGACGGCGCGGTCCCTCGTGCGGGAGATGGAGCGGTCCGGCGGGCTGATCACGCGGGAGGACTTGGCCAACTATAAACCCAAGATTCGCGAGGTTCTGCGCGCCTCCTATGAGCAGGACGGGCATACCTGGGAGGTGCTCTCGTCGCCGCCGCCCAGCTCCGGCGGGGTAGCCATCATCGAAGCGCTGAACATGCTGCGCGGGGTACCCCTGAAGGGCTGGCAGGACGCCGCGAGCGTTCACGAGGTGGTGGAAGTGATGCGGCGGGTCTTCGCCGACCGGGCCGCATATCTGGCCGACCCGGATTTTTCGGCGGTGCCCGTGGCCGGGCTGACCGACCCGTGCTACGCGCGAGAACTGGCGGCGACGATTGATCCGCTGCACGCGTCCTCGAGCAAAGCGGTCCACGCCGGGACGCCGCACATCTGCGGGCAGGCGGCAGCCGCGGCCCCACCGGGAACGATCAACGGCCTGGGCGAAGGGCAGAACACCACGCATTTTTCGGTGGTGGACGCAGCGGGAAACGCGGTGGCCTCGACCTTTACGCTCAACGACAGCTTTGGCTCGCATGTCACCAGCGAATCGGGCTTCCTGCTGAATGATGAAATGTCCGATTTCACAACCAAGCCCGGCGAGCCCAATCCCCTGTTTGGCCTGATCCAGTCCACAGCCAACACGCCAGGGCCGGGCAAGCGCCCGCTGAGCTCGATGACCCCGACGATTCTGGTGCGCGACGGCAAGCTGAGCTTTGTCACCGGTTCGCCCGGGGGGCCTCGCATCATTTCGGCCACGCTGCTGACGATCCTGAACTGGATGCGGCTGGGGATGGAAGCGCAGGCGGCCATCAACGCGCCGCGGTTCCACCACCAGTGGATGCCGGATCGCGTGGCGCTGGAGGAGTCCTTTCCGGCGGCGGTGGAAGAGGCCCTGCGCGCGATGGGACATGAGACGTCCCGGCGAGGTAACATTGGGCTGGTGAACGCCATCGGGATCGACGCGCGGACGGGCGAGCGGCTGGGCGCCGCCGACCCGCGCACGAACGGCTCGGCTCAGGGATACTAGAGGCCATGCGCAGACTTCTTTCCACGCACTTATTCGCTTCGCGCAAGCTCACGCCGGAAATACTGGGCATGGTGGCCGATGCCGGCTTCGGAGGGCTGGAGATTTCCTGCATCCGCAGTCACTTTGATTTTCATGAAGAGGCGGAGATCCGGGAGCTGGGGAAAATGCTCGCCGGGCGCAACCTGACGCTGGCGGGGCTGCACGCGCCCAACAACCGCGATTCCAGCGCTTCGCGCGAGGGAGGCTCGCCGCTCTCGCTCTGCGAGGCCGAGCGGGTGCGGCGAATCGAAGCCATGGACGAATATAAGCGGGCCATCGACGTGGCCGGGATTCTTCCCTACGGCATTCTGGTCCTGCACATGGGCGGCCCGCGGGAGACGCCCGACGAGCGCAAGCGCGATGCGGCCTTCAGTTCGCTCGAGCACCTGATGCTGCACGCGCGGCACGCCGGGGTAACGCTGGCCATCGAGAACACGGCCAGCGAAATGGGCGATTCGGCGTGGCTGCGCTCGTTTCTAGACGAAACGCGACTGACCGGCATCCGCATCTGCTTCGATACGGGCCACGCGCACCTGACGGAAGGCCCCGCCGAGGAGCGGCTGGCGAAGAGCTTTGCGCCCCTGCGCGAGCTCGTGGCCACGGCGCATCTGCACGACAACCACGGGGAGAAGGACGAGCACCTGCCGCCTTACGAGGGCACGCTCGACTGGACGGTGGCGGCAGGGCTATTGGCCACCGCTCCGGTGCAGCCGCTGCCGCTTGTGCTGGAACTGAAGGAAAACATCGGACCGGAGGCGCCGCCGCTCGCGGCACAGCTCGAAGCGGGCCGGCGGGCTATGGACCGCCTGGAAGAGACCCTGCAGGAGGCGCGCCAGGCGCGGTAAGAGGAAGAGGAGCGAATGCCCATCATCACCATCGAACAGGCCGGCCAGTACGACGGCCAGGAAGTCACTCTGCGCGGGTGGCTCTATAACCAGCGGGAATCAGGCAAGCTGCTCTTCCCTATTTTTCGCGACGGGACAGGGATCATGCAGGGGGTGTGCTCGCTAAAGGAACAGCCGGCGGCGTTCGAGGCCCTGCGCGGGCTGACGCAGGAGTCCAGCGTAATCGTCACGGGAAAAATTCGCGCCGAGCAGCGCGCCCCGGGCGGCTTCGAGATCGGGGTGAGCGCGGTGGAAGTGCTGCAACGGGTCTCGGAGTCGCAGCCCTATCCCATTCAACTGAAAGAACATGGCGTGGATTTCCTGCTGAACCAGCGCCACCTCTGGATTCGTTCGCCGCGCCAGGCGGCCATCCTGCGCATCCGCGCCGAAGCCATCCGCGCCGCGCGCGAGTTCATGGACGGGCAGGGCTACACGCTGACCGACGCGCCCATCTTCACCCCGGCGGCGTGCGAAGGGACCACCACGCTTTTTGAAGTGCAGTACATCGACGACGAAAAAGCCTACCTCACGCAGTCCGGGCAGCTCTACGTGGAAGCCACGGCCATGGCGCTGGGCAAGGTCTACGCGTTCGGGCCGACCTTTCGCGCGGAAAAATCGAAGACCCGGCGGCACCTCACCGAGTTCTGGATGCTCGAGCCGGAAGCGGCCTACGCCGATCTGGGCGACATGATGGAGCTGGGCGAGGGGCTGGTGAGCCACGTGGTGCAGTCCGTGCTGAAGAACCGGACGCGCGAGCTCGAG
Organism: Terriglobia bacterium; assembly: GCA_020072805.1. Taxonomy (GTDB): domain Bacteria; phylum Acidobacteriota; class Terriglobia; order Acidiferrales; family UBA7541; genus Acidiferrum. Next base: position 12,077 of record JAIQGC010000068.1, read on the forward strand.
GCGCTCAAGCGGGATACGACCAAGCTGGCCACCGTGAAAGCGCCCTTTCCGCGCATCAGCTACGACGAAGCCATCGCCGTGCTGCAAAAGAGCGGAAACCCCGCCAAGCATGGCGACGATTTCGGCGGCGACGAAGAGACCATTCTGTCGAGCCAATACGACCGCCCGCTGATCGTGCACCGCTACCCGGCGGCCATCAAGGCGTTCTACATGCAGCCGGACCCGCAGCGGCCGGACCTCGCGCTGGGCTTCGACATGCTCGCGCCGGAGGGCTACGGCGAAATCATCGGCGGGGGCCAGCGCATCCACGATTACGACCTGCTGGTAAAGCGGCTGCGGGAGCACAATCTGCCCGAGGAGTCTTTCCAGTGGTATCTGGATTTGCGGCGCTACGGCAGCGTGCCGCACGCGGGCTTTGGGCTGGGGTTGGAGCGGACGGTGGCCTGGATATGCGGAACCGAGCACATCCGGGAGGTCATCCCCTTCCCTCGCATGATTTATCGCGTGTATCCTTAGGGAAGTATCAGGGGATCGGGCATCAAGAACTCCGAGCGCGAATTGGGAATGGCCGGTCAGCCGCCGCGCGCGGCCGTCCGCCCGCGACTTTCCGGAACGGAAAACACTATGCCGCAGAAAATTCGCATCATTGGCGTACCGATGGACCTCGGGCAGAGCCGCCGGGGTGTGGATATGGGCCCCTCCGCGCTGCGCGTGGCGGGCTTGCAGGCGCGCATCAAGCAACTGGGGCACCAGGTCGAGGACATGGGCAATATCTCGGTGAAGCAGGCCGAAGAGCAGCCCTACGGCGAAAAGCGCGCGAAATATCTGACGGAGATCTCCGAAACCTGCCGGGAACTGGCCGAGACGGTCAAGAAAACCATCGAAGAGGGCATGCTGCCGCTGGTGCTGGGCGGGGACCATTCCATTGCCGTGGGCACGCTCTCCGGAGTGTCGGCCTTCTTCCAGAAGAAGGAAAAGAATATCGGCTACATCTGGCTGGACGCCCACGGCGACATGAACACGCCGGAATCCTCGCCCTCGGGCAACATCCACGGCATGCCGCTGGCCTCGCTGATGGGCTATGGCCCGCCGGAGCTGGTGGAGCTGCTGGGATTCAAGCCCAAGGTGCAGCCCCAGAACGTGGTGCTGGTGGGGATACGCGACCTGGACGCGCAGGAAAAGCGCCTGGTGAAAAAGTCCGGCGTGCACGTCTTCACCATGCGGGATATTGACGAGCGGGGCATGCGCGAGGTCATGAGCGACGCGCTGAAATTCGCCATGGACGACACCGACGGCATCGGCGTCAGCCTGGACATGGACTTCGTGGACCCCGCCGACGCGCCCGGAGTGGGCACGCCGGTGCGCGGCGGGGTGACCTACCGCGAAGCCCATCTGGCCATGGAAATGATCGCGGACACCGAAGCCATGGCCTCGCTGGAGATCGTGGAAATCAATCCGGTGATTGACGAGCACAACCGCACGGCCCTGCTGGGCGTCGAACTGCTGTGCTCCGGGCTGGGCAAAAAGATTTTGTAGGCCGCGGGAAGTGGCGCAGCGGGGCGCGCCATGCGAAACTCGAAATGCGAAATTCGGGCCGGAAGGCGTCCGCTGCCAGGCAGTCGTAACAGGGCATGGAGCAGGGACAACAGCTCGCAGACCAGGGAGAACGTTCGAACGTGACCACGGAAAAGAAACGCCTGCGCATCGGAGTCTTGTTCGGAGGGCGCTCCGGCGAACACGAAGTCTCGCTGGCCTCGGCGGCCTCGGTGCTGCGCGGGCTGGACCCGGACAAGTACGAACCGCTGCCCATCGGCATCTCCAAGGAAGGCCACTGGCTGATCGGCTCGACCGCGCAGAAGAGCCTGCAGGAAGTCCTGCGCAACGGACAGCGCGTCGTGCTCAACGCGGACCCCACCGACTCGGCGCTGATTCCGCTGGATCGCAGCAACGGGCAGCGCGTGGACGCTATCTTCCCGGTGTTGCACGGGACCTTCGGCGAGGACGGCACCGTGCAGGGGCTGCTGGATCTGGCCGGGCTGCCCTACGTAGGCTCGGGAGTGCTCGGTTCGGCCCTGGCCATGGACAAGGACGTGGCCAAGCGGCTTTGCCGCGACGCGAAAATACCGGTGGTCGCATGGATGACGGTGCAGCGCGCGGACTGGGAAAAAGACCGCGCCGCCGTGCAGACGGCCATCGAGGCGGAGTTCAAGTATCCGCTCTTCGTGAAACCCGCGACGCTGGGCTCCTCCGTGGGAATGAGCAAGGTGCATACGGCGGAAGAACTGCCCGCGGCGCTGGACCTGGCGGCGGAATTCGCCATGAAAATCATGGTGGAGCGCGCCGTGGTGGCCCGCGAGATCGAAGTTTCGGTTCTGGGCAACCTGGATGCCCAAGCCTCCATTCCCGGCGAAATCGTGCCGCACCGGGAATTTTACGATTACGCCTCGAAATACCTGGAGCGCGGCACGCAGCTGCTGATTCCGGCCGAGCTCAAGCCCGCGCAGACCGAAAAGATTCAGGACCTGGCCGTGCGCGCCTTCCGCGCGCTGGAGCTTTCCGGAATGGCCCGCGTGGATTTCTTCCTGGAAAAGCCTTCGGGAAAAATCTATCTCAACGAAGCCAACACCATCCCCGGGTTCACTTCCATCAGCATGTATCCCAAGCTGTGGGAAGCGAGCGGAATTCCCTTCCGCGACCTGATCGACCGCCTGATCACCCTGGCCCTGGCGCAGCACCGCGAAAAAGCGCGCACCAAGTACGCCATCGAAGTGCCGGAGGGTTCCGGAGGAGCGCTGGAAGGGTAGACGCAGGCGCGGGAGAAACGTTCCTGAAGCGGCCATGAATGTCTCGAAATTTTTCGCCTTTCTCGGCGCGGTGTTCCTCGCCGCGCTCCTGCTCTATTTATTCTCGACCCCGCACGGAAACGAAATCGCCCTCACCGGAATCGTGGACGCCAATGAAGTGATCGTCAGCGCGAAGATCAGCGGGCGCTTGGACCAGCTGCTGGTGGACGAGGGCCGGGACGTAAAATCCGGCGAGCTGATCGCCGTGCTGGACTCGGCGGAACTGCGCGCGCAGCGCGATTCCGCGGCCGCCGCCATCCGCAGCTTCGAAGCGCAGGTGCAGCAGGCCCAGAGCAGCACCGGGCTCACCGACCTGCAAACCTCGGCCCAAGTGGACCAGAGCGGGGCCACGCTGACCGCCCTGAAATCCCAGCTGGAAGCCTCGCGCTCCGACCTGGCGCGCGTGGAAGCGGACCAAAAGCGCATGCAGTCTCTCTTCGAGGGCGGCATCGCTACCGCGCAGGACAAGGACCACGCCGACGCCGCGCTGCACAGCGCGCAGGCGCAGACCCGCGCGCTCGAAGAGCAGGTGAAGGCCCAGGAAGCCTCCCTGGAGATCGCCCGCGCGGGGCGGAAACAAGTGAACGTCCAGGAGAACGTGCTGGCCGCCATGCAGGCGCAACTGGCGCAGGCGCGCGCGGCCAAAGCGGAAGCGGAAACGCGCCTGGGCTACGCCAGGATTTTTTCGCCGCTGGACGGAGTCGTGGCCGTGCGCGTGGCCCGCCAGGGCGAAGTCGTCCAGCCCGGTTCTCCCATCGTCACCATCGTGGACATCGACCACCTGTGGGTGCGCACCAGCATCGAGGAAAGCCAGGTGGATTCGATTCAGATGGGGCAGAAGCTGCGCGTAAAGATGCCCTCGGGAAAAATTCTGGACGGCACGGTCATCTTCAAGGGCGTCGAGAGCGAATTCGCCACGCAGCGCGACGTCAGCCGCACCAAGCGGGACATCAAGACTTTTGCCATCAAGGTGGCCATCCCCAATCCCGGCCGGCGCTTCTTCTCCGGCATGACCGCCTACGTGCTGCTGCCGCCGCCCGCCAAGAACAAGAACTCTTCCGCGGATTCGGCTGCGGATTCGCCGGGCAAATGAGAAGGATCATGAAGACGATCGCGGGACTTTCGGTTTTCCGCCCATGAACGCCATCGAAGTCCGCCAACTCACCAAGCGCTTCGGCGAATTCACCGCCGTGGACGAAGTTTCCTTCACCGTGCCGGAAGGCGAAATCTTCGGTCTGCTGGGTCCTAACGGCGCGGGCAAGACCACGCTCATCCGCATGCTCACCACGCTCACGCCGCCGACTTCGGGCACCGCGACCGTCGGCGGATTCGACATTCAAGGCGACGCCGACGGCGTGCGCAACACCATCGGCGTCATCCCCCAGGCGCTGACCTCCGACCCCGATCTCACCGCCTGGGAAAATCTTTCCATTCACGCGAAACTCTACGGCGTTCCCGCCGCGGGCCGCGCGAAACTCACCACCGATCTTCTTTCCGCCGTGGACCTGCTGGAATTTCGCGATCGCCTGGTGCGCAACTTCTCCGGCGGGATGCGCCGCCGGCTGGAGATTGCCCGCGGGCTGGTGCATTCGCCGCGCATCCTCTTTCTGGACGAGCCCACCACGGGTACATGGACGAAGCCGACAAGCTGTGCGAACGCATCGCCATCGTGGACCACGGCAAACTGGCGGCGCTCGATTCGCCCGCGCGCCTCAAGGACAGTGTCCCCGGCGCGGACGTGGTGGAAGCGGAGTTCGCCGGACTGCCCGCCCCGGGATGCAGTGCGCAGGAATGGATGGAGCAGTTGCGCCGGCTGCCGCAGGTGATTGAAGTGCTCGAACAGGGCGGCGCGGTGCATATCACGTCGCACAGCGGGCCGGACACCGTGGCCGGGCTGATGGACCGCGCGCGGGCCCAGAGCGTCACCGTCAAGCGCGTCACCGTGCAAGGCACCTCGCTCGACGACGTTTTTTTACATTACACGGGGCGGCAGTTGCGCGACGCGGTGCAGTCCTCCACGCCCCTGGACATCACCCATCTCTACAAGTGAACGTGAAAAGTGAGCGTGCATGAAGCGATGGATTAATTTCGAGCGCGTGGGCGCCATCATCGAGCGGGACATGCGGAAATTTTTCCGCAGCCCGGCGCTGATGGTCACTTCCATGGTCTTTCCGCTGATGCAGCTCATCGTTCTGGGTTACGCCTTCGGCGGAAAAGTGAAGGACATTCCCGTGGCGCTGGTGAATGAAGACCGCGCGGCGGAATCCCGCCTGATTCTCGAACGGCTCAACTCCGTAGAGACTGGCCCGCACACCTTTAGCATCGCCGAGTACTCCTCCGTTCCCGGCGCGCTCCTGGATCTCCGCGCCGGCTTTGTCCGCGCCATCATTCACATCCCGCACGATTATTCGCGGCGCGTCCTGCAGCACGACCGCCCGCGCATCGCCTTCGTCGAGGACAATACCGACAGCTTCGTCACCGCGCAGCTCTACGAGCGCATCCAGCAGCTGACCCAGTCGCTCAACGCGCCGGGCCTTCCCTCGCGCCTGCCCCCGGAGATCGATCTGCAAGTCGTGGAAATCTATCCGTATATCGAATACATCAAATATCTGCTCTCCGGCTCCATCGCCATGTCCATCTTCATCGTGGCCATGATCGGCGGCGGCATCGTCTTCATTGACGACAAGGCCCGCGGCCTGCACGAAGGCTATCTGGTGACTCCCATCCGCAAATCCGAGCTGGTACTGGGGCTGAATTTTGCCGGCACTATCAAGGGCGTCATGGCCGGCATGACCATCACCATCATCGGCGGACTGATTGCCGGCATCGATCGCCTGTGGGACCCCGTGCGGCGTTTCTATCTCTTGGTGGTCATCGCCACCGCTTCGCTGGCCATGATCAGCTTCATGTTTCTGGTGATGGTCCGCGTCAACGACCCGCTGGTGCCCCGCGCCATTTTCGGCGTGCTCAATACGCTGCTCTTCTTTCCCTCCGGGGCCATCTACCCGCCCGAGGGCTTTCCCATCTGGCTGCGCTGGGTTTCGGTGGTTGACCCTTTCACCTACGTGGTGCACGCGCTGAAGAATCTGCTGCTGAAAAATACCGGCTACGAGGGCATTTACTTCGACGTGCTGGTCTTGCTAGGCTTCTCCGTGGTGCTGCTGAGCGCGGGCATCGCCCTCTTCAAGCGGCAGATTTAGCGGCACAAAATTTCCAGCGAGGTCCGTTCATGTCCATCTTCGAGCCGCCCCCCGAACCGGAGAAGAAACCCCGGCGTTTCCTCTGGCTGGCGCTCGTTCTCGCGGCGGTCTTCGCCGCCGTTCTCTGGTTTTCTTTCCGCTATCACCCGGAGAAAAAAGCAGCCACACGCCTCTTCGACGCCATCGCCGCGGGTGACTTGCCCCGCGCCTATCAGCTTTGGAAGCCATCGAGCGCCGGCTACACCCTGCAGGATTTTCGGGATGACTGGGGAGAAAAGGGTTATTACGGCCCGGTGAAGAGCTACAAGATCGAAGAGGTCAGTGCGCCCTGCGAAGGCGCCAACAGCGCCGCGGCTGTCGTCATCTGGATCATCGGATGCAATTCCAGCGAATTGATCGTCACCGTCCGGGTCAGCCCCGTTGCGCCCTTTCCTCAGGAAACCGACCTGGAAAACTTGCGGCGCACCAAAAGCATTCGCCTCTGGGTCGATTCCAAGGACAAGTCCTTCAGCTTCCCGCCGTAGATTCCGAAATCAACCGAGACAGTATCGCGGGGATTGGGCGGAGTTAGCGCAGCTCGCCCAGTGCCGCGGCCAGTTCCTTCACGCTGACCGTGGCCGTGCCCAGTTTGCCGACGGCCACCCCCGCGGCGGCGTTGGCCAGGACGGCGGCGTCCGGGAGCGCCGCTCCTGCGGCGACGGCCAGCGCCAGCACCGACAGCACGGTATCTCCCGCTCCGGTCACGTCAAAGACCTGGCGGCCGGTGGCGCCGCGTTCGACGCCGGGCTGGCCCACGCGCTCATAGGTCACTTCAAAGCTGGTCGCCGGAACGTGCACGTGGCGCGGCGCGCCTTCTTCAAACACACTCATGCCCTTCTCTCCGCGCGTGACCACCACGGCCGCGCAGCCGAAATGCGCCAGCAGCGCCCGGCCGGCCTCCTCCACCGATTTGTCGTCGCCCAGCGCGCGGGTAACGAAAAATCCCGCTTCCTTGGCGTTGCACACGATGGCGCGCGCTCCGCGGTAAGCATAAAGCCGCGAGGTTTTCGGCTTGACGAATACGGGAACCTTCAGCCGGTGGCTGGCGCCGAGCACGCGCTCGGCCAGGGCGTCGGAGACCAGGCCCTTGTCGTAGTCCGAAAGCACCAGCACATCCAGCGAGCGCAATCCGCGCACCAGCCGCGCGATCAGCGCCTCCTGCGTGGCGGCGCTCAGCGGCTCGCGGCGCTCCTGGTCCACGCGCACCACCTGCTGGTGCCGCGCGATGATGCGCGTCTTCACCGTCGTGCTGCGCCGGGCGTCGACGACCACTCCTCGCTCGCCAATGCCCGCATCAAGCAAACACCGCCGCAGCGCCGCTCCCGCTTCGTCCTTTCCCGTGACGCCGAACATTTCCACGCGCGCGCCCAGCGCCGCCAGATTCGCCGCCACGTTACCCGCGCCGCCCAGACATTCGCTCTGCGAAACAAAATCCACCACCGGCACGGCCGCCTCCGGCGAGAGCCGCGTCGCCGTCCCCCACAGATAGCGATCGAGCATGAGATCGCCGAAAACGCCCGCGCGCACGCCCTTCAGCCGGGGCAGCAGGCGTTTTAATTTCGGCACGGAATCAGCGATGGAGAAGGTCATAAGCGGTCAGGCGGACGCCACCGTGGCTTCCTCGGGCAGCATCACCGGAATATCGTCCTTGATGGGATAGATCCGCCGGCACTTGGCGCACTTCAATCCGCTTGCGTCCGGCGTCAGCTCGACCTTCACCTTGCATTCGGGGCAAACCAGTATCTCCAGCAGCTCTTTGCTCAACGCCATGGCTTCCTCCATCCGTTCCTGCCGACTCTACCATTCGCGCTTCGCGCCCGGCAACCCCGCGGCCGCTGGTCCTCAGAATCCTTCGATGCGCCAGATCAGTTGCGCCGCCCAGACCTTATGCGCGGAAAACTTCGGCTCCCACACGGCCAGGATTTGCGATCCCTGATAGACGCGTTCAAAGCCTTCTTCCGATTCCGAAACGGTTTCGATGGGCGCCACCCAGAACTCCTTCACCGCCGGGGCGTGCAGCGCCACGCGCACCTTCTGCCAGCCGTCTTCCATGCGCAGGATGGGCCCGCGCAGCATTCCCTTCCAGCGCAGCAGTTGTTTTCCTTCCGGCGACTCGATGGAGCGGTCGATTTCGCCGGGGGCCAGCAGATTGATCACCGACTCGATGCCCACGGCAAAAGGACGCGCCGGAGTCTCCTTCAGCTTCAGGCGAATTTCGCAGGAGACTTCGCAGCCGCGCGGCGACGAGGCGAACGAAAACCATTTCGCCAGAGTCACCAGCGGGGCTTCCCCGCCCTCTTTCGCGGCCAGCGGCAGGACGTCCTCGCGAAAGATCTCCGCGGTGTTCTTATCCGCTTTGCGCAGCGTATAGCTTCCGCCGGCGAAGGACTCGTTTTCATCGAGGCGCAGCGCGGCGTAGTCCTCGATCGTCCGCCCGGCATCGAAGAGCAGCACACGAAATCCGTGCCGCGCCCAGCGGTCGTAAAGTAAATAACGATCAAGACCTTCTTCCTTCACCTGCACGCGGTCGTGGATCGAGGCCACCTCTCCTCCGCTGGCTCCGGCCAGCGCGTAGGCGCCGCTCTGCGCCGCATCGCGCAGCCGCTCGTGGTATTCCTCGCGGCGGCGCATCATCGAATTCACAAGGGTCACCGCCGCGGGGCGGAAGTCCATCGCCGCCAGCGTGCCGCCGTCCGAAGGCTTGAGCACGCCCTGATATTCCGGCGCGGAAAAAACCACCTCCTCCGCGCCGTCCGCATCGAAATCCACCTGCTCGGCGCGCGGCAGCGAGCCCCCGGGCGTATGCCGGTCCACGATGTTCTCCGCCTGAATCAGTTCGCGCCACAGCATGGTGCGCAGATGCGGCGCATAGAGCCCGCCGAAGATTCCGTGCCAATAGGCGTCGTTGCACTGCGCGCGCAGCACGTGCGTGCGGGCCCGCGCCAGGTCCTGCGCCGCGCCGCGCGTTCCCGTGCGCCGCTCCGGAACGGCCGCCAGCCGCGCGGCCACGCGCAGCATTTTCTTGTGCAGCAGATTGCCTTCCGCGTATTTGCGGAAGAACCCGCGCCAGGTTCCCCCGCGCAGCAGCGCCAGCACGTCAGGCCGCTCGCGGAACTCCTTCTGCGCCGCATGCAAACGTTCGCGCGCCGCCGTGGGCAGCGCCCATTCCATCATCTCCGTGTAGGAAGCCGCGGGCAGGTCCGCGCGCCCAAGCGCCACATGGCTATCCAGATATTCGCCGGGAGCCGCGCTCACCAGCCATTCCCTGTTGTCCTCCAGCGCCGCAAAGAACTTGTCCAGCCAGCCGTCCGTGTAGCAGTGCTTGTGCGTGCCGGGCCAGACCCCGAATTTCTCGCAGTCGTCGCCCATCGCGGCCATCCCGCCCGGATGCGCCTCCGCGCTTTCGCGCAGGAAAGCGACGGTTTCTTCCACGCCGCGAAACGGAATCAGGTATCGCAGATTCTTCAGCCCCGGGAGAACCCGCACCGTCCGCCCCAGTTCCTCCGCCACGTAATCGCCAAACAACTCGCCCGGTTCGAATCCCGCCGCATGGAAGTGCACATCGTCAACCAGCGTGTAGGCAATGCCCGCCTCGGCCAGCGCCGAAGCCAGTTGCGGCTCCCACACGCGCTCCGCCAGCCACGCTCCCGCCGGACGCTTCCCGAAGTGCTCCTCCAGGTATTTCCCCATCCGCCGGATCTGCTCCTGCTGGTCCGCCGGCGGAATGGCAACCAGAATGGGCTCGAAGAATCCCCCGCCCACGATTTCCACCTGCCCGCGCTTCACCAGCGCGCGCAGCCGCCCGAAATATTCTCCATGCTCTTTTTCGATGAACTCCAGCAGCGGCCCGGAAAAATGCAGCCCCAGATGCACGCCGGGATGGCGCTCGAGACATTCCAGAAACGGCAGATAGGATTGCTGGTAGCAACGCTCCAGCACGTGCTCAAAATTCCCGCTGGGCTGATGCGCGTGGATCAGGAGGACAAGGTGGAATTTGGCGCTCACGCGGGCTCGCTCTTACTCAAGTCAATATCTTACCCTGCCCGCAATCATATCGCGCATTGAAAAAGGAGGTTTGGGAGAACTTTTTGCGGCTGGCACAGAAGCTGCTCTTGAATTCATCGGCAGGCAAAAAAAGGGCGGCGTGCCGCGCGGCACACCGCCCTCGTCCGGCGCGCGAGGCGCCGCGATGCGTTGCAGTTCAGCCCTTCTTGGCGTACCAATCGGCGTTGATGGCCGCATATTCGGCCCACTTTTCCGGCAGGTCCTCGAGAGCGAAGATCGCGGTGACCGGGCAGACCGGGACGCAGGCGCCGCAGTCAATGCATTCCGTGGGATGGATGTAGAGCAGCTTCTCGGTTGCGTAGGCCGCCTCATCCTTGCGCGGGTGGATGCAATCCACCGGGCAAACATCCACGCAAGCGGTGTCTTTTGTATTGACGCAGGGCTCGGCAATCACGTATGCCATTAGCGATCTCCTTAGGGTAGTGCAGCCTATCCGGCAGGCCCGCTGGAAACCAGCGCTGCTGCCGAATTAAAATTTATACCACGGCTTTTTGCGGACAACAAGCCGACTGCCATTATCTTACGCGCTGGGAAAGCGTTTCTCAACCCGCGCCCCGGCGGATAGAATGGGAGCATGTTGGAACGCCGCCAATTGAAGAATTTGCTTGCAGGTATTCTCCTGCTCCTCGCCGCCGCTCCCGCGCTGCCCCAGGCCAAGCCCGTGCGCGACCCCGCGCTGCTCGACCTGCAAGGCTACCGGCAATTGCTTGAAAAACACCGCGGAAAACCGCTGCTGGTGAATTTCTGGGCCACCTGGTGCGAGCCCTGCCGCGCCGAATTTCCCCTCCTCGGCGAACTGGCCAGGGAATATGCCCCGCAGGGCCTGCGCGTCGTCGGCGTCAGCATGGACGGCGATGGCGACATGATTCTCGTCCGCCGCTTCCTCGCCCGCCACAAACCCGTCTTTCCCAATTACCGCAAGCGCCCCGGCCATCATGAACCCTTCGAGCTGGCCATCAGCCCCCAATGGCAGGGCGCGCTGCCCACCACACTGCTCTATTCCCCCGACGGCACGCTCGTCCGCCAGATCACCGGCGGCGCCGATCGCGCCACCTATGAAGCCGCCATCCGCGCGCTGCTGGCCGCCTCTTCCCCCGGCGCGCCGCCCAAGGCACAATAGAAATTCATCCCAAGGAGCGCGGCCATGTTGAACACGCACGGTAATCGCATCACCTATTTCGGGCACAGCACGTTTTCCCTCACCACGCCCTCGGGCCAGGTGGCGCTGATCGACCCCTGGGTGATGACCAACCCGGTCTGCCCCGAGCCGCTCAAGAAAATCTCCCGGCTCGACGCCATTTTTCTAACCCATGCGCATAGCGACCACATCGGCGACCTGCTGACGCTGGCGAAAGCACACCAGCCGCAAATCGTCGCGTCCCACGAAACTTGCCTGTGGATCGGCTCCAAGGGCTTCGCCAATCTGCTGCATCCCATGAACAAGGGCGGCGCGCAGAAGGTCGGCGATTTCGACTGCACCATGACCCACGCCTTCCATTCCAATTCCATTGACGATAACGGCCAGCGCATCTATGGCGGCGAGCCCGCCGGCTACGTCCTGCGCCTGCCCGGCGGCTTCACGATTTATCATGCGGGCGACACCGCCGTCTTCGGTGACATGAAAATGATCGGCGAACTCTACAAGCCCGGCCTGGCCCTGCTGCCTATCGGCGACCTCTACACCATGGGCCCGCGCGAAGCCGCTTACGCCATCCGCCTGCTGGGCGTGCAGCACGTCCTCCCCATGCACTATGCCACGTTCCCCGCTCTCACCGGCACGGCCGCGGCGCTCGCGGAAGAGACGAAGGGGATTGCTGGGCTGGAAATTCATGCCCTCAAACCAGGAGAAAGCCTTGGCTAAATTGCGGCGGTCGAAAAGCGGCATCCTGCTCGATAAAAACATCGCCAGCGTCTTCACCAGCGCCGATGTGGACAAGTATCTCTACGACCTGCTGCCGCGCGGCGACGCCGTGACGCGCGCGATGGAAGCCTACGCCCACCAGCACGGCCATTTCATCATCGGTCCGGCGGTGGCCCGCCTGCTGGCCCTGCTCGCGCAACTCTCCGGCGCACGGCGCATTTTCGAAATGGGCTCGGCCATCGGCTATTCCACCGTCTGGCTGGCCCGCGCTGCCGGACCCAAGGCCGAAATTTTCTATACCGACGGCAACCCCGAAAACGCCCGCCGCGCGGAAACCTATTTCAAGCGCGCTGGCGTCTCCCGCCGCATCCACGTCCTCACCGGCGACGCCATCGCCCTGCTCCGGAAAACGCCCGGCAAGTTCGACTTCATCTTCAATGACGTGGACAAGCACCAGTATCCCGCCGCCCTCCGCGCCGCCCTCCCCAAACTCCGCCGCGGCGGCCTCCTGGTCACCGACAATACCCTGTGGAACGGCAAAGCCGCGCGGCCCGCGAAAGACGCCGACACCCGTGGCATCCAGCAGTTCAACCGCCTCGCCTACGCCTCGAAACAACTTTCCACTGTGCTCCTGCCCCTGCGCGACGGCATCACCATCAGCCGCAAGCTGTAGCCGCCCTCTTCAGAGGGCGGGGGTTCTGCTCCCATGTTTCAGGCAGCGTCAAGAAGAAAAAAAAGCCCGCGGTCTGAAGGCCGCGGCTACAGCGTAGCTCGGGTTGGCGGAATGAACGTCGCGATGAGCTGCAAGCGCCAGGGCGATTTCGGAGGGCAAGAGCCTTTACCAACTACCGTCCGTGCAAGGGACTCGGGCTTCCATATTCTCTCTCTTTTGTTATCTCCTTGACAACTCCACATGGGCTATAATCACAGGGATCGCCTGGAGGGAATATGTGCAGGACACTCTCTTTCGGCCTGATCGTGCTCGCTCTCTCCACCTCCCCGCTTTCTGCGCAGCTCGTCCCGCAGGAAGAAAACTCTGCTTCCCGCGAAGAAGCCAGCCGCCTCCTGAAAGAGGCAACCGAGCTTGCCGCCCGGATAGAATCCCCCCTCTACCGTTCAGTGTTTTTTGTGCGCTTGGGAGAAACCTACTGGCATGCCGGCGACAAGGCAAGTTCGGCCAAGAGTTTCGACAAGGGGCTTAAGATTCTGGACACCCTACCACAGGAGAATCCCGAACAGGATCTTCGTGACTCCTATCGGGCATCCATCGCGGCGGCACGTGCAGACGCAAACGATATCGAAGGCGCGCAGCAAATG
>JAIQGC010000068.1:25431-43195 GCA_020072805.1 Terriglobia bacterium
CTCTGATAAATCATTTGTGCTTTCCGGTATCGCTCTGGCTCAGGCGCGTGCCAGCAAATTTGCCGATGCCGTGCGCACGGCATCGGAGATTCGGGACACCGGAGAGAGGGACCAGAATTTTAGATGGATTGCGTTCCAACAGGCCGATGCGGGGGATGCCCAAGGAGCCACGCAGCTGGCCCACACCATCAAGAATGCGCGGTACCGGGCCGAAACGCTGGCAGACATCGCCTCCCTAAGGGCAGAAGCAGGCCATCCCGAAGAGGCGCGCATCCGCTTGCAGGAGGCCCTCGCGACAGCGCAGCAGGCGCTGCCGGATGAATCTGCAGAGGGGAGGTCCTCCCTGCTGGCTTGCGCTCCCGAAGCAGGTACAAGCTCCTCGGACCCGGCCATGGAAAGCATTGTCGTTGCCCAGGCAGTGACCGGAGATCCCACAGGCGCATTGGAAACCATCGGACGAATGAACGATAAAACCGCCAGAGATGGTCTGATCGAGAGAGTTGCTGAGTATCAGGCCCATGCTGGAGACTTCGCGGGCGCCAAATCGAGCATTTCCGCAATTAGCAGCGATTCATGCAAAACCGCCGCACTCCACGGCGTCGCCATGGCTCATTTCGAGGCCGGAAATTTGAGCGCGGCCCTCTCCACCGTCAGCGAAATGACCAACCCGGAGCAGAAAGCCTCCACGCTCACCTATCTTGCGGGACAAGTCGTAAAGCAAGGCACATTCAACTCTGCAGTGGAACTTCTTGCCCGGGCACGGGTTATCGCTGCCCAGATTACCAGCAAACAGGAGCGGGCCCCTATCCTCTTGCAGATTGCCCATATTCAAGTACAGGCGGGAAGCCGTGACGAAGCGAGAAAGACTTTAGCCCAGGCTGTGCCGGATGCGCTAGCCGCCGACGAGGAGGACAGGAATAATCATGCATGGAGCAGCACCCTGGGGAGCCTTATCGAACGGCAACTGGAGATAGGCGACTTGGATGGGGCCTTTGTCGCCCTCGCCCGAATCGACGACCGTAGTCGACCTTACGTCGTGTGGAATACAGCGCAGGAACAATCCAAAACCGGAGATACACAAGGAGCTCTCGCCTGGGCCGCACGCCAGGCGTCTCCTCTGGACAAGGCATTCGCTCTTGTCGGCGTGGCTCAAGGCATCCTTGACAGACTTGAACCTCCCAATCGGCAGGCTGGAAGGTAAGGGAACCGGAGCACGGCACGATCATCCAGGGGGGAACGCAACGCCGCTAGCGGCGCGAGAAAAAATTCTTCAGGAAAAACATCAGATTCGCCGGCCGCTCCGCCAGCCGCCGCATGAAATACGGAAACCAGTCCTGCCCGTAAGGGATGTAAATGCGCAGGCGGTAGCCGTCGCGCACCAGTTGCTTCTGCAGGTCCGTGCGAATCCCGTAAAGCATCTGAAATTCGAAATCGTCCTTGGAAATCTTCTTCTCCGCCGCCCAGCGAATCGTCTCCGCGATCATGTGCGGGTCATGCGTGGCGATGCCGTGATAAAAACCGCTGGGCAGCAGCAGCTTCATCAGGCTCACAAAATTGTCGTCCACGCCCCTCTTGGACGAAAAAGCAATCTCCGCCGGCTCCTTGTACGCCCCCTTGCACAGCCGTATCCGGCAGCCGCGCTCCAGCAAATCCCTCACGTCTGCTTCGCTGCGGAACAGATAGGCCTGAATCACCGTCCCGACCGAGGGAATCCGCGCGCGCACTTTTTTCACGACTTCAATCGTCGCCGCCGTATACGCCGAGCCTTCCATGTCCACGCGCAAAAAACTGTCCTGGCGCAGCGCGTGCTCGGCGATGGAAAAAACCAGCTCCTCGCACAACTCGTTCCCGATATCCAGTCCCAGGTGAGTCAGCTTGCAGGAGACGTTGGCGTCCAGCTTTTCCTGCGCGATGCGGCTGTAAATCTCCAGGTAGGAATCGCGCACCCGCCGCGCGTCTTCCTCGGTGGAAACATTTTCGCCCAGATAATCGAGCGTCGCGGACATTCCCGCCTCGTTGCACGCCCGCGCCGCCCCCAGCGCCTCTTCCAGCGTCTCCCCGGCCACGAACCGCCGGGCCATGCGCCGCGTCCTGCCGTTCGACGTGACCCACCGTCCCAGCGCTTTGCTGCCCGACAAGCTCAGAAGTATCGCTCGAATCATAACGTGTTCAAGTATGCGTGGTGGAACCGCCGTGCGCTAGTGGCTGTGCTCTTCCAGGAACTTTTCCGCGTCAATCGCCGCCTTGCACCCGCTGCCCGCAGCGGTAATCGCCTGGCGGTAGCGGCTGTCGTGCACGTCCCCGGCCACGAACACTCCCGGAACGTTCGTGTGGCTGCTGCCGTTCTTGGCGATCAAATATCCGTTGGCGTCCATGTCCAGTTGCCCGCGAAACGGTTTCGTGTTCGGCTCGTGCCCGATGGACACAAACACGCCATCCACCTGGACCTCGCTCAGCGCCCCGGTCTTCGCGTTCTTCAGGCGCATGCCGGTGACTCCGCCCTCTCCGGACAGAATCTCTTCGACCACCACCGGCGTCACCAGTTCGATCTTGGGATTCGCCTGCACCCGCTCGCTCATGATCTTCGACGCGCGGAATTCGTTGCGCCGGTGCACCAGGTACACCTTGCTGGCGTAGCGCGTCAGGAAATTGGCCTCTTCCATCGCCGAATCGCCACCTCCCACCACCGCAATCGGCTTCCCGCGAAAGAAAAATCCGTCGCACGTCGCGCACGTGGAAACCCCGTGGCCCATCAGCTTGCGCTCCGATTCCAGCCCCAGCAGCCGCGCCGACGCTCCTGCCGCCACGATCAGCGTCTGTGTCTCATAGGTCGCCTCGCCCGCCGTCACCCGGAACGGCCGCTTGCTCAAATCCACCGCCGTCACCGCTCCGGACTTGAACTCCGCGCCGAACTTCTGCGCCTGCTTACGCATGTTGTCGGTCAGGTCCGGCCCCAGAATGCCGTCGGGAAAGCCCGGAAAATTCTCGACCGTGGTCGTCAGCGTGAGCTGCCCGCCCGGCTCGTGCCCGTCAATCACCAGCGGCTTCAGGCTGGCCCGCCCCGCATAGATCGCCGCGGTCAGCCCCGCGCAGCCGCTTCCGATGATCACCACGTTGTGCATTCTCGCTCTCCCCGTTCTTCGATGCGCCGCCAGTTCCCCCAGGTACACGGCAAACTCCGCATTGTATCATTCCCTCCCGCCTCGTCCCCGCCTTCCAATTTGGCCTCCGCTGGCGCCGCGCCCGCCTTGCTCCAACTCCGCCGTCCGCGTTACGCTTTCACCGTAAGGTTTCTACCGGAGGCCCCCATGACCGCCGATCCCCGCTACCCCCTCGGAAAATTCGAAATGCCCGCGAACGTCGAAGGCGGCTGGACCCTGCGCCAGACCGTCCACCATGTCGCCGACAGCCACGTGAACGCCTATCTCCGCCTGCGCTTTGCCCTCACCGAAAACCAGCCCACCATCCAGCCCTACGACGAAAGCGCCTGGGCCGAACTCCACGACGCCAGAACCGCTCCCGCCGAACTCTCCCTCACTCTCCTCGAAGCCATCCATGACCGCTGGACGCTCCTGCTCCGCTCGCTTCCCGATTCCGCCTTCGCCCGCACCCTGATTCACCCCGAGCACGGCGCACGCTCTCTCGACTGGCTCCTGTTCATCTACGCCTGGCACGGCCCGCACCACACCGCGCACATCACCAGCCTGCGCAGACAAAAAAACTGGTAGCCGCGGCCCGCTCGCAACCAAGTACAAGTAAACGTATCAGTTGAATCTGGCTCAGGCGGCGGCAAGGCTCGTGCTGTAGCCGCCCTCTTCAGAGGGCGGGATTTTGATTCCGTGTTTGATGCCTGATCAGCAAGCGGAAAAGCCCGCGGCCATTTCATTCTCTGGATTGGACGGAATAGCTTACCCACGGGTCCCCAACCACTGAAGCGGGGAACACGACACAACACTCCCGCCGAGGGATTGCTTTACACGCCCCGGCGACCGACGTATATTGGCTCGGTAGCCAACTTTCCAAATTTTGTTCTTCGTGAGGTACTCCGATGATCGGCTGGATCCTGCTGATAGGCCTCGTTCTCCTGATTTTCCTCGCCATTGGAATGTACAACAGCCTGGTGCGCCTGAAGGTGCAGTGCGACGACGCCTGGGCCGATATTGACGTGCAGCTCAAGCGCCGCTACGACCTGATTCCCAACCTCGTGGAAACGGTGAAAGGCTACGCCGGCCACGAAAAGAGCACCCTCGAAGCGGTCATCAACGCCCGCAACCGCGCCATGACCGCCGCCGGCCCCGCGGACAAAGCTGCCGCGGAAAACATGCTCTCCGGAACTCTGAAAAGCCTTTTTGCGCTCTCCGAGGCCTATCCGCAATTGCGCGCCATCGAGAGTTTCACCTCCCTACAGAATTCCCTCACGCAGATCGAGGACACCGTGCAGAACGCCCGGCGCTATTACAACGCCGTGGTGCGCGACCTCAATACCAAAATCCTGCAATTCCCCACCAATATTTTCGCCGGAATGATGGGCTTCAAGTCCCGCGAATTCTTCGAAGTCACCGCCGCGGCCGAACGCGAAGCGCCCAAGGTCAGCTTCGGCGCTCCTTCGGCTTAACCCGGAGGACCCGACGCGATGAAACCAGTTCATTCCTTCCTCAAGACTGCCGCGCTCGCCGCCTGTTTTCTTGTCGCGCTCGCCTCCCTGCTTGCTCCCGCAGCGGCCGCGCGCGAACTGCGCATCGAGCAGTTCGATTCCAAAGTGTTCGTCCTGGCGGACGGCTCCATCCGCGTCACCGAGACCATTCAGGCCGAATTCATCGGCTCCTGGCGCGGCCTCTACCGCGACATTCCCGTCGAATACGTCACCCCGCAGGGCTTTAACTACTCGCTCTTCCTCGACGTGACCCGCATCACCGACGGCGAAGGCAACGGCCTGAAATTCGAATCCAGCCGCGAACGCCATTACCGCAAACTGAAAATCTATGTTCCCGGCGCTCAGGACGCCCGCAAAACCATCGTCATCGAATACACCGTCGCCGACGCCCTGCGCTTTTTCGAGGACCACGACGAATTCTACTGGAACGTCACCGGCGACGGTTGGGACGTGCCCATCCAGTCCGCCACGGCGAAAATTTTTCTCCCTGAAGGCACCACCGGCATCCGCGTCAATCGCTTCACCGGCGCCTACCGCTCCCGCGAGCAGGAAGCCGACGTGGACGTCGCCGGCATCGGCGTGGAAGTCCGCACCCAGCATCCCCTCGCCTACCACGAGGGCCTGACCGTGGCCGTGGCCTTCGACAAGGGCTTCGTCCGCGCTCCGACCGCCGCCGACAAAGCCATTCTATTTTTCCGCAGCAACTGGCCCCTCGCTGCTCCTTTGTTTACATTTGTAGTGATGTTCCTGCTGTGGTGGAATCGCGGCCGCGACCCCCGCCTGCGCCCCATTTCCGCCCAGTATGCCCCCCCCGACCAGCTCACTCCCGGCGAAGCCGGCACTCTGGTGGACGACGACGTGAACATGCGCGACATCACCGCCACACTGGTGGACTTGGCCGTCCGCGGATTCCTGGTCATCAATGAAGAGAAGAAAGATCACCTGGGCGGACTGTGGTCGGACAAGGACTACGTCTTCACCCTGCAAAAAGCCCGTTCCGAGTGGGGCGGCCTGAAGGGGCACGAGGAGGCTCTGCTGGCGGGTATTTTCACCGAAGGACAAAAGGACGAGATGGTTTCCATGTCCAGCCTGCAAAACCGTTTCTACACCTCCCTGCCGCTGATCAAGAACAGCCTCTTCGATTCCCTGGTCACCCACGGCTATTACGGCAAGCGCCCGGACAGCACCCGCTCCGGCTGGATCGGCATCGGCGTCGTCGTCGGCCTTCTCTTCATTTGGGGAGGCGGCGCGCTCGGCAAAGCCATGGGCATGGCCCCGCTCGCCTTCATCGTCTCGGGAGTGCTCACCGGCGCCGTGATTTGCGCCTTCGGCTGGCTGATGCCCGCGCGCACCGCCTCCGGGACGCGCACCCTCGAAGGCGTGCTGGGCTTCGAGGATTTCCTCGCCCACGTGGAATCCGACCGCTTCAACAAAATGATCAAGACCCCGCAAATGTTCGAAAAGTTTCTGCCCTTTGCCATGGCCCTCGGCGTGGACAAGAACTGGAGCAAGGCGTTCCAGGGCATCTGCAACGAACCGCCCAGCTGGTACCGCGGCGGGAGTTATTCCCAGGGCTTCTATCCCATGTATTTCACCAGGGACCTGAATTCGATGTCCTCGGCCGCCGCCAGCGTCATGTCCTCCGCTCCGCGCAGTTCCGGCGGTTCGGGCTTCGGCGGCGGCGGAAGCTCCGGCGGCGGCTTCGGTGGAGGCGGGGGCGGCGGCTTCTAGCCCGCATTTCTCACATGACTCAGGGGTAGGTGCGGAGCTCGCTCCGCCCGCTTTGTCTTCATCACGATTGCCTGTTCAGTAGCAAGCGTCGCAGTGCAGTCTTCATCTTCCGCCGGAAAATCTCTCCGAACTTTTGTAGCCGCCCTCTTCAGTCGCAAGACTCCGGGCAGCAGCCGGAGAGGGCGGGCTTTTCACCCCGCCCGCACAGACTTACTCCTCCTCGTGAGAAAGCGGGCTAGGCCCGCTTACAATTTCTTGCGAAACGCCTTCTGTGTCTTGTAGTGTTCGTATCCCTCGCGCAGGTAAAACGCATGCGCCCGCTCGCGCAGCACGTTCGAGCGCAAATTAACGTTCTGGCAGCCGCGCTCCCGCGCCCAGCGCTCGGCCACCTCCAGCATCTGTTTCCCCGCTCCCAGGCTGCGCTTTGTCCCATCCACGATCAGGCCATTCACTTCCGCGCGCAGCGGACTTTCGATCAGCCGGCTCAGGCTCACGTGCAGCCATCCGGCAATCGCTCCCTCCGGCGTCTCCGCGACGAACACCGCGTGGTCCGTGGGAGGCAGCAGCGCGAGCAGGCGCTCTTCCGCCTCGCGCGGCTCGCAAGGATAGCCCAACTGCACCGCCAGCGCCGCTAGCGCCGCGGCATCCTCTTCCACCGCGCGGCGCACGCGCACAACGGAAATTCCACTGGTCGCGGCCATCTCTCCGCCTCCTTCTTGGCGTCGTCTAAAACGCCTTGTCCGAATCCAGCAGGATTGTCACCGGACCCTCGTTCACCAGCTCCACCGACATCATGGCCTGAAAAATTCCCGTGCCCACGGTAATTCCCATCGCCCGCAGCTTCGCCGCAAACTCCTCATACAGGCCGCGAGCCAGCTCCGGCGGCGCCGCCGAAATAAAGCTCGGCCTCCGCTGCCCCCGCGCGTCGCCATACAGCGTGAATTGCGAGACGACCATCGCCGCCCCGCCCGTTTCCACCAGCGACCGGTTCATCTTTCCCGCTTCGTCCTCGAAGATCCGCAGGTTGGCGATTTTCTCCGCGAACGCCGCCGTCACCTCCGGCGTATCCGCTTTGCCCACGCCCAGCAGGATCATCAGTCCCGCTCCGGTCTCTCCCGTGATTCTTCCCTCGACGGTGACCTTCGCCCGGCTCACTCGTTGCACCACCGCTCGCACAGTCCTCCTCAGTGCTTCTTGTTTTTCTCCGCGGGCGCCGCCGGCGTTTCCGCTGATGGCGCGGGCTTGCGCGGCAGCATCTCCGGCAACTGCGCCACATTATAGGCCCACACGGCCAAAACTTGCGCTCCTTCCACCAGATCGTCCAGCCGCACCCGGTCAAACGTGTCCGCCGCCGAATGGTGCGTCAGTTGATAGTCCGCCGGGTCCTGAATGCACCAGAATCCCGGAACGCCCTGCGCATCGAAGGAAACGTGGTCGCTGCCGCCTTCCATGCGCAGGCTGGGCTCGGCCAGCCCCACCGTGCGCGCCAGTGGATAGAGCACGCGGTCCATCGTCTCCCGCGCGGCATAATTGCGCATCAGCCCGATGGTCAGCACGCGCCCCGTCCCGCTATCGTGCACCAGAACGCCGGAGATTTTCGCCAGCTCTTCCTGGTGCGCCGCCACGTACGCCTTCGAGCCGTACAGTCCCTGCTCCTCGCCGGGGAACAGCACGAAGCGGATCGTGCGCCGCGGCTTCACCCCGGCCCGGGCCAGCGCTCGCGCCGCCGCCAGCACCGCCGTCGTGCCGCTGCCGTTATCGGTCGCTCCCGTGCCTAGGTCCCACGAATCCAGGTGCGCGCCGATGATCACCACTTCATCGGGCTTTTCCGAACCGCGAATTTCCGCCACCGTGTTGTAGATCGTCACCGGCTTCCCGCTAAATTCGTTCTTCATCTCCACTTCCACCTGCACCGGCCCGGCATCCAGCAGCCTCCACAGCAGCGCGTGGTTTTCCAGCGTGATCGACGCCGTGGGCACGCTCCCGGGCTTGTAGTCCCGCGTGGCCACGCTGATGTTCTGCAATCCATACCACTTGTCCGAAGGAACCAGCACCAGAGCAGCGCCTTCCTCCTGCACCATTTTGTTCAGCGCAAAACGCAACGCGCGATACGCCTCCAGGCTGAACTTCTCGCCCTTGATCTGCGGCCGCGACAGCGGCAGCGAACTCTCCCCATACGGCGTCAGCAGCGGATTGCGCGGCGGCGCCAAATCATACGGCGGCCCCACCAGCACAATCGCTCCCTTCAGCTTTCCCTTGTACTGCTCGAGGTCCTCCGGCTTCAGCGCCCGGATCGCCACCACGTTTCCCCGCACCGCCCCATTCGTCGAAGGCGACCATCCGTACGACACCAGCGTCAGCTCCTGCTCGACCGGCGCAACAATCCTCCCGCGCGCCGTCCCGCGCGTCCAGGCGCTTGCAATCGTCCACGGCTCCAGGTGCGCGTTCTCCAGCCCGTAGCTCCGGAACCTCTCCTGCGTCCACCGGCTGGCCTCGTCCAGTTTGCTCGATCCCGTCAGCCGCGGCCCCAGCCGGTCGGACAGATATTGAATGTCCGTATTCATCTGCGCGCGGTCCTCCTGCACCGCCTGCAGAACCTTCGCCACCGCCACCGCGTCCGGGTTCGGCGCCACCATCTGCCCCTTGCCGTCCTGCGCCGGGCGATACGGCAGCGGCCTCCGCGGCATCATCCGCGGTAGCTGCGCCGTGTTGTAAGCCCACGCCGCCAGCACCTGCGCTCCCTGCACCAAATCGTCCTTCCACGCCTTGTCGAACGTGTCCGACTGGCTGTGGTGCGTTTTCGAATATTCAGCTCCATCTTGAATCGCGTAAAATCCCGGCACTCCCACTTCGTCAAAGGAGGCGTGATCCGTGCCAAAAGTCCTCCTCGTGCTTGGCTCCAGCAACTTCAGCTCGCCCAGCGGCGCCAGCACCTGATCCACCAATTCCCGGTCCTGATAATTATCGTGCAGCCCCAGCGTCAGCACCCGCCCCGTTCCCGTGTCGTGCACCAGCACCGCCGAAATATTCTCCAGTTCCTCCTTGTGTGCTTCCACGTATTTCTTCGAGCCTACCAGCCCCTCTTCCTCGCCGCTGAAAAGCACGAACCGGATCGTCCGCTTGGGCTTCAGCTCCAGCTTGGCCAGCGCCCGCGCCGCTTCCAGCACCGCCATCGACCCCGTCCCGTTGTCAGTCGAGCCCGTCCCCAGATCCCACGAATCCAGATGCGCCCCCAGCAGCACCACTTCCTCCGGCTTCTCCGTCCCGCGAATCTCTCCGACCGTGTTGTACACCTCCACCGGCTTCTCGCTGAACGTATTCGCAATCTCGATTTCCATTTCCACCGGCCCGTGCTTCGCCAACCGCCACAGCATGCGGTAACCCTCGCCGGTCACAAACGCCGTGGGAATCGCCCCCACCTCGAAATCCTCTCCGCCGATCCCGGTCATGTTCAGCAGCCCGTGCGGCTTGCCCGAATCCCGCAGCACCGCCGCCACTCCTTCCTTCTTGAAAAATTCCGTCCGCGCCCGCGCCGCCTCCATCATCACTTCATACGGATTCGGAATCACGGGATCGCCCAACCGCGCCGGCGGCTGCTGCATCGGACGGATGTACTCCTCCGCGCGGTCCTCCGCTTGCGGCGGCGAAAGGCTCGCCGGCTGCTGATAAATGACGATGGCGCCCTTCAATTTCCCGCGAAACTTCTCGAACCACCGGCCCGCGCACCGCGCCGCCCGTTCCCGGCGCCCATCCCGCCGATGCGATCGTCAGCGGATGCTCCGCCGGAGCCACGATGCGCGCCCGCGCCTCCCCGCGCGTCCACGACCGCGCAATCGTCCACGGCTCCAGGTGCACGTTCACCAGCCCGTAGCCGCGCATCAACTCCGCCGTCCATTCGTTGGCCTTCTTCAATTGCTCCGAACCCGTCAGCCGCGGCCCGATGCGGTCGGAGAGATATTCCAGCGATTCCATCACCTGGCTGTGCCCCGCAATCTGCGCCAGAATTTGCGCGTCCGCCGCCGCAAACGGGTTCGTCTCTCCCGGCCCGGGACTCGCCGCACCAATCCCCACCCCGCAAACAACCAGCACAATCGCGCACAACCCGCCGATCAACCGTCGTGAATTCATTATTTCTCCCTGTGACCAAAAATTCCGCGTCCCGCTAACCCGGATTTCTCACAAAACTCGCTCAGTAGGGGCGGAGCTTGCTCCGCCCGCTGCGCCATCATCACGATTGCTCATTCAGCCGCAAGCGTCACACTGTGTTTTTGTCTCCCGCCGAAAAGACTCTCCCGCCTTCTGTAGCCGCCCTCTTCAGTCGCAAGACTCCGGGCAGCAGCCGGAGAGGGCGGGCCTTTCCACCCCTGCCGCGCAGACCTGCCCTTCCTCTCGAGAAATCCGGGCCAAATCCCGCTAAATCCTAATGAAATCCCGTGTCGCTCACCCGCGGCATCTACTCCCTTGGACGTCGCGCCACTCTCCGCCCGTTTCCGCAAATCCCCCGCCGCTCTCCTTTACCTCTTCTTCTTTCGCAATCGCTTGGCCACACCCTTCCGCGGCCGCCGCGGCCCCCGCTGGCATCTTGGGCAAAAAAAGCTGCTGCGCCCCGCAACCACAATCCGCCGGATCATCGTGCCGCATCTCGCGCACGCCTGCCCTTCCCGCCCGTACGCCTTGTGCCGCCGCTGATACTCCCCCGGCGCGCCCTCGGCGTCCACAAAATCCGCAATGGACGACCCGCGCAGCGCGATCGCCCGCAACAGTATCTCCCGCAGCGCGCGCCGCAGCGCCGCCGCCTCCTTCGCGCTCAGCCGCGATCCAATCCGCTCCGGATGAATTCGCGCCCTCCACAAACTTTCGTCCGCATAAATATTCCCCACTCCCCGCAGCACCCGCTGATCCAGCAGCACCGCCTTGATCCGCGCCCTTCGCGAACCAATCCGCAGAAAAAACTCCTCCTCGCTCACCTCCAGCGGCTCCGCCCCCAGCCGCCCCATCTCCCGCGCCAGCTCCTCCTCCGTCATCATCGCCATCCGCCCGAATCGCCGCGCGTCCGTGTAACGGATCTCCCGCCCGTCATCCAGCGCAAACCACGCGTGCGTGTGCTTCTTCTCCGGCTGCTCCGCCGCCCACGCCGCCAGATGCCCGGTCATTCCCAGGTGCACCAGCAGCGCCCCCGCGCTCGCTCTTCCCCGCTCCGCGCCAAGCCGCACCACGATAAATTTCCCGCAGCGCTCCACCGCCACGATCCTCCGCCCCGGCAATCCCTCCTCGATCGCCCCCGCATCGTCCATGAAATCCGTCTTCCCCAGACGCACCGAAACAATGCTCCGCCCCAGCACGGCTCCTCGTAAACCGCGCACCACCGTCTCTACTTCGGGAAGTTCCGGCATATCTCTCCAGTCCCTTCGAAATAGCACAGCCTTCCGGCCGCTCAGGAATTCTCAAACCCCTAACGGGCTGCTGAAAAACTCCCTTTTAACAGGGGGTCGGAACTTCAGCTCCGACAGAAACCCTTTGCTCTCAATCGGGCTTTAGCCCCTGAGGAATTGTATTTCCACTATTTCAGCAACCTGCTAAACACAGAGGATGATTCCTCCCCGCATCCTGGCATATATTGGGACGCGCCATGAAAACCGCATCCCGAAGCCGGCTCGCTGGAATTCTATTCTTCTTCGCCACCGCTGTCTCTTTCCTCTTGGCCCCCAGAGACCTCGCTGCCGCTCCTCCAACGGGAATCCTTTTTCGGAGCGCTGCCGTCGAAGGCGTCTCCTACCGTTACGAAGTCTATGTGCCGGAGGATTGGACAGCGGCAAAAGCATGGCCCGTCATTCTCTTTCTGCATGGCATCGGCCATCGCGGGGTTTATCCCCCCAATAGCTCCGAATCCGTACTGGCAAAGCTTTTTCTGGGTTATCAGAAATCTCCGCAAGCCATCATCGTCTTTCCCCGCTGCCCCGAAGACGCCACCTGGATCGAACCGCGCATGGAAAAATTAGAGCTCACCGCTCTGGATCAGTCCATTAAGGAGTTTCACGGTGATCCAAGCCGCGTCTACCTGACCGGACTTTCCATGGGCGGCTATGGCACATGGTATCTGGCTTCGCGCAATCCCGGCCGCTTCGCCGCCCTCGCTCCCATCTGCGGCGGAGTGAGCATCCCCAAATCGGTTCCGCTCCCCGCCGTCTCCTCCGCCGCCGATCCGTACGCCGATGTCGCCGCCCGGATCGGACGCATTCCCGTCTGGATTTTTCACGGTGGAGCGGACCAACTGATTGACGTCACGGAATCCCGGCACATGGCCGCCGCGCTGCGAGCCGCGGGTGCCGAAGTGCGCTATACGGAATATCCCGGCGTGGGACACAACTCCTGGGACCGCGCCTACTCGAACCCCAGGCTCCTCCCCTGGCTGCTTTCCAAATCCCTGCGCAAACCCGCGAAAAAACAAACTGAATCCCGAAATTGAACCGCCCGCGAACAGGTTATCTTCCGCGATTACAGCAGGCCTGGCCGTTAAAATCCAACTTCGCCGAAATTGGATTTTTTTCCCGGCCATCCCCAAACAAACTTGTCATTCCGACCGGAGGGACGGCGTTTCTTGCCGTCCCGGAGTGGAGGAATCTCTCTTTAGCTTCGGAATTCAGGTTCAACCCCGGCGTTCAGGATAAAATCGCTTCCGCCCGAAAAACATCCTCCTACTTCGGCGCCGGCGCCGTCACGCCTGCCGGCGGCGGCCAGAACCCCGGCTCGGCAATCGCCCGCGTATCCATCTTCGGCGCGTATTTTTCCGCCACCGCGCGAATCTCCGCCGCCTTCCCAATCAGCACGAACACTAGATTCTCCAGCGGATAATGTTTCTCAATCACCTGCCGCGCCATTTCCGGCGTCACCGCGTCCAGCCGCGCTTCCAGTTCGTTCACTTCGCTGTCCGTCAGCCCATAAAATTCGTTCGTCGCGATCACGCTGGCCAGTTGCATCGAAGTCTCCAGGCTCGGCGGAAACTGCCCCTTGATGTAGCTCCGCGCCGAATCCAGCTGCTCCTTGCTCACCCCGTTCTTGTGCAGCTTCGCCAGCACCTCCAGCGCCTTGTCCATCGCCTGCCCCGTCGTGGCATTCTGCGTATAGCTGAACAGATAGAACGGCCCCGGCGCCTTGCGCGCATCGAAACGCGCCATGGCCCCGTAAGTCAGCCCGGACTCCACCCGCAACTCTTCGTTCAGCATCGAAGTGAAGCGCCCGCCGAATATCGTATTGATCAGCCGCAGCGCCGCGCGGTCCGGATCGTTCTTCGCCGTTCCCACGTTTCCGATCGCGAAAAACGTTTGCGTCGAATCCGGCTTGTCCACCAGCAGCAGCCGCTTGCCCTTCACCGGCGCCGCCGCCGCCACTTCTTTCCCGGCCGCCGCCTTGCCCGCCCAGCCGCCGAAAGTCTCCTCCAACTTCTTGCGCATCTCCGCCGCCGCAAAATCTCCCGCCACCGCCAGAATCGTGTTGCCCGGCGCGTAGTGCTCCGCATAAAACTTCTCGATGTCCGCGCGCCCGATGCGCCCGAGCGAAATCTCGTCCCCTCCCGCCGGACGCCCGTAGACATGCCCTCCAAACAGATACCCGTCGTAATATTCCGTCAGCACCTCGCGCGCCTCGTCCTTGGCCGCGCGGATTCCGTCCAGATTCTGCCGCAGCAGCTTTTCCGCCTCGTCTTGCGGAAATACCGGCCGCAGCAACGCGTCGCTCGCCAGCTCCAGCCCGCGCCCCAGGTCCTTGCTCAGAAATTCCGCCGAGATCCGCGTGTAGTCCTCCCCTGCATCCGCCTCGAACGTCCCTCCAAAAAAATCCAGGTCCGCGGCAAACTGCTGCGCCGTGCGGCTCTTCGTTCCCTTGCGCAGCAGCCCCGCCGTCACCGACGCCAGCCCTTCCTTCCCCGCCGGGTCCGACGCCGCTCCCGATTTCACCAGCGCCACCACGCTGATGATCGGCACGCCTCGCTTCTCCAGCAGCAGCACCGTCAGCCCGTTCTTCAGCGTCACTTTCTCGTGCGGAGGTAGCCGCAGCGTTTGTCCGAATGAAAAAACCGGCGCCGCCAGCCAAACCCCGGCCAGCGCCAGCGCGAACCAATAACGAATCATTCCATTCGAGCGCTTCATGGCTTGGTCTTCTCCTCCGCTTCCGGCAGCAGCGTCGCCACCGTCCGGTTGTTCGCTCCAAAATAGTTCCGCGCCGCCCGCTGCACGTCTTCCTTCGTCACCGCCGCGAATCCCTTGGCCGCGTCGAACAGCTTGTGGTAATCCCCGAAGAACACTTCATACGTCCCGATCGTATTGGCCCGCCCGTTGATCGTGCGCATCCGCTGGTAGAAACCGACCAGTTCGATGTTCTTGGCCTTCTCCAGTTCCCGGTCGCTCACCGGCTCGCTCTTCATCCGCTCCAGTTCCTCGTAGATGGCCTTCTCCACCGCCGCCGGGTCCACGCCCTGCTTGGGCTGCGCCACCACGATCGCCAGCGTCGGATCGAATCCCGTCTCCTCATACACGGACACATCCAGCGCCAGCTGATCCTTGTCCACCAGCCGCTGGTACAGCCGCGAACTTTCCCCCGCCGCCAGCACCGTCCGCAAAATCGCCCGCGCGAAAAAATCCGCGCTGTTCGCTTGCGGCACGTGGTACCCGATCATGACAACGGGCAGTTGCGCGTACTTGCGCACCACGATCCGCCGCTCGCCCATCTGCTCCGGCTCGGCGGTGGTCACCGCCGGAGGCGCCGCGTGCGACGGAATCGGCTCGATGGTCTTCTCGCACAGCGCGAAAATCTCCTCCGGCGTCACGTCCCCGGTCACCACCATCGTTGCGTTCGCCGGCGAATACCCCATTTCGAAATGTCTCTTCAAATCCTCCATCGTCCAGTGCTCGATGTCGCTCATCCATCCCACCACCGGCCACTGGTAGGGATGCGCCAGGAACGCCGTGGCCCACAACTGCTCGTCCAGCACCCCGAAATTGTTCCCGTCCACCGACGTGCGCCGTTCCGATGCCACCACGCCCCGCTCCGATTTGATTTTTCCCGGATCGAAACTCAAGTCGCGAATGCGGTCCGCTTCAATGTCAAAAATCAGCCCCATCGCCGACCGCGGAAACCAGTCCTGATACACGGTCACGTCCCGCGACGTGTAGGCGTTGTTCGACCCCCCGTTCGCCTCCATCACCTTGTCCAGTTCGCCCGGCCCGTATTTCTTCGCCCCGTTGAACATCATGTGTTCGAAGAAATGCGAGATCCCCGTCGTCCCCGGCCGCTCGTTGCGCGAACCGATCCGGTAAAAAATGTACAGCGCCACGTTGGGTATGCTGTGGTCCGGCTGCACCAGCACCTTCATTCCGTTCTTCAGCGTCCGCGAAGCCACCGGAAACTCCTGCGCCCGCGCCGCTCCTCCGGTAAACACCGCCATCGCCGCCAGCAGCAGCGCCGCTCCGCCTGTCATTCTCTTGCGCATGATTACACCCCTCCCGCTTCTCCTGGTTAGACGTACGCCGGTTCCAAAATGTTTTCGAAAGTTTTCCACATGCAGGCGTGCCGCAATTCTTCGGCGAAATGCGGTTCAGAGCAGCGGTATTCCCGGCATGGCCACGATCCCGGCCATCCGCAGCAGTTCCAGATATTCCGCTTCCGTGATGGGCGAGACGATCAGCCGCACGTTCTTCAGCAGCTTCGCCTTCCGCAGCGCCTTGTTCGCCCGCATCTCCGCCAGCGTCACCTGCCGCGGCAGCCGCTCGTAGGCCCGCAAATCCGCCACCAGATTCTTCCCTTTTGAATCATGCGGGTCCGCATACGGATCGCGCGTCACTTCCGCGATCGAATACAGCGAACGCTCCGGCGCGGCGTGGTAGCACAGCACCCGGTCGCCCTTACGCACCTGCTTCAGCGCCCGATTGGCGTCCGCTTTCGAACCCGCCCCGTGCCACATCTCCTTGCCCTTAACGAAGAGCGTATCCCAATGGTAGTGATGGGGGTCGGCGCCGAATATCCAGTAGTGTCTTTGCGTAGTTGGAGTGACCATTGCGAACTTGTCGCCCGCACTATACACGCGGAGCGCGCCAAAAACCAAACAAAATGTGCAACCTGCGCGGTTTTAGGCGCAAAAATTTTTTTCTGTCGGAACCCGCCGGGGCTGTTTATTGCGGGAATTTTTGTAAATAATTGAATACAAATGACTTAAATGGCTATCCCGACTCACCCCACGCTCACGAAAATATCTTCTCCGCGCACTTCCAGCGCGTAGCAGTCCACCCCCACAGCGGGATTCTGCGAGACTTTGCCGGAGGTCACGTCAAACTGCCAGCCATGCCACGGGCAGGTGACCACATTCCCTTCGAGCACCCCGTCGGCCAGCGGTCCGCCACGGTGCAGGCAGGAGTTGTTGATGGCATGGAACTTACCGCCCACATTGGCCAGGGCAATCGCTTTGCCTTCGTGCCCAAAGGCTTTGACGATCTTGTGACCGGTATACATCTCTTCGACATGGCCGTTGAGTTCGCCCAGCGAACGCTGCTGTCTCCTGAAGTAATCCTGCGAGCGTTTCGCAATACCGGTGACAACAAATATGCTCAACGGCAGCGTCACCAACACGATCAAACTCAATTCCCAGCTAATGGTTAGCATCATTATCAACACGCCGATGAGAGAGACGGCAGAGGTGATTAACTGCGTCACGCTCTGTTGAAGCGTGGAACTGATGTTATCCATGTCATTGACGGCGCGGCTGAGGATCTCGCCATGCGTCCGCCCGTCAAAGTATTTGAGCGGCAAACGGGATAGTTTCTCGTCCACCTCGCGGCGCAGTTTGTAGATCGTTCTCTGCGCCACACCCGCCATGAGATATTGTTGAATGAAAATGAAAATCGCGCTGATAACGTACAACACGAGCAAGATCAAGATGACTCGCCCAATATAGCCAAAATCGATGCCGGGAATCGCTGTCCCTTGCAAGGGGAGCGTCGGGTTTTGCGCTAATCTCTTGCTGATGGATAGGTTGTTGAATTCTGCAGCGTATTTCGCAATCAGGTCATTGAAAAGCTTGGTCATCGCCAATCCCAGGATTTTAGGACCAACGATGTTGAACACGGTACCAACGATGGCTGCCCCAAGCACGATGGACAGACGGATTCTTTCTGGCAAGAAATACAATAGAAGTCGCCGGAGCGTTCCCCGAAAGTCCTTGGCTTTCTCAACCGATCTGCCCATTGCGCCAAAGCCACCGCGCATGGGACCCATTGCCATTCCGCCTTGGTTGGCTTGGCGCTTGCTGTTTTCACTCATGCGGTTTCCCCCGCAATTTCAGCTGCTGAAAGCTGCGATGACACAATTCCATTGTAGACATCACAAGTTTTC
>JAIQGC010000002.1 GCA_020072805.1 Terriglobia bacterium
AAAGAGGTAAGGAGGTAAGGAAGTACGGAGACGGAGAATGGGCGATGGGGGCGCATGGGGGAATGCTAGCAGAATTGCGGGGGGAGTTAGGAGTTAACAGTGGGCAGTTGTCAGTTTTCAGTTAAGAGGGGGGGAAGTTGTCAGTTGTCAGTTGTCAGTTACTGAGAACCTTTGGGGAACGGTGATTTGGTTTGACTGAGACTGAGATCCGAAGTCGAAGAGAGATTCCTCCACTTCGGGACGGCAAAAACGCCGTCCCTCCGGTCGGAATGACAATGTTGGAGAGGATGAGGAAAGAGAAAGAACCCAACTTCGGCGAAGTTGGATTTTCACCTGGTACGAGATTGAAAGAAAGCAGCATGAGTTTGCTGGCATCTGCTCAATTTCGTTATTCAGGCTGAGAACTGAAGACTGAGAAGTGAGGATGGCTGGCGGTTCCGACAGAAAGGCCCGCCCTCTGAAGAGGGCGGCTACAGAGGGGGAGCGGGGCTAAAGCCCCGCCGCTACAAATGCAGGGGAAATAGATTACGGGTTTAGATGTGGAGGGATTTGAGGGGGACGTGCTGGGAGGCGATGAGGAGTTCGCCTTGGAAGGGGGAATCGGAGGGGCGGTTGTTGAGGGCTTCGGTGGCGGAAAGGTGGACGAGGTCGGGATTGTTATTTTCCTGGGAGATGTGGGCGAGGACGAGGAAGCGGGCGCGGGCGTCGAAGCCTTCAGGGTCGGAGAGATATTCGCTAACGGCGAGATTCGAAAGATGGCCGGTGCGGCTGAGAACGCGCTGCTTGACGACCCAGGGGTAGGGGCCGACTTTGAGCATGTCCAGATCGTGATTGGATTCGAGGATGAGGCAATCGGCGTCGCGAAGATGGACTTTGACGTGATTGGGCATGTAGCCGAGGTCGGTGACGAGGGCGAGTTTGGAGCCGTTGGAGCGGAAGGTGAAGCCGATGGGGTCGGCGGCGTCGTGAGGAATGGCGAAGGCGCTGACTTCGATATCGCCGATGGTGAAGCGCTGGCCGGGAGCGATGGATTCGCGTCCGGCGAGGCGCTTGCCGAACGTGTCCGGGAGGATGCTCTGGAGAGCGTCGAAGGTGGGGTCGGTGACGAAGAGAGGGGCTTTCCAGAGGGCCAGGGCCTGGGGAAGGCCGCCGCAGTGGTCGGTGTGCTCGTGAGAGATGAGGATGCCGTCGAGGCGGTCAACGTCGATTTGCAGGGCGGCGAGGCGGGCAAGAGTTTCGCGCTTACCGAGGCCGGCGTCAACGAGAAGACGGGTGCGCGAGGTTTCGACCAGGGTGATGTTGCCCGAGCTGCCGGACGCCAGAATGGAAACGCGCAAGCCGATGGGTTCCTCCGCGAAAAACAAAACAGCCGGGCCGACGGCAAGAGCACGCCCGAATGAATTTTGGAAATGATGGCAGGGAGGGAAAGAGGCGTCAACGGGGGAATGAGATTTCCTCAGGAGGCGGGGGGGAGAGGAAAGAGGGCGGGGCAAGCCCCGCCCCTACAAGATGGGAAAAGGAAAGCGGAGGGGCGAGGGGCATGGATGGGCGGAGAGTAGGGAGGGGCGAAGAGCACGGCGAGGGCGAAGAGCACAGCCAAGAATGGCTGTGCCACCAAAACCGGGAATGGGAGGATTAGCAGGCCAGGCGGGAGCGGTCGAGGGAGAAGCCGTTGAAGTCGCCGAGGACGGTGAGGGCGATGTGATCGGTGAGGAAGGAGTCGCGGGCGATGGACTGGACTTCATCGCGGGTGACGGATTCGATGGAGGCGAGGATTTCGTCGAGGGTGTAGAAGCGGTGGAAGAAGAGTTCCTGGCGGGCGAGATTGGACATGCGCGAGCTGGTGGATTCCAGAGAGAGCATGAGGGAGCCCTTGAGGTGGTCCTTGGCGCGGCGGAGTTCCTCGTCGTGGACGGGGGAGGCCTTGAGGTCGCGAAATTCCTTCATGACCAAGTCGATGACTTTAGTGAGTGAGTCGTGGGAGGTTCCGGCGTAGACGGTGAGCATGCCGGCGTCGGAATAGGGAGTGAGGTCGCTGAAGACGGCATAAGCCAGGCCGAGTTTTTCGCGGATGTTCTGGAAGAGGCGGGAGGACATGCCGCCGCCGAGGATGGTGTTGAGAACGTTGACGCCGAAGCGGCGGTCGTGGGTGAGGGGATAGGAAGGAACGCCGATGCAGAGATGGACCTGTTCGAGGTCGCGCTTTTTCTCGATGAGGATGGGAGCCTCGGTGAGGGGAGCGACGGGTCCGGCGGAAGGGCCGGAGGGAGCGAGAGCGGCGAATTCGCGCTGGACGAGTTCGAGGACGCGCTCATGGGAAACGTTTCCTGCGGCGGTGAGAACGATCTGGTCGGGAGCGAACCAGGACTGGTGATAACCGGAGAGAGTGTCGCGGCTGAAGGCGCGGACGGTATCGGGGCGGCCGAGGATGGGGCGGCCGAGAGGATGATTGGGCCAGAAGCCTTCGGTGAAAAGTTCGTGGAGGATGTACTCGGGGTTGTCGCGGTCCATCTTGATTTCCTCGAGGACGACCTGCTTTTCCTTTTCGACGTCGGAGGAGTCCAGGCGGGGACGGAGGACGAGGTCGGAGAGGACATCGAAGGCGATGGGGAGATGCTCGTCGAGAACCTTGGCGTTGAAGCAGGTGTATTCCTTGGCGGTGAAGGCGTCGAGCATGCCGCCGATGGAGTCCATGGAGCGGGCGATTTCCTCGGCGGAGCGGCGTGCGGTGCCCTTGAAGAGCATGTGTTCGAGGAAGTGGGCGATGCCGTTGTGCTGGGGAGGTTCGCGGCGGGAGCCGGTGCGAATCCAGAAGCCGACGGAGACGGAGCGGACGTGGGTCATGGTCTCGGTGACAACGACGAGGCCGTTGGGGAGAACGTGCCGCTGGATATCGCGCGCTTCCGTGGTCATACAGATAGTTTGACACACGGAGAGGGCAATAGCACGCGGGGCGGCGAATGGACGAAAGGACAGGGATGCGCAGGAAGCACACGCTAAAGGCGAAGCGATTGACGCTTTTTCGCGGGGAGACTAGAGTGCAGAGAAATTCTCCGGAACGATGACGAGGGAGGCAGAGATGCCCAATGCCGATGTGTCCATTTATGCGAACCGCGGGGCGCAACTGATGGCCAGCAACGGAATACGGATTCGCGAGGACGTGCTGTACACGGACGAGAAGGGCGAGGAAAGCGAGCGGAGGAGGAAGCGGGGAGAGAAGGCGCTGGAAAAGCTGAAGGAGGTACTGCCCGCTATTCTGGAGGGGGATGAGACGGTGCTGTACGTGGTGAGCCAGTGCAAGGCGCCCGCGGACATACTGGAACAACTGACGATGGGGTGGTACATCCAGGTGATCACGGCGACGACACTGGTATTCACCAACCGGCGCATTCTGCATTTCGGGGTGACCACGAAAGGAAAGTGGAAAAAGACGCTGAAGAGCGTGCGGTGGAGAGGGATCGCGGAAGCAACGGTGAAGGGATGGATCAGCCGGCAGATGATTTTGAAGTACGCAAACGGGAAGAAGGATGTGTACTGGGGCCTGAACGGCAAAGACGGTAAGAAAGTGAAGGCGATCTTCGAGGCGATGATGCCGGCCAGCCGGGGGGAAGCGGGGGCGGAGCCGGGAATGACTTCGCTGTGCCCGGAGTGCCGGGCGGCGCTGAGCGCGGGAAAATATTCGTGCGGGCAATGCGGGCTGGGATTTAAGGACGAAAAGACGCTGGCCTGGCGAACGATTTTGATACCGGGAGGGGCGTATTTTTACACGCGGGTGTGGTTCCTGGGGATCGCGTCGGGATTCGCGGACGGAATGTTCTCGCTGGTATTTCTCTACTCCGCGCTGGCGGCGATGAATCCCGGGATACTGGAGCCGGGGAAGGATGGGACAAGGCCGGCGGCGGAAGGGCTGTGGGTCGTGGCGGGATTTTTTCTATTTATCGTGTGCTTGCACAAATTGATTGCGTACCGGCACGGGCGGCGGGCCGTGCGGACGTATTTGCCGCTGGACAGAAGCTAGCGCGCTGAAACAGAAACGGATTCGCAGGGCAAAAGCGTCGCTTTGCCGCGCCGGCCGGCGCAGTTCCCTTCCGCCAAGATAAATTATCCTAGCTCTCATTTCTCGCCAGGAGGAGTGGGTGTGCGCGGGTGGAGGGAAAAAGACCGCCCTCTGAAGAGGGCGGCTACAGATTGCGTGCCAATTCTACTGGCGGGAGATAGGTCGCAGTGTTGCGCGCACGGAGGAACAGGAAACCGCGCAAACGGAGCAGCGGGCGGGGTCCCGACTGCTGTCCGGGGCAGGCAAGCCCCGCCCCTACGGCCTGACTCTTGAGAAAAATGCGGGCTAGTTCAAGGAGAAATGAATCGAGTCCGCCGGAGCGCCCGCTAGGAGAAAGGGGCGCACGGAGGCTGCGTGCTAAGATGGGAATGAGGCGGCGCGAGAAGAGATGAAGACGGAATTGCTGGGGAAATCGAAGGAAGAGTTGAAGGCTTACTTTGCGGAGCTGGGGGAGCCCGGGTACCGCAGCGGGCAGATTTACCATGCGCTGTACCGGGAGAGGAACCTGGAATTTGCGGGGATGAGCAATCTTCCCGCGGAGCTGCGGGCGCGGCTGGAGGAAGAGGCGGCGATCACGCTGCCGGAGGTCACGCGGAGGTACGAGTCGAAGGACGGGTCGGTGCGGTATCTGCTGAAGCTGGCGGCGGAAGGGCAGCGGCCGGCGTCGGTGGAAGCGGTGTACATGCCCAGCGAGGGGCGGCAGACGATTTGTATTTCGACGCAGGCGGGCTGCGCGGTGGATTGCAAATTCTGCCTGACGGCGCAACTGGGGCTGGTGCGGAACCTGACGGCGGGAGAGATTCTGGCGCAGGTGCTGCTGCCGCTGGCGGAGCACCGGGAGAAGCTCGCGCCACAGACGAACATCGTGCTGATGGGCCAAGGCGAGCCGCTGCTGAACTACGAGCCGGTGATGGCGGCGGTGCGGATTATGCTGGACCAGAAGGGCGTGGGGATTTCGCCGCGGCACGTGTCGCTCTCGACGAGCGGGATCGTGCCGGGAATCGAGCGGCTGGGGCAGGAGAAGGTACGGCCGCGGCTGGCGATATCGCTGAACGCGTCGAACGACGAGCAGCGCAACGCACTGATGCCGATCAACCGCAAGTACCCGCTGGCGATGCTGATCGAAGCGTGCGAGAAGTATCCGCTGCGCAGGTGGGAGCATTTGATGTTCGAGTACGTGCTGCTGGGGGGAGTGAACGATGCGCCGGAGGACGCGCGGCGGGTGGTGCGGTTGCTGGCGAAGGTGAAGGCCAAAGTAAACCTGATCCCGTGGAACCCGGGGCAGCTGCCCTTCCGCGAGCCGGAGCCGGAGCGGGTGCAGGAGTTCCACCGTATTTTGCTGGCGAAGGGAATACCGGTGTTTGTGCGGACTTCGCGGGGGCGGGACGTGATGGCGGCGTGCGGGCAGCTGGCGTTGGTGGAAGTGAAGGGAAGTTGAAAGTTGACAGTTGTCAGTTAAGAGAGACCTTCGGTGGGGTTGCGGTTTTTTTTCGACTGATCACTGACAACTGAAATCTGTAACAATTAACGTGCATTTCTCACCAGAAGGAGAGTGTGTGTGTGGAGTGGAAGAGCCCGCCCTCTGAAGAGGGCGGCTACAGATTGCGGGCCAATTTTACTGGTGGGAGATAAGATCGCAGTGTTACGCGCGCGGCGGAACAGGCAACCGTACAGATGGAGCAGTGGGCGGGGCCCCGACTGCTGTCCGGGGCAGGCAAGCCCCACCCCTACAGCCTGACTCTTGTGAGAAATGCGGGTGAACCCTCTACAGTAGGAATCGCTCCGGTATTTCCAAAACACAATTTTAGCGCAGAAGATCCTCGAGCTGGACACGGGTGTCGGTTTTGGAGTCGCGGTATTTGACGATGACGGCGGCCTGGAGGGAGAGGCCCCATTTTTTTGCGGCGGGATGGGCGGAGGCGCGGGAGCCGGGGACGACGATGGCCTCTTCGGGGATGACGAGGGGCTGGGAGTCGGTGGCGGTGTAGACGGCGTCGCGGACGAGGTCGAAGACAGGAATGGAGCGGTTGAGGATGGTTCCGGTGCCGAGGACGGCGCGGCGCTTGATGACGGTGCCTTCGTAGACGCCGGAGTTGCCGCCAACCATGACGTCGTCTTCGAGGATGACGGGGGAAGCGCCGACAGGTTCGAGGACGCCGCCGATCTGAACGCCGGCGGAGACGTGGCAGTTGCGGCCAATCTGCGCGCAACTGCCGATGAGGGCGTGGGAATCGACGAGCGTGCCTTCGGCGACGTAAGCGCCGACGTTGATGAACATGGGCGGCATGCAGATGACGCCGCGGGCAATGTAAGAGCCGTCGCGGATGCTGGAGCCGCCGGGAACGATGCGGACGCCGTCGGCAAGGGTCATGGGATGGAGCGGATAAGTGGATTTGTCGAAGAAGGGGAGTCGGACGGGGTCGAGGGAGAAATCGGCGGGGACGCCCATGCGAAAGCCGAGGAGGATGCCTTTTTTGACCCAGGGATTGACACGCCAGCCGCTGGGAGAGGCGGGGTCGTGGTCGGGCTCGGCGGCGCGGACTTCGCCGCGGTTGAGGGCGAGTTTGAAGGCGCGGAAGAGCTGGAGATGGTCGTCGGAGTAGGAGGATGGGGGAGAGTCGAAGAGAAGTTCGATCTGCGATTGCAAAGTGGATTGCGACGGCGTGTTAGTTGGCATTTTTCACCGCGATTCTCCTGAGAGCAAACAGGCGGGCGTGCATGTGGTTGCAGCGGGCGGGGCAAGCCCCGCCCCTACCGAGCTGCAGAAGAAGGACTGAATACAAGAGCCGGGCTAAAGCCCGGCCTCTACAAGAACGGGAGTTTGTGCGCGGTCTGCTGCCGGGCAATCCGGAAGAGAAATATGAGTTAGCTGGCGATGGCGACATGCGATCTCTCCACGAGTTGCAGGGATTCGAGGACGGCGCGTATGCGGGACTGGTTGGCGGCAGTGGGCGCGACCAGGGGAAGGCGCCAGACGGGTTCGAGGAGGTTCATGGCGGCTAGGGCGGCTTTGACGGGGCCGGGATTGGATTCGACGAAATTGATTTCCATGAGCGGGAGAAAATGGCGGTGCAACTCGCGTGCGGCGGGGAAATCGTTTTGCAGGGCGAGGCGGGCGAGGCGGGTCATTTCGGCGGGGATTTGATTGGAGACCACGGAGATGACGCCGCGGCCGCCGAGGGCGATGAGGGGGAGGGTGATGGCGTCGTCGCCGGAGAGAACGGCGAAGCGCTCGGGGACGGCGTTAAGGATGGAGGACATCTGGGAGATGTTGCCGGAGGCTTCCTTGATGCCGACGATGTTATCGATTTCGGCGAGGCGGGCGACGGTGGCGGGCTCGACGTTGACGCCGGTGCGGCCCTGGACGCTATAGACCACGATGGGAAGTGAGATGGAGGAGGCGATGGCGCGGTAGTGCTGATAGAGACCCTCCTGCGTGGGCTTGTTGTAGTAGGGCGTGACTGAGAGGATGCCGTCGGCGCCGATGGAAGCGAGTTCGCGGGCCAGGGAGATAACTTCGGCGGTGTTGTAGCCGCCGGCGCCGGCGAGGACGGGGCGCTTGCCGCGGGCCATTTCGACGGTGATGGCGACGACGCGGAGATGTTCTTCGCGGGAGAGCGTGGGGCTTTCGCCGGTGGTGCCGCAGGGGACGAGGAAATCGATGCCGGCGTCGAGCTGGCGCTGGATGAGGCGGCGCAGGGCGGGCTCGTCGAGGGAGTTATCCCGGCGGAAGGGAGTGACCATTGCGGTGCCGCAGCCTGTGAACGTCATGTGGTGGTTCATGTGGCGCTCCTTATGAAACGTGACTTGTGACTCGTGGTTCGTGACTCGTGAAAATCGCCAGCGGGACCGTAGCCTGCAAGCCGCAGAGACGATGTACTGGAATAGCGAACGCCAAGAGGCTGGCTCATGAGAGTTGGTCCAGAATTTCGCGGAATTCGTAAATACCTTTTTTGCCGAGGATCCATTGGGCGGCCTGGAGTGCGCCGCGGGCAAAGCCTTCGCGGTTGCGGGCGGTGTGGCGAAGGGTGATGGTGTCGGCGGGAGAGTCGAAGCCGATTTCGTGGGTGCCGGGATGCGCGCCGGCGCGGTTGGAGGAGAGGCTGACGGGGCGGGTGTAGCCGGCGCGGAGGATTTCTTCGGCGAGTTTTTGCAAAGTGCCGGAGGGGGAGTCTTTTTTTGCGGAGTGGTGAATTTCCCAGCCCCAGGCTTCGTAGGCGGGCTGGCGGGCGAAGAGGGCGGCGGCTTGAGCCACGATTTCGAAAAAGAGATTTACGCCCACGGAAAAGTTTGGTCCCCAGACCAGGGCGGAGCCGCTCTCTTCGACGGCGAGGCGGACGGCGGGGAGATGAGCGAGCCAGCCGGTGGAGCCGACGACGGTGGGAATGCCGAGGGAGGCGAGGCGGCGGATATTATCCGGGGCGGCTTGCGGGGTGGAAAATTCGAGGGCGACCTGCGCGCCGCGGAGAGAGTCGCGGGTAAGTCCTTCGGCGCGGGGATTATCGCGGCTGGAGAATTTCGCGCGGACTTCGAAACCGTATTCCGGGGCGAGCTGTTCGATGAGGCGGCCCATTTTGCCGTAGCCGACAATGGCGAGACCTGGCGCGGTCATTGGACGGAACCCTGAGCGAGAAGCTGGCGCACCATGCGGGCGTAGATTTCCGCCGCTTCCGACAATTCCGATTTCAAAATGCGTTCTTCGGCGG
Source organism: Terriglobia bacterium (assembly GCA_020072805.1). Taxonomy (GTDB): domain Bacteria; phylum Acidobacteriota; class Terriglobia; order Acidiferrales; family UBA7541; genus Acidiferrum. The sequence continues at coordinate 8,764 of JAIQGC010000002.1, forward strand.
TATGGGCCACGTGGATGCTGCCGGGACCGATGAGGAAAGGTTTGCCCCAGGCGGGGCCGAGGGAGGGGATGTCGGTGGTGAAAGCGACGACGGTGGTGGGCAGGCCGGGGAATTCGGAGAGGCGCAGGGCGGGGGTGAAGAGGACTTCGCGGGCTTCGAGGCGGCCCGCGGAGGCGGCGGCGACGGCCTGGCGGAGGGGAGCGGGGTCGGAGACGAGGCGAAACATGATTTCGGCTTGCGCGTGGTCGGCGACGACATTGGGGGCGCGGCCGCCCGTGAGGACACCGACATTGAGTGTGGAGCGGCCGAGGACAGAGTCGTGCGGGAGAGGAATGTTGCGGATGTCCTGAAGGACATCGAGGAGGGAGTGAATGGCGGAATGGCCGAGATCGGGATAGGCGGAATGGGCGAGTTTTCCCTGGGCGATGAGTTCATAGCGGAGAGCGCCCTTGGAGCCGATGGCCAGGCGGTTTTCGGTGGGTTCGCCGTTGATGAGAAAGCGGGAGCCGCGGGGAGCGGAGGCGGCGGCGAGAGCGCCGGCGCTGTTGCGCTCTTCGCCGACGACAAAAAGGAGAGCGAAATTGCGAGTGCCCGCAGCGAGAAGAGTTTCCGCGGCGGCAATCATGGAGGCGAGGATGCCTTTGGCGTCGCAGGAGCCGCGGCCCCAGATGAAATCGTGATCCTCGCGGGAGGGAAAAAACGGAGGGACGGTGGCCAGGTGAGTGGAGAGAGTGACGATGGGATTGCCCCAGGAGACGAAGAGGTTGTCGCGGCCGGGATCGGCGGGGATGCGCTCGATGCGGCCGGAGGAAGAGGCGGCCAGGGCGGAGAGATGCGCGAAGAGGAAGTCCGTCACCTGGGATTCGTTATTGGTGATGGACTCGATATCCACGAGCGCGCGCGTTAATTCGAAAACGTTCATTTTCTAACTTTTCTGGAGGGAGCGAAAAGAGAAGGAGAGACCGCGAGGAACAGGCTCGGGGCTACCGCCTCTTAATAGCACTCCATCCGTGATGAGCGGATGACAGTGGACGGGCCTTGGACCCAGTCCCCCAACCGCTGCGGCGTCAGCTGCCGCGGCGATTTCGGCGGAAATTGAAGTGATTGCCCCTTTGGCCACGGCGTCCGATGCTGCTCGGAACTGCGCGCCGGGCTACTGATGGCTTCCGCGCCTCTATCAAGAACAGGAGAAGTGTACAGGAACGGGAGAAGAAAGGGGATTAAAAATTCCGATGGGAGGGATTGGGGAAATTAATGGATGGGGAAAAGGAGGCTGACCGCAAAAAGTTGAAAGGAAGAAGGAATCCGGAATCTTCGACCCCGGCTGAAGAGTGGTCTACGATCGCGGAGCTTCGCTCAGGATGACAACCGTGGGGCGGCGCGAGCGGGGCGATTTTTTTTGATTTCTGGCTTATGGTTTTTAAGGGACAGCGTTGATATCTGGTATAAAGGACATCCGGACCACGGCGGAGGCAACTGTCATGCGCAAGTTCTCACTCTTCTTCTTGTTCTTGCTGGGGACAGTGCTCGCCGTTCCCTTACACGCGCAAACGTTCCCCGCAGCGCCTCCGCCCGCCTCCCTCACCCAAAAGACGGCCACCATGGAAAAACTTCCCGGCTACTTCAACCTTTACTGGGACTCGCAATCCGGCAAGCTCTGGCTGGAGATCGACAAATGGGATCAGGAATTTCTCTACCAGACTGGCCTGGCCGCCGGAGTGGGCTCGAACGATATCGGGCTGGACCGCGGCCAGCTTGGCCAGCCCCGCATCGTGCGCTTCGAACGCAGCGGCCCGAAAATTCTCCTGGTGCAAGCCAATTACGACTACCGCGCCGTCACCAGCGACCCCGCCGAGCGCCGCGCTGTTCGCGACTCCTTCGCCGAATCGGCCCTCTGGGGCTTCACCGCGGCCGCGGAAGATTCCGGCCGCGTCCTCGTCGACGCTACCGACTTTTTCCTGCGCGACGTTCACGGCGTCCCCGACGCTCTCCGCCGCGGCAAACAGGGCGTCTATCACCTCGACGCCGCACGCTCGGCCATCTACCTCCCGCGCACCAAGAATTTCCCCCTCAACACGGAAGTCGAAGCCACGCTCACTTTCGCCGGCGAAGACCCCGGCAGCTGGGTGCGCCAAGTCACTCCCTCCCCCGAATCCATCACCGTTCGCGAACATCACTCCTTCGTCCAGCTTCCCGGACCCGGCTACAAGACCCGCGCCTTCGACCCGCGCTCGAGCTTCATCGGCATGCAATACATGGACTACGCCACGCCCATCAGCGAACCCGTCGTCAAGCGCTTCGCCATTCGCCATCGCCTGGCCAAGAAAGATCCCCGCGCCGCTCTCAGCGAACCCGTTCAGCCCATCATCTATTATCTAGACCCCGGCACTCCCGAACCCATCCGCTCCGCCCTTCTCGATGGCGCTCGCTGGTGGAATCAGGCCTTCGAAGCCGCCGGGTATAAAAACGCCTTCCGCGTCGAAATGCTCCCCGAGGGCGCCGACCCCATGGACCTGCGCTACAACGTGATCCAGTGGATTCACCGCTCCACCCGCGGCTGGTCCTACGGCGAATCCATCGTGGACCCGCGCACGGGCGAAATCATCAAGGGCCAGGTCTCGCTCGGCTCGCTCCGCGTCCGCCAGGACTTCCTCATTGCCGAGGCGCTTCTCGCGCCCTATGAAAAAGGAAAAGGCATCCCAACCAAGATGGAGCAGATGGCCCTCGCGCGGCTGCGCCAGCTGGCCGCGCACGAAGTCGGCCACACCCTCGGCCTCATGCACAACTACTCCTCCAGCACGGTCAACCGTTCTTCCGTCATGGACTATCCACCGCCGCTCGTCAAACTGGCCCCCGACGGCACCCCGGATCTTTCCGACGCTTATGCCACCGGGATCGGCGAATGGGACAAAGTCTCCATCGCCTGGGGCTACCAGGATTTTCCTGCCGGCACGGACGAGCGCGCCGCGCTCGATAAGACTCTCTCCGCCGCTTACGCCCGCGGCTTGCGCTATCTCACCGACCAGGACGCTCGGCCTGCCGGCTCCTCCAGCTCCCTCGCGCACCTCTGGGACTCCGGCGGGAACGCCGTGGACGAACTGGGGCGTCTGATGCAGGTGCGCGAAGCCGCTCTGCGCCGTTTCGGCGAAAACAACATCCGCGAAGGCGCTCCGCTGGCCACTCTCGAAGACGCGCTCGTCCCGCTCTACATGCTCCACCGCTATCAGGTGGAAGCCGCCGCCAAGCTCGTCGGCGGCATGGACTACACGTTTGCGCTGCGCGGCGACGGCCAGTCTCCCACCCGCATCGTGGCCCCAACCGAACAGCGCCGCGCCCTCGCCGCCGTCCTCGCCGCCGTCCTCGCCACACTCAAGCCCGAAGCTCTGGCCCTGCCTCCATCCCTGCTGAAACTCATTCCCCCGCGCCCGCCCGAATACGAACGCGGCCGCGAACATTTTAAAATCCACACCAGTCCGGCCTTCGACGCCCTCGCTCCCGCCGAAGCCGCCGCCCAGCACACCCTCCAGTTTCTCTTCAACACGGAACGCGCCTCGCGCCTTGTCGAATTCCACGCCCGCGACGCCGCCAACCCCTCCCTGGAAGAAGTCCTCGACTCCATTCTCGCCGCCACGTGGAAATCCCCGCGCGGCGACGGCTACCCGGCCGAACTCTCCCGCGTTGTCGACTCCGTAGCCCTCCACGACCTCATGGCCCTCGCGGCAAGCGAGCAAGCCAGCACGCAGGCCACCGCCATCGCCGCCCTCAAACTCGACGAACTCAAGTCCTGGCTCACCACCGCCCAATCCTCCGCAAAGGACGAATCCGAACGCGCCCACCTCTTCCTAGCCATTTCGCAAATTTCCTCCTTCCAGAAAAGCCCCAAAGCCCTCCCCCCGCCCCAGCTTCCCCCCGACGGTCCGCCCATCGGATCCGCGGACGAAGACCCCGAGCCCTAGCAGGTTGCGGAAAAAACATGGCTCTGTCATTTCGAGGCGCCGCAGGCGTCGAGAAATCTCTCTTTGAAAAAGGGCAGCAAAAGAGAGATTCCGAGGAGCGAAGCGACGAGGAATGACACATGAAGTGAGTTTTTCCGCAGACTGCCAGGAGTCTGGCCCACAAGAAATTCCGGGCAGAACTTTTTGGGGAAGGCAGACCAGCGTGGCTGGGATGGAAAGGCCCGCCCTCTAAAGAGGGCGGCTACAGAGGTCGGGGGAGTTTATTCGGCGGGAGATAAGAACACAGGGCGACGCTTGCGGCTGAACGGACAATCGTGTTGCCCGGGCAGCGGGCGGGCAGGCGGCGTTGATCGAAGTGAACAGTTGACAGTTTTCGATTTTCAGTTCTCAGTTAAGAAGAATCTTCCACGGACCGGCGGTTTGCGTCGCACCGTTGAATTCAGGCAATTGATAGAAGAAGGAAAAATGCCACCCTCCCGACCGAGCCGGGATAAATTCCGGGTGGCGCTACATACGCGAGACCGGGAAAACTGCGGTTTGCATTCTACGATCACCCTGGGAATGTGAAGTGAAAGCTGATAACTGAAAACTGTTTACTTGCGAATGCCGACGATGGACATGAGGCGGCCGCTGCGGGGGCCTTGCTTGCGGTAGCTGAAGAGAAGATCGGGGTGGCAGGCGGTGCAGAGGCTGCTGGTAAAGATATTTTTTGGGCGGAGGCCGGCGTCGAGGAGCTGGGACTGGTTGGCTTTGCGGAGGTCGAGGAAGACGTTCTTGGGAGGGGGCTGGTGGCCGGGGGGCATCTGGTTGAGCCACTGAAGAGGGTTGGGCTCGTCGCCGGTGCGGAGTTCATCGAAGAAATCGGCGGCACGGGCGAACTGGGAATCGAAATCGCGGGCGATTTCCGTGCCGACATCGTAGCAGCAGGGGCCGATGCTCGGGCCGATGGCGGCGAGGAGGTCGGCGGGGCGCGAGCCGTAGCGCATGCGCATGAGGCCGGCGGTTTTTTCGGCGATGCGACGAAGCGTGCCGCGCCATCCGGCGTGAATGGCGGCGACGGCGCGGCGGCGGGGGTCGACGAGAAGAATGGGGACGCAGTCGGCGGTCTGCACGGCTAGGAGCAGGCCGGGGCGGTCGGTGGCGGAGGCGTCGCCGCGGCAGGGTTCGGCGGAGGGAGCGTCGAAGAGGCGGATGATATCGGAGTGGATTTGTTTGAGCGGGGCGAGGGTCATGACATCGCTGGGCGAGACGCCCGCGGCGCGGAGGAAACGTTTGCGATTTTCGAGGACGTTTTCGCGAGTATCCCAGTCGGAAAAACCGAGGTTCAGAATTTTTTCGCCGTCGAGGTCGCTGACGCCGCCGGGGCGGGTGCTGAAGCCATGGACGAGCCAGGGAAGTTTGGCGAGCGGGGCGGCCTGGAGAACGTGGAGGCCACCTTTGCGAAGTTCGCGCCAGGGCACGGCGATGGCGGGACGGCTGGGGCGAGAGCGGGGGAGAGGTTTTCCGGGTTGTCTTTTTACCCTGGGCACGGTCTCACCAGTATAATCGCAGACGCGTGGAAGGCTGAAATCGGGAAGCGCGGGGAGGGCGGAGGGGAGGCGCGGTGATTATCGGATTGGGAGTGGATATAGCAGAAGTGGAGCGGGTGAAGGCGGCGATCGAACGGCACGGAGAGGCGTTTCTGCGGCGGATTTATACGCCGGGGGAGCGGGCGTATTGCGAGAAATACCGGAACAAATATGAGCGGTATGCGGGACGGTTCGCGGTGAAAGAGGCAGCGATGAAGGCGCTGGGGACGGGATGGAGGAAGGGGATCCGGTGGGTGGACATCGAGGTGGAGAGGCAGAAGGGCGGGAAGCCGGTGCTGGTGCTGCATGGGGTGGCGAAGGCGAGGGCGGAGGAGATGGGAGTGAAGAATATGGCGATGAGCATTACGCATACGGAGGAGGAGGCGTTTGCGCAGGTGATTTTTGAAGCGTGACTCGTGGTTCGTGACTTGTGACTCGTGATTGGTGGGAGTCTTTGCAACGTGGTGCGTCCGAGGATCAAAATCCGGAGTGTCAGTAGTTCCTGAAGTTGAGATTCTTCGTCCCGGTAAAAAACACCGGGACTCAGAATGACAGACTCCACTTTTCGACGAGCTTTATTCAAGCTGTAAATCGCAAAAACAAAAAGGAAATGGGATGCGCTGCGGATCAGGCGCGGAAGGGGACGGGTGTGGCTGCGGGGGTGGAGGCAGGCGCAGATTCGGAGGGGGAGGAAAAGAGTTCGGCGAGGAGGTGGTTCCCTTCCCTGGCGGTGACCTGGACATCGAGCCAGAGGTTCGAGGGGTGATTGCCGGGGACGGATAGTTTGAGGAAGTTGGAGGAGAGCGCGGGCGTGGAGTTTGGCGGGGTGTTGGAGGAGCGGTTGAGGGTGAGGACGCGGAGGGAGCGGCCGATTTGGGAGCGGAGGAAGGCGGCGGATTTTTCATCGGCGAGGGAGCGGAGTTCGCGGGCGCGGCGGTTGATGACGGAGGCGGGGAGATGATCGGGTAGCGAGGCGGCGTGGGTGCCAGGGCGCACGGAGTAGGAAAAAACGTGGAGATAGGTGAAGGGGAGGCGTTCGAGGAGAGCGAGAGTGGCGGCGTGGTCGGCTTCGGTTTCGCCGGGAAAGCCGGCGATGAGGTCGGCGCCGAGGGCGGCTTCGGGAAGATGGCGGTGGATGCGGGAGACGCGGGCTTCGTAGTGTTCGGCGCGATACCAGCGGCGCATGGCGGCGAGGATGCGGTCGGAGCCGGATTGGAGCGGGACGTGGAAGTGGCGGGCGAGGCGCGGGGCGGAGGCAACGAGGGCGATGAAATCTTCGGTGAGATCGAGAGGCTCGATGGAGCTGATGCGGAGATGCTCGACGGGGGTTTCGGCGAGGATGCGTTCGAGAAGCGCGGTGAATTCGTTTTTGGGTGAAAGGTCGCGGCCCCAGGAGCCGAGGTCAATGCCGCTGAGGACGATTTCGCGGTAGCCGGCGGCGGAGAGAGTGCGGATTTCGGCGAGGACGGTTTCGGGAGGAAGGCTGCGGCTGCGCCCGCGCACAAAGGGGATGACGCAGAAGGAGCAGCGGCTGTCGCAACCGTCTTGAATTTTCAACGTGGGGCGGGTGTGGCCGGCTTCGCCGCCGAGGACTGGGGCGGAGAGGAGTTCGGAGTGACCAGAGATGTCGCCCGTGAGGATTTCGGCGGGAGGAGGAGAGGAAAGGATGGAGAGCGGGAGGAAGGCGCTGACGGAAGAGCTGGCGATGAGGCGGGGGATTTCGGGCTTGTGGGAGTTGCCGACGACCCAGCGGACGCCGGGCATGGCCGCGAGGTCTTGGGGAGCGCGCTGGGCGTAGCAGCCGGTGACCAGGATTTGCGCGGCGGGATTGCGGCGGTGGATGGAGCGAATGGCGTCGCGGGCCTGGGAATCGGCGGCGGCGGTGACAGTGCAGGTGTTGACGATGACGAAGGCGGCGGAGGAGGAGTCCGCGGCGGGGAGGGCGCCCTGGAGGCGCAGCTGATTTTCGAGGGCAGCGGCGTCGGCCTGGGTGGCGCGGCAGCCGAATTGTTCGATGTGGAAGGTGGGCATGGGCGAAGGAATAGGATAGCAGTTTTCAGTTGTCAGTTTTCAGTGGTCAGTTGCTAGTGGAGAGTTAGAAGTTGAAAGTAAAGAGCCGCCGGCAGGCAGACACAGAGAGATTCCTCCACTTCGGGCCGATGAATGACATCGGCCCTGCGGTCGGAATGACAATAGGGGACGTGGGCGCGCCGGAAGATGAGTTGCTGCCGGCGCTGCCGCGGGGGGGCCCGACTGCTGTCCGGGGCAGGCAAGCCTCGCCCCTACGGCTTGCGATCAACTGTGAACTGATAACTGAGAACTGTTTGCTACCCTGCGGGGGCGAGTTTTTTCTGGAAGCAGAGGAGGATCAAATCGGCGCGGCGGCGGACGCCGAATTTGGAGAGAAGATTGGAGACGTGGAATTTGACGGTGCGCTCGGCGATATTGAGTTTATTGGCGATTTCCTTGTTGGCCAGGTTTTCGAGGAGGGATTCGAGGACTTCCTGTTCCCTGCGGCTGAGGTTGGCGTTGGAATCGGTTTTCATGCGGTGGCTCTGGCCTTCGAGGATGGAGTCCACGAAGCCGGAGAGGAGGGTGCGGGGAACCCAGAAGCCGCCGCTGGCGACGAGGGGAAGGGCGCGGAGAAGCTGGTCGCGGGCTTCGTCGTAGGTGAGCAGGCCCTTGACGCCGGAGCGGAGCAGAGAGTAGTTGATGGCATCGTTGTGTTTTTCGCCGATGACGATGAGGCGGGCGCCGGGAAAGCGTTCCAGAATATTGGTAAGCAGAGCGCCGGTGGCCTGGCGGGCGGCGTGAGCGTCGATGACGTAGATCTGGGCCTTGGGAGGCTCGAACTGGCGCATGTCGGGAGCGAGGGTGGAGATAATCTGCTTGGAGATGACCTTGAATTGAGGCTTGGAGAGCAAGCGTTCATATTCGCCGAGCACCAGGGGGTGCGGCGAGAGGAGGCATACGGTCAAGCGCGGTTGAGCGGTTTTGGTAGCCACGGATTTCAGCCTAGTGAATTCCTAATCAACGAGCAAGGGCAAATCAGCGGACTGTTCACGAGTGGTCAAGACTCGCAGGAACAGAACCCCTGCTGAAGGGCCCCTCATCCCGAAGAAGCAGAACCTCAGGACAGCCGCAGTATAGCACTTCCGGGCAGTAGAGCGGCTGAAGTGCAATGCAAAGTACCAAAGAAACAACAGGATGCAGGAATTCCATTGGGCGGGGCGGAGCGCGTACAATAAGTGCACCGGAAACGAAGCGGGCCGCGGGGGCGGAGAAAACGGCAGCGGGCGGACGGGCGGGATTTTTACGGGGAAGGCAACTTCAAACTCATGGGAAGACTGACGGAAAAGACGCGGCTGCTGCGAGAGCTGCTGGGGCAGCGGATCCTGGTGCTGGACGGGGCCATGGGCACGATGCTGCAGGAGCGCGAGCTGACGGCGGCGGACTTCGGCGGGGAGAAGCTGGAAGGGTGCAACGAGAATCTGGTACGGACGCGGCCGGACGTGATCCTGGACATCCATCGCGCGTATCTGGAGGCCGGCGCGGACATCATCGAGACGAACACGTTCGGAGGAACGCCGCTGGTGCTGGCGGAATACGGATTGGGAGCGCACGCGCGGGAAATCAACCGGATCGCGGCGGGGCTGGCGCGGCAGGCGGCGGATGCGGCGGCGACGGCGGGGAAGCCGCGGTTCGTGGCGGGTTCGGTGGGGCCGACGACGAAGGCCATCACGGTGACGGGAGGAGTGACGTTCGAGGAACTGCGGGAGAATTACCGCGAGCAGGTACGCGGGCTGATGGAGGGCGGGACGGACCTGCTGCTGGTGGAGACATGCCAGGACACGCGGAACATCAAGGCATGCATTCTGGCAATCCACGAAGTGTCGCGGGAGCTGGGCGAGGAGATCCCGTTCATCGTGTCGGTGACGATCGAGCCGATGGGGTCGATGCTGGCGGGGCAGAACGTGGAGGCCATGTGGGCTTCGCTGCGGCACGCGCATCCGCTGGGGTTCGGGATGAACTGCGCGACGGGGCCGGAGTTCATGACCGACCATTTGCGGACGCTGAGCCAGATCAGCGGGGAATATATTTCCTGCTACCCCAACGCGGGACTGCCCAACGAGGAAGGAAAATATCTGGAGACGCCCACGTCGCTTGCGGCGCAACTGGAGCGGTTCGCGGACCACGGCTGGCTGAACATCGTGGGGGGCTGCTGCGGGACGACGGAGAAGCACATCCGGGCGATTGCGCAGATGGCCGAGGGCAAAAAGCCGAGGCCGAGGCCGGCGGCGGAGCACCGCGCGGTGTATTCGGGGATCGAGATGATCGAGGCGGAAGAGAGCACGAGGCCGCTGCTGGTGGGGGAGCGGACGAACGTGATCGGTTCGCGCCTCTTCAAGAATCTGGTGGCGGAAGAGAAGTGGGAAGAGGCCAGCGAAATCGCGCGGAGGCAGGTGCGCGGCGGAGCGCAGATCGTGGACGTCTGCCTGCAGAGCACGGAGCGGGACGAGAAGAAGGACATACCGCCGTTTTACGAGAAGCTGATCCGCAAGATCAAGGCGCCGGTGATGATTGACACGACGGACGCGGAAGCGCTGGCGCTGGCGCTGACCTACAGCCAGGGAAAAGCGATCATCAACTCGATCAACCTGGAGGACGGGGAGGAGAAATTCGAGCGGGTGGTACCCATCGCGAAGGAGTTCGGGGCGGCGGTGGTGGTGGGTTGCATCGACGAGGACCCGGCGCAGGCGCAGGCGTTCACGCGGGAGAGGAAGCTGGCGATCGCGCAGAGGTCCTACAAGCTGCTGACGGAGAAGTACGGGCTGGACCCGGAAGACATTATTTTCGATCCGCTGGTGTTTCCGTGCGCGACGGGAGACGAGAACTACATCGGCGGGGCGGTGGAGACGATGGAGGGGATCCGGCTGATCAAGCAGGCGCTGCCGGAGTCGCGGACGATTCTGGGAATTTCCAACGTATCGTTCGGATTGCCGGCGGGCGCGCGGGAGGTGGTGAATTCGGTTTTTCTCTACTACTGCACAAAGGCCGGGCTGGACCTGGCGATCGTGAACACGGAGAAGATCGAGCGCTTCGCGACGATTCCTGTGCACGAGAGGCAATTGGCGGAAGACCTGCTGTTTCAGCATCCACCCCGGGAGGTTCCCGCGGAGCATCCGCAGGCGGCGCTGCTGCGGAATGCGCCGGCGGACTGGAGGCAGCAGCCGAAGGAGCAGCGGGCGGCAATCAACCAGTTTCACATCGCGGCCATCGCGGAGCATTTCCGCACGGCGGTGAAAAAGGAAAAGAAGCAGCCAGCGGATGTGCCGCTGGACGAGCGGCTGGGGAATTATATTCTGGAGGGGACGCGGGACGGATTGGTGGAGGACCTGGAGCGCAAGAGGGCGGAAGGAACGCCGCCGCTGGAGATCATCAACGGGCCGCTGATGGCGGGGATGGCGGAGGTGGGGCGGCTCTTCAACAACAATGAATTGATCGTGGCGGAGGTCTTGCAGTCGGCGGAGGCGATGAAGGCGGCGGTGAGCCACCTGGAGCAGTACATGGAGAAGGCGGACACGGCGGCGCGGGGAAGGGTGATCCTGGCGACGGTGAAGGGGGACGTGCACGACATCGGGAAGAACCTGGTAGAAATCATTTTCAAGAATAACGGATACGAGGTGGTGAATCTGGGGATCAAGGTGCCGCCGGAAGCCCTGATCGAGGCGTACGAGAAGCATAAGCCGGACGTGATCGGATTGTCGGGGCTGCTGGTGAAGAGCGCGCAGCAGATGGTGATCACGGCGGGAGATTTGCGGGAGGCGGGCGTGGAGGTGCCGCTGCTGGTGGGAGGAGCGGCGCTATCCGGGAAATTCACGCAGGGGAAGATCGCGCCGAGCTACGGGCAGGCGGTGTGCTACGCCAAGGATGCGATGACCGGGCTGCGGCTGATGAACGAGCTGATGGACCCGGGAACGCGCGAAGGGGTGTTGCAGGCGCACCGGGCGGCGGAAGGCGGAGCGGAGAGCGCAGCGGTTGCGGTGGAGGCGACGGTCGAGGATGAAACACGTTCGGCGCGGGTGCGGGCGGATCTACCCATACCGGAAGTGAAGGAGCTGGAGCGGAAGGTGCGGCTGGTGCCGGATCTGCGGGAAGTGTGGAGCTACATGAACCCATACATGCTCTACGGGCGGCACATGGGATTCAAGGGAGACTTCGAGAAGCAACTGGCGGCGCGGGAGGCGAAAGCGCTGGAACTGCAGGAAGGAATGGAAGAGGTGAAGCGGGAGGCCGCGGAGTTCATGAAGGTGCGCGCGGTATGGCAGTTCTTCGAAGCGGAAGCGGAGGGCAATTCCCTGCTGTTGTATGCGCCGGGAGGGACGGAGGCGGCGCATACGTTCCGGTTCAAGAGGCAGCGGGCGGGGGATCGCCTGTGCCTGGCGGATTACGTGCTGCCGAAGCAGAACGGAAAGAGGGATCACGTGGCGTTGTTCGTGGTGACGGCGGGAGAGGGAGTGCGGGAGAGGGCGGAGGCGGCGAAGAACGCGGGATATTATTTCAAGTCGCACGGATTGCAATCGCTGGCGATCGAGACGGCGGAGGCGTGCGCGGAATGGCTGCACCGGAGGATTCGCGAGGATTGGGGATTTCCGGATGCGCCGGAAATGACCATGGCGCAGAGGTTTACCTCGAAATATCGCGGGAAGCGGTACAGTTTCGGGTATCCGGCGTGCCCGGAGCTGGAGGATCAGACGGGAATGTGGAAGCTGCTGCGGCCGGAAGAGATCGGGGTGGAGCTGACGGAAGGGTTCATGATGGACCCAGAGGCGAGCGTGAGCGCGGTGGTGTTTCACCATCCGGATTGCGCGTATTTTTCGGTGGGGGAGAGTACGGAAGGATGAGAAAGCGAAGAGAAAGAAAAGGCCCGCCCTCTAAAGAGGGCGGCTACAGACGGGATGCGCACTGCAGCGGAGTTTAAGCGAGTGGCGTTGGTTGGAGCAGAGTGAAAATTTCCAGAGACAGCCGCATTTTCCAAATAAAAAATTATTTTCCGGAGACGACGGCGAGGAGGGATTGGGCGGCGTATTGGGCCTGCTCGTTGGTCATTTCGGGGAAGAGGGGCATGCTGAAGACGCGGGAGCAGGCACGCTCGGTGTGGGGAAAGCTGCCGGGGCGGTGGGCGAGCGGGGCGTAGGCCTTTTGCAGGTGGACAGGGACGGGATAGTGGATGGCGGTGGCCACGCCGCGCTTTTCCAGTTCGGCGCGGACGGCGTCGCGGTTTTCGACGTAGACGACAAAGAGGTGATGAGAGGATTCGGCGTGGGGCGCGGCCTGGGGGAATTGCACAAGTGAGCCGGCGAGGAGCTTGCGGTAGAGGGCGGAGAGTTCGCGGCGGCGGGCGTTCCAGGCTTCGAGGTGGCGGAGCTTGACGCGGAGGACAGCGCCCTGAAAGCCGTCCATGCGGTAGTTAAAGCCGACGAAATCGTGGTAGTAGCGGGTGACCTGGCCGTGGTCGCGCAGGATGCGCGCGGCGGCGGCGATGGAGTCATCGTTGGTGGTGAGTGCGCCGCCTTCGCCGTAAGCGCCTAGATTCTTTCCGGGATAAAAACTGAAAGCAGCCGCTTTGCCGAAGCCGCCGATGCGCTTGCCGCGGTAACGGGCGCCGTGCGCCTGGCAGGCGTCCTCGATGAGAACGAGTTTGTGGCGATCGGCGATGGCCAGGAGGGAGTCGAGGTCAGCGGGGAGGCCGTAGAGATGTACGGGGACGATGGCGCGGGTGCGGGGGGTGAGGGCGGCTTCGACGGCGCGGGGATCGAGATTGGCGGTGGCGGGGTCGATATCCACGAAGACGGGTTTGGCGCCGGTGTAGGAGATGGCTTCGGCGGTGGCGATGAAGGTGTTGGGAGAGGTGATGACTTCGTCGCCGGGAGCGACGCCGGATGCGAGCAGGGCGATGTGCAGGGCGCTCGTGCCGGTGTTCATGGCGACGCAATGTTTGGTTTCGCAGAAGGAGGCGAACTCCCGTTCGAAGAGGGAGACTTCTTCGCCGAGGATGAAGGAGGCGTTTTGGCAGACGCGGTCAAGGGCATCGAGGATTTCCTGGCGGAGAGAGGCGTACTGCATTTTGAGATCGAAATAGGGAACGTTCATGGGCGCGGACTCTCTTGTGAGGCGGGAGCGGAAGGACGTAGCCTGGCGAACCAAAAAGCGGCCAGGAGCTGGGCGGTCAGGGCGCCGGAGCCATCAATGAGGACATCGCGCAGGGAAGGGCCGCGGCCGAAGACAAAGATCTGGTGAAATTCATCGGAAGCGGCCCAGAGAACGGCCAGTCCGAGGGCCGCGAGACTCCAGGAAAGATGCCAGCCGGGGCGGCCGCGGCGGATGCCGTGGAGAAGGAGGAGGCTGAAGAGCAGGTATTCGAAAACGTGAGCGAACTTGCGGATGAGATGGTGAATGTGGCCGATGGCTCGGGGGGAAGCGTTGGGGAGAAGCCAATGGAGGAGTGGAAAAAGCCAGCGGGAGGTGGCCGCCTCGGAGAAAACGGCAGTGGAAAAAATCCAGATGACCAGGGCCCAGGCGAGAACCGGCCCCCAATAGCGAAGCCAGTGCTGAGGAGGGAGAGCCGATTCGTCAGGGGCGGGATTGGATGTGAACAAGTTCGACAAGATCAGTGCTTCCCCCTAGCGCGCGGCATGGAAGAACCTATTGTGACAGATCGAGAAGGAAATGGGCAATGCGGCGGTGAGGATTAGCCGCCCGCGGCAGGAGGCATCTCGATCGTTTGGACGGGACTGCGGCCGCGGAGCTTGGCGCGGGCCCTGGAGAGAAGGCCGGCGAGAACCATCCCGGAACCGGAGGCGAGGAATTTCAGGGAACGCCAATAGAGACGCGCGCGGAGGCCGCGATGGAACCAGAAGAAAACGGGGCCGCCGAGGAAAGCGCGGCGTTCAAAGCGGCCGGCGGAGCCGCCGGGATAACCGCCGAGTTGTTCCTTGCGGACGAGCAAGGCCATGGAGTCGAGAAAGCGGCCGACCTGATGGACGGTGTTGTTTTCGTGGATGCGATAGAGGGTCGTGGGGTGGGAGAGGATATGAACGGTGCGGCCGGAATAGGCGAGTTTGAGGGAGAGGTCGTCAATATCGGAGGGAAAGAAATCGAGGGTCCAGCCGCCAACGGCAGCGAAGACATCGCGATCGATAACGATGGCGCTGGCGCTGCCGCGATAGGTGCGGTCTTTGCGGACGAGAGCGGGATAGACAGCCACCTGAAGACAAGAGCCGAAGGAGAGGAAGCTGGGAGAGGGAGGAGGTCCAGAGAAGAAAAGAAGGCGGCCAAGAAGGATGGCGGGCTGCTGAAGGGAGATGATGCGGGCAAAGGAATCGAGAGCCCAGGGAAGGAGCAGGTCATCGCCATCTAGGAAGACGAGGAAGCGGCCGCGGGCGACGGAAGCGCCGAGGTTGCGGGCGGCGTTGGGGCCCTGGTTGAGGGGCTGCTTGAGGAGATGAATACGATCACCAAACTGTTCGAGGAGTTGCACAGAACCGTCGGAGGAAGCGTCGTCGACGACAATCACTTCCCTGCCGGCGAAAGACTGAGCGAGGGCGGAATCAACGGTGTGGCGGATGAACTGCTTCTGGTTGTGGCAAGTGATGATGATGCTGAATGGAAGCAAAGGTCACCCTGCAAGCGGAAGAAGATTCGGGGGAAGGTCGAAGAAGCGCACGTTCCAGTCGGAGCCCTCGGCGACGAGAGCGGCGGAATAGTCCTGCGCGGGAGAAAAAGAAAGAAGAGACCAGCGGGCGGAATCGGCGCTGCGCAGAATGGGAGGCTGTCCAGGGGCTAGGGAGACATCGAAGCTGTGCAGGGGGATGTGGAGGCCCTGGCCACGGGCTTTGACATAGGCTTCCTTGCGGGTCCAGCAGTTGAAAAAGCCGCGGGTATGAAGATCAGGAGAAAGAGAGAGTAATTCACTGCGTTCCGCCGGGGAAAAGAAACGCCCGGCGATTTCCGCGGAGGCGAAATCGGGGCGAAATTTTTCGAGGTCGATCCCAAGCTCAGAGCGGAGAGCAAAGGCGCAAAGAGCCAGGCCGTGGGAGTGGGAGAGGTTGAAGCGCAAATCGGGCGCTTCCGCGCCGCGGGCGGAGGGGGGAGGAAGAAAAGGCTTGCCGTGGGGGCCCTTGAGGAGAGAGACCTCCGCGGGAGGAGTGCGGAGATAGCTTCCGAGGAGGAGTCGGAGGGCGCCACGAGCGGCGATGAAATGATCGTGGTCAGAGGCAAAAACAAAGCGGCGCGCGCGGGCAATCTCCCCGGGGAGAAGAGAGGAAGCAAGGATTTGGAAAGAGGAAGGAGGGAGGTCCAGGGGAAAGCGCCAGACGTGCAGATCGCCGGGAGAAAGAGAGAGAGAGGAAGGAGGCAAAGACCAGGGGACGAGAGGGTCCGCGGAAGAGAGATTGAGGACGGCGGGGATGGAGTTGCCGGGGAGGGTAGGAGAAGAAGAAGCCAGGGCGTGCGTGTTCATCGGCGCACCGAGGAGAGATCAAGGGTAAATTCCTTTGCGCCGCGGGGAGCAGCGGCTCCGGCGCGGTCCAGAGAGGCGCGCAAGAGAAGGGCGAGCTGGCGGACAAAAGGCTCGACGAGGCTGCCTTTGGGGCTGATGGGCAGAGAGTAGAGGCGCACGCCGCCCTGGGCGATACGGCCCCAGCCGCCGAGGCGGTCACCCATTCCGGCGAGATGACGCTCGGGAAGGAAGACAGTCAGTTCACCGGGGTAGGGTTTGACGTCGTAGTGGGCCAGAGCGTCGTCATAGAGATCGGCAATTTTGAGGTGATGGAATTCGGCGGCGGCGCCGGGGCGGAAGCGGCGGACCGCGGCGGCGAGAGCAACGCGCGCGGAAACGCGGGCACGGGAGATTTCCACGCGGAGTTTATCGAGGAAGAAGTCGAATTTGGCGGCGCCTTCGGCGGCGAAGAGATTGCGGAGATGGAAATAGGGGTTGAGGAAGAAGCGATTGGCGATGCGCTGAGGGAGAGGGAGAGGCCAGGGAATGGCGCGGACATTGAAATTTTCGATCATGGCGACCAAGCCGACGGACTGGCCGGCTTCGCGGAGCTGGCGGGCCATTTCGAGCGCGATGGTGCCGCCGAGGCAATATCCGCCGAGCATGTAGGGACCCTGGGGCTGCACCTGGCGAAGTTCGTCAATATAGCGGCGGGCAACGACTTCGAAGCGCGGGTCAATCTCGGCCTGGCCATCGAGACCGAGGGATTGCAGGCCGTAAACAGGCTGGTCGGGACCGAGGCAGGAAGCGAGCGAGCGGTAGAGGAGGACGTTGCCTTCGGCGGCATGAACGAGGAAGAGCGGAATGCGCGGGCCGGTAGTTTGAATGGGAACAAGAGACTGCCAGTCCACCTGAGCGGAGGGGCGAGCAAGCCGGCGGGCAAGTTTGCGAGGAGTAGAAGCCTGATAGAGAAGGGCGAGAGGAGCAGTGATGCCCAATTCGCGTTCGATACTCGCAAAGAGCTGGGCGGCGAGCATGGAATGGCCGCCGAGAGCAAAGAAATCGTCATCGGGCTGAAGAGAGCGCAGGTGCAGAACGCGGCGCCAGAGATCGAGCATGGAATGGAGCAAGGCGGGGTCGTCGCCCGCGGCAGCGGAGGAGGCGGCCGGAGAATCCATCCGGGCGGGCGGCGCGGCAGCGGGAGAAGCGTCTGGAGAAGAGAAGGTGTAGAGAAGTTCCGGAGCGGAGAGGGAGGGGGGCTGCTTGAGGCGAGCCAGTTCGAGGGCGTCGCGGGAAGGGTCGGCGACGATGTCCATGAGGATGGCATCGAGCGAGGCGAGCCATTCCTCGGCGGTGGAATTCTTGAACAGAGCCAAATCGTAATGGCAGTGGAGAAGGAGCGAGTCGCCGGCTTCGATGGCGTTCAGATACCACTCGAAGGATTCGAAGCTCTTGGGATTGGGCTGGTAATCGAGAGAAAAACCGGATTGCGGAAGTTCATGGGGCAAAAACTTCTTGACGCTGGTGAGGCCGGCGGAAACCGGGGAGACGCCGGGCATGGGGGAAACGGGACGGAGATCCTGAAGGAGGCTGACCAGGGTGAAGGCGGAATGATCATGAGCCGCGCCCAACTCCTGCTGAACGCGGGAGAGGAAGGAGCCGACGGATTCGCCATCGCGAAGATCGACGAGGAAAGGAAGAAGGCTGACGCAATGGCCGACGAGGCCGGGATTGCCGGCGACGGGCTGTTCGGCGGTGGGGAGGGAGAGGACGAAGCGGCGCTGGCGGGAAACGCGAGCGAGAAGGAGAGAAAGAGCGCCGAGAATGACGGTGAAGAAGCTGTAGTTGTTCCTGGCGGCGAGGGCCCTGAGCTTCTGCACGGTGGAGGGGGGCACGGTGCGTTCGATGCGGCGAGCGGCGAATTCACGGCGCGCCGAGCGCGGGCGATCGGAGGGAAGAACCAGGACGGGAAAGCCGGAAGCAAACCGGGACTGCCAATAGCCGCGGGCTTCGGCAAAATCGGCGGATTGCGAGCGCAGGGCAAGATCGCGGGCGTAATCGGCGTAGCTGCCCGGCGGGGGCAGCTCGGCGGGAGTTCCGGAGAGTTCCTCGGAGTAGAAGGCGCAGAGGTCGTGGATGAGGACGTCGAGGGACCAGCCGTCGCAGATGACATGGTGGCCGGTGAATATCACGGCGGCGGAATCGGCGCCGAGCAGGACGATCTGGCTGCGGAAAAGAGGCCCGCCCGGCAGAGAAAAGGTGCGGGCAGTTTCAAGGGCGATGATTTTAGCGAAGCGCTCTTCGCGATCGGATGCGGAGGAGAGGTCGGTGACGGGCACGTCCAGGGAGAGGGACGGAGCCAGGCGCATGGCCGAACCGGTTTCATCGAAGGAGGCGCGCAGGGCATCGTGGCGAGCGACGAGGCGATGGAGCGCGCGGGTCATTTTGGGGACGGAGATGGTCCCGGTGAAACGGAGAGTCATGGACTCGTTGTAGGAGGCGGAGAGGCTGGCGGAAAGGCGCGAGGAGAAAAAGATGCCGCGCTGCGGGACGGTGGATTCAACGGTGACGACCGCGGGAGGCGCCGGAGCGGGAGCCGGGGAGGAAGCCGGCGCAGGGACGGAAGAGGAGGAAGGAGCAGGCGTGCGCGGCTGTTCCACGCCGCCTTTTTCGAGCAGGCCGACGAGCCGGGCGATGGTCCGGGACTGCTCGGCGATAATTTCTTCCAGGCGGGAACTGTCCGCGCGGAGGGGAGCGGGAGCAGGCGGAAGAGCAGCCGGGAGAATAGGAGGAGTAACCGAGGGAGCAGCGGCCGAAAGAGGAGCAGTGACAGGAGCGGTAGCGGCAAACTGATCGGGAGGAAGCGTTTTGTCGAGATGTTCGGCGACCATCTCGGCGTTGGGCAGCTGATTCATGAGCTGGCTGAAGCTGATCTTCGCGCCGAACTCCTTGCGGATGGCGAAAGAGACCTGGGTAAGAGAGAGCGAATCGAAACCCTGTTCGAGAAAAGTGGAGGAGGAACTGAGCTGCGAGCGCTCGCGGCCGCAAACGGGGACGAGGAGATCGATGAGGCGCGCGGCCAGGCGGTCCTTGCGGGATTCCTGAGCAACCGCCGGAGAAGCGGCGGCGGGCTGAGAAGACACAGCCGCGGGGAGCAATTCCTGCAGCGCGGCGGGAGCGTGCTGCAGCGGAGCAGAGACGGCGGGGTCCACCCAGAAGCGCTGGCGCTCGAAGGGATAGCCGGGCAGGGGAATGCGGCGGCGGTCTTCGTGGGCGTAGAAAGCGTCCCAATCGAGGGAAAGGCCATTCTGCCAGAGAGAGCCGAGGGCAAAGAGAAGCGAGGCCCATTCGGTGTTGTCCTCATGGGTGTCGGCCAGAGTGGGAATGGCCGTGCAGGGCCGGTCGGGAGAAAAGTGCTGGCGAGTGAGGGCGCAGAGGGTGGAGCGCGGGCCGCATTCGAGAAAGAGGTCGTGGCCCTGTTCCTTGATGAACTGGACGGCTTTGGAGAACTCGACGGTGGCGCGAGCGTGATGAGCCCAGTAGGCGGGGTCGGTGGTTTCCGCGGCGGTGATGAGGCGTCCGGTGACCGTGGAAACGAAGGGCAGGGAGGGAGCGCGAAGGCTGACTTTGGCGACTTCGGCGCGGAGCGGCTCGACGATGGGATCCATCATGGCGGAATGGAAGGCGTGCGAGGTGTGGAGGTGGCGGCAGACGATGTCCTGGGCTTCGAGCTGGGACTGGAGAGCCTTAACGTCCGGTTCGGGGCCGGAGACAACGCAGAGAGAAGGAGCGTTGTTGGAAGCGATCTGGACGGAGGGCGGAAGGAGCGTGGCGATTTTATCGGCGCTGGCGCTGACGGCCATCATAGAGCCGCGGGGCAGGGACTGCATCAGGCGGCCGCGGAGGGCGATGATGCGCAGGGCGTCCTGGAGGTCCCAGACGCCGGCGAGGGTGGCGGCGACAAACTCACCGATGCTGTGGCCGGCCATGAGGGCAGGCTGAATGCCGAGGCTCTGCCAGAAGCGGGCGAGGGCGTATTCGATGACGAAGATGGAGGGCTGGGTGAAGAAAGTGTCCTGGAGGGAGAGCTGGGCGGTTTTTTCGTCGCCGGCGGCGGGATAGAGAAGTTCGCGGAGGTCGCGGCCGAGATGAGGCTTCAGGAATTCGCAGCAGTCGTCCACGATGGCACGGAAGAGGGGCTCGCCGTCATAGAGGTTGCGGCCCATATTGACGGACTGGGTGCCCTGGCCGCCAAAGAGAAAAACGAGGGAGGGATCGCGGCGATCGCAGCGCCGGGAGGAGGAGCGCAGCGGATTGGGATGGCGAAGGAGCTGCGCGGCCGCGCGAGGATCCGCGGCGACGGCAAAACAGCGCTGGGCCATCTGCCGGCGGCCGGTCTGCAAGGTGAAGGAGGCATCGGCAAAGGAAGCGTCCGGAAGGCCATCGAGATGATCGGCGAGAGAGAGGCGATAGGCTTCCAGAGCCGCGGGAGTTCTGGCGGAAAGGAGCAGAAGCTGCAAGGGACGAGAGCTGCCGCCGGGGCGAGGGAGGGGCGCCTCTTCGAGAATGGCGTGGACGTTGGTGCCGCCGAAACCGAAGGAGCTGACGGCGGTGCGGCGGGGCTCGGGGCCGCGGGGGAAAGGAACGAGTTTATCGGCGATGAGGAAGGGGCTATCGGCGAAATCGATTTTGGGATTGAGAGTCTTGAAATGAAGAGTGGGGGGAATCTGCTCGCGGTGAAGAACCATGGCGGCCTTGATGAAGCCGGCGACACCGGCGGCGTTGGTAGGATGGCCGATGTTGCCTTTGATCGAGCCGACATAGCAGAACTGTTTTTTTGCGGTTTTGGACTGGAAGACTTTGCAGAGGGCGTCGATCTCGATGGGGTCGCCAACGGGGGTTCCGGTGCCGTGGGCTTCAATGTAGCGGATGGTTTCGACGGGAACATTGGCGCGGGCCTGGGCCATGGCGATGGCTTCGGCCTGGCCGTCCACGCTGGGGGCGAGGAAGGAGGCGGGACGGGCACCGTTGTTGTTTTTACCGGTGCCGCGGAGAACGGCGTAGATGGTGTCGCCATCGGCGAGGGCGTCGGCGAGGCGCTTGAGGGCGACAACGCCCGCGCCGTCGCAAAACATGGTGCCGGTGGCCTCGGCGTCGAAGGGGCGGCAGTGGCCGTCGCGGGTAAAGGTTCCGCCTTCCTGATAGAGGAAGCCGCTGCGCTGGGGAACGGTGATATCAATGCCGCCGGCGAGAGCGAGGTCGCATTCGAAATCGAGGAGGGAGCGGAAAGCCTGGTCAATGGCGAGCAGGGTGGTGGAGCAGGCGGTGTTGAGGCTGACGGCGGGACCGCGGAGGTCGAGGAGATAAGCGGTGCGCAGGGCGATGTAGTCTTTCTGGTTGCCGTATTCGACGGCGAGCTTGCCGGCCATGGCGAGAAGGTCGGGATGAGTGAGGAGGTTGGTGGTGTAGTAGTGATTATCACCAATGCCGGCGAAAACGCCGATGGGGCCCTTGAAGCGCTCGGGATCGTAGCCGGCGTTTTCGAGAACATGCTGGACGAGTTCAAGGAAGACGCGCTGCTGGGGGTCCATGACCCTGGCTTCCAGGGGACTGATGCCGAAGAAAGCGGCGTCGAAGAGGTCGGCGCCTTCGATGAGGCCACGGGCACGGATGTAGTCGGGGTCGCGGCGGAGCTGCTCGTCGATGCCGGGGCCGAGTTCCTCGGGCGTAAAGACGGAGATGGATTCGACGGAGTTGCAGAGATTGCGCCAGAGCTGGTCGAGCGTGTCGGCGCCCGGAAAGCGGCCAACCATGCCGACGACGGCCACGCCATCGAGGGCGGCGGCATGGGAGGAGCCGGCGGCGTGCTGGCGGGCGAGGCGCTGCTCGGCATCGGCGACGAAGGAAGAATCGGCGTGGCCGTGATCGAGGAAACGGCAGAGCTGGGCGATGGTGGGATATTGAAAAACCTTGACGGGAGGAATTTCGCGGCCGAGACGGGAATTGCCCAGGGCGGCCATGCGGACGACGGCGAGGGAATTACCGCCGAGGTCGAAGAAGCTGTCGTCAATCCCAACGCGGTCGAGATCGAGGAGTTCGCACCAGAGGGAGGCGAGCTGGGTTTCCAGAGGAGTGCGCGGAGCGATAAACTCCTGAGCCAGCGGGGGGCGTTTGCGTTCGGGAGCGGGAAGAGCCTTGCGGTCGAGCTTGGCGTTGGGAGTGAGGGGAAACTGCTCGATGCGCATGAAGGAAGCGGGAAGCATGTACTCGGGCAGGACCGTCTTGAGGGACTGCAGAAGCAGAACGGGAGAGATGACCTCGACGCCGGTGTAATAGGCCACGAGGCGCTGGTCGCCGGGGCGGTCTTCACGAACGATAACCACGGCCTGGCGGATGCCTTCAATTTTTTCGAGGGCGCTTTCAATTTCGCCGAGTTCGATCCGGAAGCCGCGGAGCTTGACCTGATGGTCCAGGCGGCCGAGACATTCGAGCGAATCGTCGGTGCGGCGGCGAACCAGATCGCCGGAGTGATAGAGGCGTGAGCCGGGAACGGCGCTCCAGGGGTCGGGAACGAATTTTTCCGCGGTGAGTTCGGGGCGGTTGAGATAGCCGCGGGCCAGGCCGATGCCGCCGATGAGCAGTTCGCCCGTTTCGCCCGGGGGAACCAGATTCATTTTTTCGTCCACGACATAGAACTGGGTATTGGCCAGAAGAGGATTCAGGAAGATGCGGTCCGGGGAAAGGACGCGCTGAGCCGAGGACCAGATGGTGGTTTCGGTGGGCCCGTAGACATTCCAAAGTTCCTTGCAACGAGGGAGCAGCCTGGCGGCCAAATCCGGCCCCATATATTCGCCGCCGCACAATGCCTTGAGGTCGCTCTTCCCTTCCCAGCCGGAATCGAGAAGCATGCGCCAGGTGGTGGGAGTGGCCTGGAGAATGGTGATGGAGTGGCGGTCAAGGAGGCGAATGAGTTCGGAGCCGTCCGAGGCCTGCTCGCGGGTAGCGATGACCAGCTGGGCGCCAACGAGCAGAGGAAGGAGAAGTTCGAGGATGGAGATATCGAAGGAGACCGTGGTGACGGCAAGCCAGGAGTCGGCCGGGGCAATGCCGGGAGCTTCCAACATGGAGAGGAGAAAATTGGTCAAGGCGATGCGCGGGATCATCACGCCTTTGGGATTACCGGTGGAGCCGGAAGTGTAGATGACGTAGGCAAGATTCGCGGAATCGGTGACGAGGGGGAGATTGGAAGAAGGATAAGAGGAGAAGGGATGGGGATCGGCATCCATGAGGACGAGCTGCGCGGAAGATTCCGGGAGGATGGGAAGCAGGGACTGCTGGGTGAGAAGGATGGAGACGGAGGCGTCGGAAAGCATGAAGGCAAGACGCTGCTTGGGGAATTTGGGGTCCAGGGGAAGATAGGCGCCGCCGGCTTTGAGAATGCCGAGGAAGGCGACAAGCATGTCGAAGGAGCGGTCCAGGCAGACGCCCACCAGGCCATCGGGACCGATGCCCTTCTCGCGAAGAAAATGAGCGAGTTGATTCGCCCTGGAGTTCAAATCGCGATAGGAGAGTTTCCGCTCCCCAAAAACAAGGGCGGGGGAATCGGCGGTGCGTTCGACCTGGTCCTCGATGAATTCGTGAGGATTACGATGCAGCGAAAAATCGCGACGGGTATCGTTCCAGGGAAAGGTGAAGCCTTGCTCCATGGGCAGTCCTTTTGTGAGCTCCTAGGATCCTGGGAATCAGAAGAGTCCCCAGTTTACTACCGTCTGAGCGAATCCTCCCGTGTTTGACATCACAGCCAGTCAAAAACTATTGAACCGCAAAAGGGGGCCAAAGGCGATAGTACAGGGGATACATTAAGATTCCCAAACGAAGATACTAGTACGCGGAAGAGGGTTAAAAGGAGAAGGATGGCGCTTGTAATATACGTATTGTCAATTACTTACGGACGATGCAGGAAATGTGAGTTTGGTTCGCTATTTGTTTGCCATGAAGGCTGGTGGAAAAAAATTTCCCGGGGAAGGTCAGGTAATGAGTTCGAGCCGTTACTCAGCTTCAGCGAAGAACTGAAACGGAACCGTGGAAAACTGCGATGCATTCGGAGAAAGAATCCAGCGGAAGCACCTTTCCTGTCCGACGCAAGCGCGGAGAGTCGAGGAAAGAAGGTCGAAGCAAGAGGGAAAAATCAGAGGGCCCGGGCAGGGAGGGCGCGACTGCGGGGACAGGTAGCGCCCTGTACCACGATTAGACCCCAGACCAGTAGTTAAAGGAGGGAGCAAAGTCTAAACTGCGATACGGGTGATGGTTATGACTGGGGAAAAACCAGTTGTGTCGCAAAAAGATTTTGGGAAACGCATGCCGGGGGGCAGGCGCGGATGGAAATTTTCCGCGCTGGTTCTCTGTCTGGCGGGGAGTTACGGCATAGCCGGATGCTCCGGAACCGTCAGCGGATCGGGAAGCGCGCCTGCGTCCAGCCCGAGTTCCACACCGGCGCCCGCAATTTCGGTGGCGCCCTCGAGCATCGCGTTCGGCAGCGTGGCCGTGGGAGTGACCAACACGCAGACGGTAACGGTGAGCAACGGCGGGAATGCGGACCTGAGCATCTCGCAAGCGACCGTGACCGGAACGGGCTTGAGCCTGAGCGGAATCAGCGTGCCGCTGACCGTGGCGGCGGGAAAATCGAGCAATTTCAATGTGGCCTTCGCGCCGGCGGCAACCGGCAGCGTGAGCGGAACGATCACACTAACAAGCAATGCCGCGGGATCGCCAACGGCGGTGACGGTGAGCGGGTCGGGAGTGCAGAACCATTCCGTGGCGCTGAGTTGGACGGGGAGCACATCCACGGTGACGGGATACTACGTCTACCGCGGGAGCCAGTCGGGCGGGCCATATATGCGGGTGAATGCCACGCCGGTGACGCTGACCTCGTATTCGGATGCGAACCTGCCGGGCGGACAGACGCTCTATTATGTGACGACGGCCGTGGATGGAAGCGGAGTCGAGAGTCTGTTCTCGAATCAAGTGACGGCTGTTCTGCCGTAAGCGAAAAAACAATTGAAATCGAAGAGGGGCCGGCGACGCCGGCCCTTTTGTTTTATAGGCTGCGAATTTATTGCGGGGAGGGAGGGTGTGCGCCGGAGGGGAGAAAAAACCGCCCTCTGAAGAGGGCGGCTACAGCGGGGAGTTCGGGGAGAGGAGCGCTTCGTTGCGATCATCGAGGAGGGCCTGGCGTAATTGGGAGCGCCAGTCGGGGAGTTGAAGGGCGAAAGTTTGGAGGAGTTTGCGGTTGGAGAGGACGGAATAGGCGGGGCGCCGGGCGGGTGTCGGGTACTCGGAAGTGGGGATGGGCAGGATGGATTTAGCGATGAGCGGGCGTCCGGAGGTGGCTTGGGTGAACCAGGGACCGAGGCGAACGGGGTCGGCACAGTCTTCGAGGATGGCGCGGGCGAAATCGTACCAAGTGGTTTCTCCGGCGGCGGTGAGGTGGTAGATACCGCTGCGCTCGGCGAGGGCGGCGGGCGGGAAGCGGCGGAGGATGCTGGCGGTGGCCGAAGCGATGGCGCGGCTCCAGGTGGGAGCGCCGGTTTGATCGCTGACGACGCGCAGCTCTTCCCTTTGCGAGGCCAGGCGCAGGATGGTGAGCAGGAAATTTTTTCCGGATGTGCCAAAAACCCATGAGGTGCGGAAGATGAGGTGAGCGGCGCCCGCCGAGCGGATGGCCACTTCGCCGGCGAGCTTGCCGCGGCCGTAGACGCCGAGGGGAGAGGTGGGAGCGGACTCATCGTAGGGCGAGCGCTGCGAGCCGTCGAAGACGTAGTCGGTCGAATAATGGACGAGGAGTGCGCCAAGGGATTTGGCTTCCTCGGCGAGGACGCCGGGGGCGACCGCGTTGACGGCGCGGGCGCGGGGCTCGTCGGATTCGGCCTGGTCCACGGCGGTGTAGGCGGCGGCATTGACGATGAGGGAGGGGCGGAGTTCACGGACGAGGCGGCGAATGGAGGAGGGATCGGCGAGATCGAGATCGGCATGAGAGGGAGCGATGGTTTCGCCGATGCGCTGGAGGAGAGGAAACAGTTCCCCGCCCAACTGGCCGCTCTTGCCCGTCAGCAGGATGGTGGGAGGCATCAGGGCTGGTAGCGCGGCAGGAGTCCGGGAGAAACCTGCGCGAGGGGAATATTTTTGCGGTCCTTCTCGGAAAGGATGGGGTCGGATAGACCCCAGGGGATGTTCAGGGCGAGGTCATTCCAGAGAATGCCGTGTTCGTCGGCAGGGTCGTAGAAATCGCTGCACTTGTAAAGGAATTGGGCGGAATCGGAGAGGACCAGGAAGGCGTGGGCGAAGCCGGCGGGAATATAGATTTGGGCGTGGTTTTGCGCGGTGAGAAGGACGCTGGCCGACTTTCCGAAGGTGGGGGAGCCGAGGCGGACGTCCACGGCGACATCGAGGACTTCACCTTCGATGACGCGGCAGAGTTTGGCCTGGGGATGGCGGAGCTGGTAGTGCAGGCCGCGGAGAACGCCGCGGGTGGAGCGGGAGTGATTATCCTGGACGAAGGTGTCGGCAATGCCGAGGGCCGCGAATTTATCGCGATGATAGCTTTCCAGAAAAAAGCCGCGGGAGTCGGAGAAAAGCCTGGGCTGGAGCAGGCAGACGCCGGGAAGCGATGTCTCGATGCGATTCAAGATTTTTTCCCTTTTCTCTTTCGCTTTCTCCGGCCGAGGCCGGGCGGAGGAACAACTTCCCTTCCCTGGCGAAAAATATCCGGTCTCACCGCGATGGTACCGGGGAAAGACAGCCGGAACAAGCGCCGCCGGTGCGGCCAGCGCGTCAGGCGGGAGCCTTCACCCCCGAAGGGTTGAAGTGCCGGAGGGAAGAGTCGCGATTTTCGTAGTATTTGTCGTAGTAGGTGCGATAGGCGCCGTCGCGCACGGCGGCGACCCAGGCGGAGTTATCGCGATACCAGTTGACGGTCTGAAGCAGGCCGTCAGCGAGGGAAATGCGAGGAGACCAGCCGAGTTCCCGGATGAGCTTTGCGGAGTCGAGGGCGTAGCGGCGGTCGTGGCCGGGACGGTCGGTGACATAACGGATGAGGGATTCGGGCTTGTGCAGGAGGGCGAGGAGGCGGCGGACCATGTCGAGGTTTTCGATCACGTCCGCGCCGCCGATATTGTAGATTTCGCCGAGGCGTCCGCGTTCGAGAACGGCGAGGATGCCGCGGGAATTGTCTTCGACGTGAATCCAGTTGCGTTCCTGGCGGCCATCGCCATAGACGGGAAGGTGCTTGTCCTCAAGGGCGTTGGAGATGAGCAGTGGAAGAAGTTTTTCGGGGAACTGGTAGGGGCCGTAATTATTGGAAGAGCGGGTGATGATGGCGGGAAAGCCGTAGGTGCGGTGGAAGGAGCGGACCAGGAGATCGGCGCTGGCCTTGGAGGCGGAATAGGGGCTGTTGGGGCGCAAGTGGAAGTTTTCGTCGGAAACCTGGCCGGGGGCGAGGTCGCCATAGACTTCGTCGGTGGAGATATGCACAAAACGCTGGAGATCGAGTTTGCGGGCGACCTGCAAAAGGATGAAGGTGCCGGTGATATTGGTTTCGATGACGGGGCCGGGTTCGTAGATGCTGCGGTCCACGTGGGATTCGGCGGCGAAGTGCACGACAGCGTCGCAGCCCTGCATGGCGGCGGTGACGGCGGCGGAGTCGCAGATATCGCCCTTGACGAAACGGTAGTTGGGGTCGGCGGCTACGGATTCAAGGTTGGCGAGGTTGCCGGCGTAGGTGAGCTTATCGAAATTGACGATGCGATGGTCCTGTCCGAGGGAGAGGACATGGCGGATGAAGCTGGAGCCGATGAAGCCGGCGCCTCCGGTGACGAAGAGGTTCATCGGGACTTTTCTCCGACGGCGACGGGCGCGGCGGAGGGGAGGCTGGCGCGGAGCTGGTTGGCGCCGGTGGAAGCGACGAGATTGTTGGCGCGGAGGAGGGATTCAAAGGTGCCGGCATCGGTCCACCAGCCGTCGAGAGTTTCGTGGGTGAGCGAGCCTTCCTGGATATAGAAATTGTTGACGTCGGTAATTTCCAGTTCGCCGCGGCCGGAGGGCTTGAGGCGCTTGATTTTCTCGAAGACGGAGGCGTCGTAGAAATAGATGCCGATGACGGCGAGATTGGACTTGGGGGCCTTGGGCTTTTCCTCGATGCCGATGATGCGGCCACACTGGATTTCGACGACGCCGAAGCGCTCCGCGTCGGTGACCTGCTTGAGGATGATCTTGGCGCCGGCGCGCTGCTTGCGGAAATCGTCGGCGGCCTTGCAGACGTTGGTTTCGATGATGTTGTCGCCGAGGACGACGCAGATCTTTTCGCCATCGGCGAAGAATTCGGCCAGGCCGAGGGCCTGGGCGATGCCGCCTTCGCCTTCCTGGTAAGTGTAGTTGACGTGCTGCAGGCGAAACTCCCTGCCGTTGCCGAGAAGGCGCAGGAAGTCGCCGGCGTTTTTACCGCCGGTGACGATGAGGATCTCCTTGATGCCCGCATTCACGAGAGTCTGAATGGGGTAATAAATCATGGGCTTGTCGTAGATGGGGAGGAGGTGCTTGTTGGTGACCTTGGTGAGTGGGCTGAGGCGGCTGCCCAGTCCGCCCGCGAGAACGACGCCTTTCATGAAGGTCTCCTCTGCAACTGAAATTTCGAGCGCCCCTGCCGGGAGCCCCGCGTTAAGGCATCCTAATACAAGAATAGCGCGATATGGAATCGAATGTGGGGAGCAAGCCCCGGAAAAAGAGACAGGCAGTTACCCAATAAGATTCCAACCGGCTGCGGCGCACGCGGACCAGAAACGGTCCCGGCCGGAAAGGAAGCGCTGAGCCATCATAAGGCAATCGATTCCGCCGGACGCCGGCCTTTGATCCTGATGGCAAGCTTCGAAACAATAGCGGCCAGAATCATCAGCCATCCGTCCGCGAAGAATTTGGCGGCTGGGCGGTAAAGGCCCGCAGCGAGGGCGCGCCTGAACCAGAAGAAGACGGCGCCGCCGATATAGGCACAACGCTCGAAGTGGAAGCGCGGGCCGCCAGGATATTGCCCGGCTTTTTCCTTGCGAATGACCATGTGCATGGTGTCCACGAACTTGGAGACCTGGTGCACGGTGTTGTTGGCATGGATGCGATAGGCGGTCGTGGGATGAGACAAGATATGAACGGTACGGCCGGAATAGCCGACCTTCACGGTGAGATCATCGATTTCCGAAGGCCAGATTTTTTCCGTCCAGCCACCCACCTGCTCAAAGACGCTGCGCTCCACGACGATGGCGCTGGCGCTGCCCCGATAGGGGCGATCCTTGCGGATCAGGGCGTCGTATTCGACGATCTGCATTTTTTGGCCGAAATCGGCAAACTTGGGCGAGGGTATGGGGCCCTGAAAGAAGAGGAGGCGGCAGAGAATGATCCTGGGCCGCTTGGAATCAATAATGCGCTGATAGGCCTCGAGCGCCCCGGGCAACAAGAGGTCATCCCCATCGAGAGAGACGAGGTAATCGCCCGTAGCAATGGCGGCGCCGGCATTGCGCGCGCGGTTGGCGCCCTGATTGGTTTTCATCCGGAGCAGGCGGATTTTATCGCCGTACTCTTCGAGAACCTGCACGGTGCGGTCCGAGGAAGCATCGTCGACCACAATGACTTCCTTGCCGGGGCAAGACTGCGCCAAAGCCGAATCCACGGCATCCCGAATGAAGTTTTCCTGATTATAAGTAGCGATGATTATGCTGAATTGTGGCATCGGACCACCTATTCGAAAATGCCGCAGACCCCGGCCCTACGCAGGGCCAGGCGCAGCAAACGATTGCGAGATTCAGGCAGGGCCCTATCCCAAAGAACGAGAAATCGAGCGAGACCTACAAACTAAGGATAGAGGGAGCAATTCAGATGCCAGAAAGGGCAGAAAAGAGAAGCGCAATGCATTAGTAAGATGCTTAGATACAGATAGATACGAAGTTACAGAAAGATTGGAAGCAGCGCGGTTGAAATTCAGGGAAATAAACTACCTTTTTTTCCCATAATATTTACCAATCCCGCCAAACCGAAGCACCGGGGATGTCACAGGTCGAAAAAAGAGGCGACTGCGCGGGGCGCCTCAAGCGGTCTTTCCGAGGACGAGGGAATCCACCAGTGAGAAATAATCGCTTTTCTTCAGATCCCAACTGTTCTGGTTGACGAAGAGCCTGGCATTGGCAACCAATTGGCTGCGCAAGGAGGAATCCCTGGCCAAAAGGAGAATGGCATCGGCCAGATCGCGCTCATCGCCGTTATGGAAGAATTTGACGACGGAATCGTTGAAGTAGAAACGGTCGATCCGGGTGTCGGCGACGACGACGGGAACATTGAGAGCCATGAATTCCAGGATTTTGGTGCTGAAGGCATCGCCGCCGAAGGGGTCGTTCCGCTTGGGAACGACGCCCAAGTCGGCGTTTTCTATGCAGTGAGCGACTTCGCGAATGGGAACGGAGTCCCTGAGCAGGACACGATCCTGCAGGCCGAGTTCCCGAACCAGTGCGAGCAGTTCGGGCTTGGACTGGCCTTCGCCGTAGATATGGAATTCGGCTTCGGGGAGGGAATCGCGGAGCAGGGACATGGCGCGGATGGCAATGTCCACGCCCTGGTGGTGGTTCAACGTGCCCGGAAAAATGATAATGAATTTGGAATCGCTGCGGGTTCTGCCGGAGGGAGAAAAGATGGAGAAGTCCGGATAGTTGATGAAGACGGAACAGCGGTCCTCGCTAACGGAGCGGGCCAGAATCTTAATCTTCCAGAGGTCATTGGAGATGATGACGTGATGGGAAAAGAGGATGGAAATGCGCTCGACCAGGCGCATGACCGCGGAGATCCAGGAATCATCGGATTTACCGAATTTGCTTGCGTAGAATTCGGGAAGAAGATCATGGATATCGAGAATAAGTTTCGCACCGGTTAGCCGGGGCAGCCAGGCGGTAAAGACCAGGAAATCGGGGACGGAGTGAACATGAATGAGGTCATAGGACTTGCGGAGGTGGGCCAGGGAGACCGCGCGCATGGCGCGGAAACAAAAGAGCAGGATATTGACAAGATACTTGCCCTTGGTATTTTCCCTGGCGGCGCGATCCTGGAGTCTGTGGACGTGCACGCCCTGGATCACTTCGTGGGGAGGGTCGCCACCTTTGTTGATGGAGAAGACGTCGACATGGTCGCCGCGCTTCGCCAGAGCTTCGGCGTAACGCAGAATGCGGTTATCGCTCTCATAGGCACTGTAGGCAATCATGCAAACTCTCATAATCCTATGCCCGTCCTCGTCATGAACCGCCGAAATCGACTTCCACCACGCAATACAGCCAGGCCGCGGAAAGCAACGATGCGCCGCGGCAAGCGCTCAATGCGCACAGCCTAATCGTGATGGGGAAAACGGTAGACAAGCTTCCCTTCCTCGATCTGGGCCAGTGCGACGCGGGCCCGGCCGCTGCCCGGGCCTTGCACGCGCCAGCCATCGCCCGAACGCACAATTTCCATTTTATTCCTGTCCCGCCACCAGCGGTCCACTTCGCCGGGAAGGGCGGCCCAGAGCCGGCCGCTATCGCGCAACTCGGCAAGATGAGCCAGGAGGGCGGAATAGGTCCTCCGGGCGCGATCCTCGAGAAGATAGTCGGGATGGGTAATCAGGCTGAGCAGACCGTTGCGGGACAGAACGTGGGCGGCCTGACCGCGCCAAACGTCGATGGAATAGTCATCAAGAATATCAAAGAGGGAATAGTCCTGAGCCATGGTGAGGGGAAGCTCCAGGATCTTGCCGACGAAAAAAGGCATGACCGTGCAGGCGCCGCCGGATTGAGGTTCGAGATGAGCGGAGCTGGGAACGGACATATCGTAGGAGAAATCGAGAGCGGACAACCAGTCGAGGTTGCGATACATGGCGCCGGCGCGGAAACCGCGGGACTGCCATTGCCGGGCGTACTCATTGATTTTCGCGGCCCGGCGGAGAAACTGGGCATGATCGTGATAGAGCCGGCCGTCATGGTTAAGATCGTGCACACAGACTTCGAAGCCGCGATCGCGAATGGAGGCGCGGAACGAGTCGGAGGTGGAATAACGTTCCTCGGGGACGAGTTGAAAGGAGGCCCTGAAGCCGAAGGAGGCATCGAGGTCCATGAGGGCGGGACAGAAATCGCGGCCGGCGGCTTCTTCGACGTCGTGAGTGAGGATGAAAGCCGCGGGCAAAGCATCCGGCCAGAACCAGACGAAAGGAATGGGTTCTCCGCCGCGGGCCTGCAAAGCCAGGGTCAGGAGGCGTTCGAAGAGGGCATCGACAGAAGAGTCCAGGGGCCATTGCGGGAATGGCCGGGACTTCCAGCCGCGGAAATAAATTCTTTGCAAATGCTTGCGAAAGGAAACGGGAAAGAGGGGGCGGAGGAGGTAGTAGAGATCGTGAACGGGAGCAGAGGCCAGGAGCTTGCTTTTCGGGCCGGCGGCAGACTTTTTATAGCGTTCCAGGCGATAGTTGGATGCCACTTCGGTGGGGTCAAAGGGAAGAAGGACGCGGCCATTTTCGATTTTTGCATTGAGGAAAACATCGGGAATCTGCGGGCCGAGGTGCGGTGCCGGAGAGGAAGAAGAGCAAGCGCCAAAGCAAAGGAGGCCGGAGCCAAAGCGGAAGAAACCGGGGTGGTGCGAGAGCGTGCCCTGGAGGGAGAAGGGCAGAGCCTCCTGGGGGCAGCGGTAGTAATCCGTCATGGCCTGGTTCAAGTTTCACCTGCCGCGCAACGAGAAATGATTCCAAGTCATGCTACAGCAACAGGATAGCAGTATGGGGCGTTGCGCATGTGACTTTACCATACCGCCTGCGGGAAAGAGAATGCAGAAGGGAAAAACGGGGAAATGCAGGGAGCGGACAGCATCGGGTGGAAAGCGGCGGGCCGGGTACAGGGCGTGCGCCTGTTCCCATTCTGTCCTTCTAGCCAGTAGTTTTGCGAAGGCGTAGAAAGTTAATGTGGGTTGGGGCGAAGAAGTATAATCAGGCTCGGCCGACTTCCAGGAAACAACCACCGCGGCCGGGCGGCGTGGAAAACGAAAAACGAACTACAGGTTCCGCGGAGAACGACCGGCAATCGCCAAGCCCGGCAAGGGCGCGGCGAGGAAGGCGTATCCGGAACCGTCAAGACATGAAGGAGCCGGCATGAATGGCAAGCGGTCTTATCTATTTATTCTATTGCTCGTAACCCTGGCGATTCCCAGCGTGGGCAGGGCGCAAAACTGGAAAGGAATCCTGGATTCCAGCCGGGCCATCGACTGGTCCAACAGCGGCGTGCCGGGAGGGATCCCGTACCGTACGACGGCCTGCGCGACAATCAGCGCGACGACATACAGCAATGGCGCAACGGATGCCACGGCGGGAATTCAAAGCGCGCTGAATGGCTGCGCGTCCGGGCAGGTGGTATCGCTCTCCGCGGGGACGTTTCTGATCAACGGCGGGCTGAAGATACCGAGTAACGTGACGCTGAGGGGCGCGGGGACGCAGAGCACGATTTTGAACGCGCATGGAACGAGCGGAGCGGTCCTTGCCATGGGCAGCGGCAGTCCAAGTGCGGCGAGTTCGGTGAACATCACGGGAGGGGCGACCGCGGGATCGACGAGCATAACCCTGAGCAGCACGAGCGGGATTACGGCCGGGTCGTACCTGCTGATCACGGAACTAAATGACGCGACCTATGTGACGATCACCGACCCCAACGGGACATGCAGCTGGTGCGATAACTCGATGTGGAGCGGGACGCGGGTGCGCGGGCAGATCGTGGAAGTTATTTCGGTGAGCGGCGCGACGGTGGGAATCAATCCGGGATTGTACACCGCTTACGGAGCCGCGTCCGGGACGGGGCCGGCGCTGGCCACGCCGTACAAGGCAGCGGTGAAGTACGCGGGAGTGGAGGATTTACAGATCTACGCGAACAACACGGGGTACTCGGCAAATATCTCGTTGGCGGAGTGCGCGTACTGCTGGGTGCGCGGGGTGGAAGGAAACTACGCGGACGGAGACCACGTCGATTTGAATTTTTCCTATCGCTGCGAGATCCGGGACAGCTATTTCTCGAATGCCTATTCGCACGTGGCGGGGAGCACCGATGCGGATATCATGTTGGCGGGAAAGACGACCGGAACGCTGGTGGAGAACAACATCCTGGAACGGCTGCACGCTTCGGTGATGCTGAACTGGGGAGCAGCGGGAAACGTAATCGGCTACAACTACAGCACGGGATCCTACGATTCGTCGGCGACCAATTCGGTGATGATCGATTTCGCGGTGCACGGGGCCCATCCGCAGTTCAATCTATGGGAAGGAAACGTGACCCCGCATATATTTCCGGACAGCTTCTGGGGAACGGGAGCGTATAACACGGCATTCCGGAACTGGACCACCGGGACGACGCTGGTCGCGCCCTACGCGGACGGGACGTACACCGGGCGCAAGGTAATCAACTGGGCCGGGGGACATCTGGCGAACCAGCAAAACCGCGGGATTTCCCTGGCGTTCACGCAAACGAGGTACAACCTGATCGGCAACGTTGCGGGATCGGCAGACGCGACCAAGGCGGCGGGTTCGCTCTACAATTCCGGCCCGGCAGCCTGCACGTCCTGCGCGGTGGCGCCTGCCAACCGCAATTACAGCGGGACGTTCTACGCCTTCGATTTCGGGTACAACAATGGAGCCGACACCAACGGAAGCAGCGTACCGGCTGCGTGGGTGGGTGTGGCTTACTCGACCGCTGTCCTGCACGGCAACTATGACACGGCGAGCAGCTCGGTGATCTGGAATGCGGGGATCACGCAAACCTTGCCGGCATCGTTCTACCGCGGCACGAAACCGGCCTGGTTCGGAAGCATTGCCTGGCCGGCCATCGGTCCGGAAGTGAGCGGAGGAATTGACGCGGGCGGCCATGCCAATGCAATCCCAGCGGAGGCCTGCTATAAGGCGACAGCCCGGGACAGCAACGGGATTCTGCTCTTTGATCCGGCTGCATGCTATGGAACATCATCCACGGCGCCGAAGCCGGCAGCGCCGACCAACCTGGCAGACGTCGTCCACTAGGCCTTGCGATCCATCCGGGCGAAAGAGCAAATTCGCCCGGGAGCGGATAAAGAAAACGCCTGCGCCGTCCGCCGTGGTTCGCCCTGACGGCGAGCAGCAAGAAAAATTCCAGCAAAACTCAAAGCAAGTTATAGCTTAGCTTCCTCGATGCCAGGAGCGGGCGGGGGAGCTTGTCTTGCCAGCATTCCCTTGGGGGCCATCTCCTTCAAAAGCCGCAGAACACGCTGCAGGGGATCGAAACTGCGGTGCAGGAGAACCACGGCCGCGAAATAGAGGATGGCGAAGAGAGCGGAAACGGCCAGGATGCGCAGAAAGGCGCCCAGCGCCCCCGGAGCTGCCGTGAGCAGAGGAAGTTGGCGGAGGAGCAGCCCGGAGAGAATCGCTGCGAGCACGGAAGCGAGCAAGTACCTCCACACCACGGCAATCACCGGGAGGACGCCGAACTGGATGGGTTGACCGGCGTACCAGAACGCGGGGATGGTGAGGATCCAGAAAGAAGCGGTCCAGGCCACCGCGACGCCCACCGGGCCCCAGTGAAGACCGAGAACAAAGAGCAGGCCGGTAACGACAAATTCCACAATTCCCCAGCGAAACCAGCGTTCGGCCTTGCCGATGGAAAGATGAATCCAGCCATGGGTGAAATAGAGAAGCATGATTCCTATGCCGGGCCCGAAAAAGGTGAAGATGCGGCTGGTGGCTTCCCATCCGGGCCCCAGGAGCACGCGGATAATGTCCTTGCCCACGAGGGTCAAATCGGCGCCCACGCCCATGCCGACAAAAGCAACGACACCGAGGGAAGTAAGGAGATAGCGCCTGTACTGGACGGCATCGTTGTGGAAGCGGCTTAAGGCGGCGACAGCGACCACGCTGATGGGAGAAATCAACTGGCCGGCGGAAAGAGCAAACAGGTCATAAGCTTTTTTGTAAAAGCCGAGAGCCTGGGCGTTGAAGCGCCAGCCGACAAGGAGATTATCCATGTTGCGGGCAAAGTAGTTGACGCTGAAACGGCCATAGATATGGAGTGCGAAGCGGAACAAGGAAGCCGTGCCCTCGACGCGCCTGGGCGGCCCGGGAACCCAGCGGCAGAGATACCAGGAACCGAGAACCCAGACGAGCGGGGTGACGATGGCGCCGGCGACCAGAGACCAGTAGCCCCAGCCGGCCCAGGCCAGGAGGATGGAGAGTCCCACGGCGGCGGCGCGGGCCAGAAGATCGTTGGCGGAGACGACGGTGAAGCGCATGGCGCGCTTGAGCAGGGCCAGGTGGATGACGGAAAGGCTGGTGAGGAAAATGGAAATGGAGACGCCGACGGCGACCAGAGCAACGCGGGGGTCGCCATAAAACCAAGCGAGAAGATGGCCGGCGGCGGCGAAGAGAAGGGTAAGCAGGGTCCCAATGCCGAGATTGATCCAGAAAAGATTGCTGGCCATGGCGTGGGTGATCTGCGGCCGCTGGACGATGCCTTCGGTAAAGCCGTTGATGCCAAAATTCAGGAGCAGCAGGCTGAAGGTGGTGACCATGGTGACGAGACCAAAGTCGGCTGGGGTGAGCATGCGCGCCAGAGTGACGGTGGCGATAATTTGAACAGCCAGACCCATCGCGGAAGAAAAAAGAGTGGCGCCGGCGCCGCGAACGGCGAGGAGGCGGATGCCATCGTTTTCCGCAAGAGGATGAAAATCGCCATGGGAATCGAAAGGTTTCAAGCGGGCTCCCCTGGAAGAGATTGAGGAAGAAGGATCTTCGGAACGGCCAGCGTGGAAAGAAGAAAAGCAATCCAGATGGGATGCATCATCTTGAAACCGGCTTCGGTGAAGCTGTAGATGACGGCAACGACAAAATAGGCAAGACGGAGGCCGGCAAAATCGTTTTCCCTGCGAAATGCGGCGTGGATATGGCGCAAGCCGGAGAAGATGAACAGGAGGATCAAGAGAAGGCCGATCGCGCCCAGGTTGAGATAGATTTCGAGGTAGCCGTTATGCGCCTGATTGATGCCCTCGTCAATGGAACGCATCTGCAGAAGCCGGGGGCCGATCCAGAAACTCTCGAAGCCGGCGCCAACGACGGGGTTCACCGTCAGGTGAAGGGCTGCAGCCCAAATGTCCGTCCGGCCGGTAAGGTTTGATTCCCTGCCCAGGTTTTCGACCAAGCCGATATTGAGAAAGAGAGCGGAGAAAGCGAAGACCAGCACGAAAGCGACGAGAATATTCAGGAGCAGCGGCCTTCGGGTAAAGGGCAGCAAACCGGTAACCAGGATCAGGATGGCGCCAAAACCGAAGCAAGAGAGCGCGGTCGCCGAATGGGCCTTGACGATGATCCAGAGAACCATGGAGAGGAAAACGCCGTGAGCGATCAGTCGGTGATTTCTTTGCGAGCTTTTTGCGCTCTGCCAGGCCTCCACGAAATACCAGAGACCGGCGAGACCGTAGACCATGCCCACCATGCCAAGGGAGTTTTTGTTGGTGGTCACACCGGTCCAGCTGGGTTGAAAGTCCCAGCGGCCGTAGGTCCTGCCGATCTCGGGGAAGAAGAGAATGAACAGGATGGAAAGGGGGACGAGTAGAAAGCCCACGCGGAGCAAGAGGCGGCGAACCGCGACGACCCAGTTGGTGTCGGTGAGAACGACGAGGACCATGATGACGTCGCCCATGGCCCGGAACCAGCGTTTGAAAGAGACATCGGGATAATCCGACCAGAGAGCGCTGAGTCCGCAATAGAAAAAATAGAGGACGAGGAAGGGGTTGGCGCGAAGAAAGGCCAGAACCTGGCGGCGACGGGAAATAAGGACGATCACGCCGAGTGCCAGAAGCAAGGTGAGGCCGTTGCGATCGGTGGGATTGCCTTCGAGATAGGCGTCGGTGGTATCCACCGGCGGAGCATTCACCTGCAGCCATTCGCTGATGTTGCGGGAGCCGGAGATGAGCAGCCAGACGAACGGAATCCAGAGAGCCCGCGAGGAGACCGCCTCTTTGTCGCGATCCAGCACAAAGAGAGAGGCAATGACGGAGAGAAAGATGGCGGCGGCAAGATACTGACTCATAGGCTCATTCCTGGGAGCGCCCCGAGGGAACGCCGGGCCAGCAGTTGCCATGACGGGCAGCCACAAACGATGAATGCGGCATCAGGCAAAAACGGCCTTGTACAATCCGTCCAGCGCGGACGATTTTGCGCGAGCGCGGTCCAGCAGGACGATGGAGAGAATTGTAAGGGTAAAAGCGGCGATAAAGGAAACGGGGAGGAGGCCGTTTTCCAGGTGAAGGCGGCGCAGGAACAGACGAAGAACCTGGAGGATGGCAATTTGAGCGATATAGCCGAAGAGGGTGTAGTTCCCCAGGAGAAGAATGAGCCGGCGGATGCCGGCGAATTCA
This sequence comes from Terriglobia bacterium, assembly GCA_020072805.1. Classification (GTDB taxonomy): domain Bacteria; phylum Acidobacteriota; class Terriglobia; order Acidiferrales; family UBA7541; genus Acidiferrum. The sequence goes on from JAIQGC010000002.1 coordinate 47,253, forward strand.
CCGGCGACCGTTCCCAGGAAAAAGAAAAGCATGAGGTTGAGCAAAACGGCGGCGACTTCCAGCGGGAAGGAAACTTCCCAGTAGGTGACGGCGGCGAGGTAGCCGAGGTAGGCGGCGGCAAAGGGAAAGGGATAGCGGATGAACGCGGCGATCCTATGCGCGGGGAGGAAGCCGAGAAGCACACCCAGCAAACCGATGGAGAGCAATTCCAGATTTCCGCTCTGGAGGCCCTGATGGTGCAGGAGAAGAATCAGAAGAAGGAAGCAGAGAAACAGAACATGGAAGACATAGGGAAAGACTCCGCGAAAAAGAGCGAGAAGCGCGGAAAGCAGGAGCAAGTAGGCGATGGGAACCAGGATAAAGAAAGCAGCGGACTTTCCCGCGCCGACGACGGCAATGTTTCCGGACAGGAAGACGGCCACAAGATTTACCGGGGAAAAGAATGCAGCTGGCGCCGGGGCGTGGGCAATGGCGGAGAGGAGAACTCCTCCGGCCAGGTTCAGAAAAAGAAAAATAGCCAGAATCTTCAGGCCTCTGCGCGCAAGACGGAGGGAAAGACCGGGGTGAGCCGGGCCGTATTTGGCGAAATAGACGCTGGAGACGAGAAAGCCGGAGATGCAGATGAAAGAGGGAGGCAAAAAACGGAGATAGCGGTAGACATCGCCGTGGGAGGCGTAGAAATAGTTCAGCCAATGATAGAGAACCATGGTCAGGACCAGGGCGCCCTTGGTGAAGTCGATGGCGGAGATCCGTTCGGTTTTTGTAGCGGTGGAGTGCAAGGCAATTCCCTATTCGCTAGATGGAATCCACAAAGAAGCGGTGAATGAGTTCAAGCGTCAGCAGTTTGTGAATCTCGACGGTGTGATTGCGGTTGCCATGGAGATGGCCCTGGACCACGGATTCCACCATTTTCTTGTCGAGGTACGGACGGGAAAGGCTGCGGGGATCGAGCAGCATCTCGCGAACGTAGGAGGAAAGAGCATCGCGATACCAGACGCGGTAGTGAGCGAACTTGTGGCGGCCAAGGAAGAGGCGCTCAAGGTGCAGAGGGGCGAGGAGATGGTCCACGCCGGCCACCCACTGGGGCATGCCGTAGTCGTAGGCATATTCGGCCTTGACGGTGAATTCGATGAAGCCGCGAATGAGGGAGCGCCGGAGGCGGCCCTGGCCGCCGGCGATTCCGCGGTCGGTGGGAATGCGCCACAAAGCGGGATTGCCCTCGGAAATCAAACGGATGCAGGCGTCGTCGTTGCGGCAGGAGGAGTCCGGAGCGCGAAAAACGGTGCGGACGAATTCGTTATCGAGATAAGGAGAGCGCAAGGAGAGCTGGGTCTGCTCGAGAGCGAGAAGGCCATAGTGGTGCCAGGGTGCCTGGCGAAAGACGGCAAAGGAGAGCGGGTGGCCATGGAGCAGGCTGGCGTAGGTCTGCTTGGCCCGGGCCACGTTTGACATCACCTCTGGAGAGAAAAGGCCGGGCAGGGGATCGCCAGGCCGGAAGGCACGAATGCGGCGGAGCACTTCCCCGCCGTAGTTGCCGGTCATGCGCACGGGAGCGATCTGGCGGGCTTTTTCGTTGGCGTAGAGATCGGAGGCGCGTTCGACATCCACGCAGCCATCGGAGAGAAAGATGGCGCGCTCGGCATAGTGGGCAAAGCGTGAAAGGAAATCCCCGGCGACCGGAATGACCTGGTGAGTTTGGCCGCAAGCGCGGGCGACGCGGCGCCCCACGCGGACATCCTGGCAATCGCGATACATGCCGCCGAAGGTGTAGCAAGGAAGCGAACCTTCGGGAAACTTCCGACGCGCCAGGATCATACGGGTGTCCAGACCGCCGGTCAGGGAGAGAGCAATCGGCTGGGGCCCCTCGAAATAGCGGGGAAGATTGCGGGTGAAAACTTCCTGGAGCTGCTGGTAGTAGGATTCGGGGTCCAGTTGGGGCTGTTCTTCCCATTCACGGGAATGAAAATAGAAGTCCTTGCGATCCAGCAGACCGTTGCGGAAGGACCAGGCCGAGGCGGGGGGAAGCGCCTCGATGCCCTTGAAAATGGATTTGTTCTCGAGCGTGCACCCGCAGGCAATGAGTTCGCCCAGTCCGCGCGGGTCCAGGGAGCGCAATTCGGGACGGACGGCGAGGATGGCTTTGGCTTCGGCGGCGAAGTAGAAGGCGTCCTGCGCTTCGTGGCAGTAGATGCGCTGCATGCCATAGCGGTCGTTGAAAAGCAGAGTGGAGCCGGTGGCGGAGTTGGTCAGCAGGCCGTGGAAGCGGCCGTTCAAAGACGCGGGAAAGGAGGGATCCTCTTCGGAAAGATGGACGAGATAGGAAGGGCCGCGAGTATCCAGCTGATGACCACGTTCTTGAAGGCGTTGAGAGATTCCGGACTCCGAGAATTCTTCACCGGAAAAAACCAGGGCGATATCGCGCTGCTCATTGAAGAGGGGCATGCCATCCGAGAAGGAGCTGGCCAGAGCGGTCCACCCCACATAGACGCCGCAGGAGGGATCGGTCCAAGTGCCGCAGGTATAAAAGGATTCGTGACGGAGAGTGGAAAGCATGCGCTGCAGCTGGCGCTTCGCCTGCTCAGGAGGCATTTTTTTCGTGATGAGACCGGCAATTCCGGGCATATTCGGATCCTCTAGGAGTTTTCCGTGACGGAGCGGAATTTGCGGTTGTTCCAAGCATTGCGCAGATCGCGAAGCCTGGCCACTAAAGACTGAGGGAAAAGATCCACCCAGCGGTGATGGAGGCGGAGACGCAAGGCGAGTTTGCCGAAGTGCGTCAGCGGGACATAGTAGCGCGGGACATCGATTTTCTGGAAACCGTTGTTTTCCTTAAAATCAGTGACGCTGTCCTTCTGTCTTTTTCCATAGGCAAAGTTCGAATAAACGAGATAGGGGATCTGGTGTTCGGCGCAGTAACGGACGGCCTGTGCGACAAGGGCATTCGTCGGAGCCTTGTCTCTGTGCCGAATCATCGAGACAATGTTCATCAGACCTGCCTGCGTTCGAGTTTCGTTGCTTACCAGCTTGACGAAACCAATCATGGCGTCGCCGAGAAAAGCACCGATAAAGACGCTGGAGTCGAGGTAGGTGGCTTCCTCGCGGCGTACGGTCTCCAGGTCCTTTCCGAAGTGAGTGAACGGCCGGCCCTGGCGAACGGGGCACTCGTTATAGATCTCCCAAATTCCCTGAACAAGGGCATCATCGAAAGGCACCACCCGGAGCGTTACCCCTTTCTTCTCGGCTTTCCGAGCCATATTCCTGGTTTTGTTGTCGATCTGCTGCGTCCACCAGTGGTCGAAGGTGGATACCGGCAGTGCGGCAAAGTTGTCCCATTCCCTGGGGAAGGAATATAAGGGGACAGATTGTGGAAGCCTCTGGGTGAAAGTAAAAAGGTCAATGCGCTCGCCGGACTTACGGAGAGCATCGAGCAAGGGCTCAGGCTTCTCCACAAACAAGTACCCTTCCGCGTCCAGGCGGGCGATGCGGAGCAGGCGCCCCTCGATGCGAATATTTTCTCCAGCAACCTTCATCGATCGTCTCCCGAGGCAAGAGAGCGCGAAAGCGTCTCTGCCCGAATCATCGCACAACAAGCCGCGCGCAAGCCGGCGGGCGGCTAGCTGCCCGCGTGGGACTGCAGCTTCGCGGCGCGCGCCGCCCGGGGCAGTTCGCGCAGGGAGCGGTAGAGCGCACGCAGGCGCTCGCCGCAAGCGACCGCAAAATGGCTGAAGGCTCCAGCATGGGAATCAAAGCGGCCAAGATAAAAGAGGTCCTTGCTGTTGCTGCCGGCCAGGTCGGATTTGAACTTATAGGTTCCCGGATTGGTCACGGGGTTGATGCCATTGAGATTATAAACCGTGCAATTTTCCTGCTTGAGTTTCTTGATGAGGTTCCAGTGAAGGAGATAGGAGCCTCTCTTCTCGAGACCGGCATTGCTGGTGGCTCCAAACAGATAGACCGCGGAATTTCCGATGGCGCTGCAGATGAGCCCGGCGCAGACTTCGCCGCCGGACTTGCAGAGCAGGATTTTCATTTTGAGCGCTTCGGGCAACTGCGCCTGGATGCGCAGGAAGTCGCGAATGTCATTGGGCTCGGCAAAGTTTTTCCGTGAGACCATTTCCTTATAAATCGAAATGAAGGATTCGATCAGTTCGGTTCCCGAGCCTTCGATAATTTCCAGGCCGTTTTTCTCGGCCACTTTCAGATAACGCTTCCAGTGCGGGCGCATGCCGTCGCGCAGGCTCTCAAGAGACTGGGTCAGATCCATCAGGATGGTTCTTTTGTGGATTGCTTCCCCGACCGGAGCGAATCCCTCTTCGGCCAGAACCGTCTGGAAGGCGGAAGAACCATCCGCAAAGAGAACGGGAAACAGGCGGAGGGCCAGGCCGCGGCGGCAGACAAATTCATTGCGCAGCGCGCGGATGGCCTGACGAAACAGATCCGGATTTTCCGGGGCGCTGACGCGCCGCCATATGGGGCCCCACAAAACATAGGCGATGCCCGCGCGGAGGAGCGGCACCTTGACGATTTTGACCTGGGCCAGGGCGGCCAGGCTGCCGTTGTGCTTGAGGATCACATGACACAGGCCATGCCGCCCGCGGGTAACCTCGCCATACGGCCAAGTCTGATAGATATTGGCGTCATCAAACTGCAGCAGGAGTTCGCCCCAGAGGCGTTCGTCCACCGCGTCTATTTCCACGGTGTAGCCGGGAGCCAACTTTTGTATCTCGCGCATGGACATAGATTCTATCGCTTCTTTCACGGGGAAAATCCCGCCGAACGCTTTCCCCGCAGGCCGATTGTCCGGGCAGGCGCTTTGGGAACCTTGCATGCCAGTTACTCGGTAACGTAGGGAGTCTTGATCGGATGCATGCCCGCGATTTCCAGGAGTTTGCCGAGATGATCGCAGAGTTTGATCAGGAAAATCATAAAGGTGTGATGCCCCCGCAACAGAGTAAACGGCAGAATGGCCGCATAGAGAGGGACGGCGACCACTGACTTCAGGGTATCGAGGGGGCCCAGGCTCGGGTGATGCGCTGAATTCTTCCCGCGAAACAGCGCCCGTTTAAGCATGAAAGAACGCTTCCAGCGAACGGGAGGAACGCTTTCATAGGCCACCGCTTCATTGCACCAGATGAAGACGCGCCCCGCATTAATCATGCGTTCAAAAAAGTCCTGATCCTCGCCCGATTGAAACTGCGGGCGGAAGGGCGGAGAGCCGGGAGAGAAAAGGGCGGAGCTTAAGAGAACATTGCCGGTGCGTCCCTTGGTCCAGTCGATTACCAACCCGGTCGGATAGGTGGCGCGTTCGTAGAACTTGCCTTTGAGGATCCACCGCGGGGGTTGCTGGTCGAAATGAGGCAGGACCGGGCCGAGAACACCGTCCACAGCAAACTTCTGAGAGGCGCGAAAGAGGGTCAACAGCCAGTCTTGTACGGGGAATTCGTCGTCATCAATGAAGGCGACAAAATCGCCGGAAGCGCATGCAATCGCAGCGTTTCGGGTGAGGGCAATATTCTGTTCGGGCTGCATGCAGTAGCGGATAGGAACGGAAGAGGAGGCGGCGAACTCCTCGACGAGAGGCTCCGCGGAGCGCAGGCGGTCGTTATCGGCCACGACAATGGAAAAGGTAAACAGGCCGCCCGTTTCCTGGACGGCGAGTTTATCGAGCAGGCGCTTGAGGAATACGGGCCGCTTATAGGTGCAGATGCAAACGGAGATATGTTTTGCGGGCTGCGATTCGCAAGCTTCGGATTGGGAATCCGGAAGGACGCCGCGGGCCACAGCGGGGCCAGCCACGGCGCCGGAGGAAACCGCCTGCCGGAGAACGGAACCGGCGCTCTCCGCGGAGGAGAGAGAGAAGCCGGAAGAAATTCTGGCCTTCCCGAGAGAAGAAAAGATTCCGCCAGCGGTCAGAAAATCGTACTCGACCTGGTCGATGGGATGGGTCTCCAATTCGACAAAGGAGTTCGCGGCGAGGGCAGCGACATCTCCGAGGCTGCCGGCGCAAGCATAGGGGTGGATGCTGAAGAAGAAATCGGCCAGGCGGTGGCGGCGCGCGAGAAGGCGGTCCACGAGCCTGCGATAGAGGCGGTTGAGGAAGCCCTTCTGTCCGGGAAGAAAAGAAAAGTTTTTTCTGACGATGGTTCCCGCCGGCAGCAGGTTGGACCAAATCACATTGGCGCAAAGGTGCATGTGATGATGCCCGTCAATGCGCAGGGGCGCGGAGCCGTAAAGCCTTTTGAATTCCTCGAGCTGAGCCGCCACGACGAAGCGGAAGGAGCGGATGAGGCCGGGGTGAAAAAGCACCTGAGCGAGGCGGTTCCTTTTCAGATAGCGGGCAATGCGCTGCTGATGGGCGAGCAGCCGGGGAGAAGCGGCGGGAGAGGAAAAAGGGAGAGTGAAATTGAGGTGCAGGCCGGCGTCAATGTTGCGCTCGCGAGCCATCCGCGCGGCCCTTTCGGAATCGGCCATGAAGACCATGGCGCTGACGGAAGAAACCGAACCAAGAAGGATGCAGTCGAGAGTGCGGTCGGTGGTTACGGCATCGCGCCCCCAGTCGTCGGCATTCACCAGGAGCAGGCCCGCGGGCGGGCGCGCGGAAGCGGACGCCGCGCCAAAGGAAATGCCGGTGTTTTCGCGGGGCACAGCGGAGTTGCGGGACCGCTCCGGGGCGGAGCTTCCCTTCTCGCTCATCGGTTTACTCGAATCCATGGACAGTACGCTCGCGGGGATCGACAAAGACGTTACCTGTTCGCCGATTTCAGGCTGGCGCAGTCCGCGGGCTGCCGCAAGGCGGCCTCTTTGCCAGGAAAGATTCTGCCGAGTCCAAAAAACTTTTTCAAGCGCTGCATCTGCTCGCGCCTTTGAAAGGCCATCAACTCATCGGAAATGGGGCGTTTTTCTCCGCGGAGCAGGGCCCGCAGATAGCCGTAGAGGAGAGCCAGGCCGCCGAGGATGCGCGGTTTGTAGGTCATCTGATGCACGCAGCGAAACAGCTCCCAGAGCGGATGGTAGCCGAACGCGTAATCCTTGCGGCCCTGCCGGAGGCGCGCCTGCAGCAGGCTAACCTGCGCCGTGCCCATGGTGCGATTGTGGCGGCAGACCTTTTCGGTGAAGGTGCGCGTCTTCCAGCCTTTCATTCGCGCGGTGGTTACCGCCAGATGATCAATGCCGCCGCCTTCCACCGGCACATAGCCGCCAATTTCTTCGAAGCACTCGCGGCGGAACAACTGGCAGCAGCCGGAAACATGCTCGATGCTGACAAAGCGATAGTCATAGACGGGAGCGGTATCGTTTTCCTGAAAGGGAGTTCCCACCAGGCCCAGGGCGGTGTCGGCGGCGACTTTGGCGAGCAGGAAGGAATAATAGTCTTCGTCAAAGGAAAGGTCCCCGTCGAGATTTCCGACCAGTTCGTAGGGGACCGACTGGACTCGGGCATAGCCGGCGTTGAAGGCCAGGACTTTCCCGGCGAAATGACGCTCTTTTCGCTCGGGCATGCGGACGAGTTCGATCCAATCGTGCTGGGCGGCATAATTGAGGACAATCGCATCGGTCTCGTCGGTGGAGCCATCGCTGACGATGACCCATTTGGCCGGCCGCGCGGTCTGCGCCACCACGGACTGGATGGTCTGCTCGATGAAAGCGGCTTCATTGCGCGCCGGAGTAATCAGGACGTAAACGGGCAGGCGGCTCATGAATTCCCCCGAAGGGAAGGAGCGGAGGAATCCCCGCCGGCCGGCAAGGGCCGAAATTCGGCCAGAAGCGCGGTCAGAGCGAGCAACATCCAGGCCTGAGTCCAGCGAATATAAGAGATGCGGTTCTTGAAGAATCGCAGCACCCGGAAATAGAAAAAGCCGCGCTCATCCCACATATGCTGCATGGCCCAGCGGAAAACCGAGAGGGCCTGGGAGCGGCTGTCGGGATAAACATCCTGAAATTCCAGAAGGGTGAGGATGCTCTGCGCCACGCAATGGGCGTCGATGGGGTAGGTGCGATCGTGATAGTAGCGGACCGCTCCGCCGGGAAGAAAAAAATGCTCGCGGTAGAAATCGAGGCCGCGGCGAATATGTCCGTCGAATTCCGAAGTGCCCAGGAGGCGCGCGATGGAGTGCAAGGAAGACAGATTGTAGCCGGTATGAAAGTTATCCACCCACTGCTGCCGGGGAGATTCCCCATAGGCCCAGGAACCGTCGGCACGCTGCTGCGAGGCGGAATGGCGGGCCGCCTGCAAGGCGGGGGCAAGAAATTTTTTATCGCCGGTATGCTTATAGACGCGGCAGAGAAGCGCCGAAGCGAGAAAATTGGCGTTGTGAATCTGGCTGCGGTTGCCGGCCATGGGATAGCAGAAGCCTGCCACGCCGTTTTCGCCGGACCAGAAGAGTTCCTGCAGGAGGTACTCGGCCGCGCTCACGGCGATGGGCAGGCACCGGGCGTCCCCGCGCTGCTCGTAAGCGTCCAGAAGAGCGCCGGCGGCGAAGGCGGTGCAAACGAGATTGGGATCCCAGCGGGGAACCAGAACGGTGCGGGTCTGCCAGGGAAAATTGTAACCCCAGCACCAGTAGGGGGAGCCGCTGGTACGCAAAGCGATCAGGCGATCGATCATCAGGCCGGCATAGTCCTGCTCGCCGGCCACGCCCATTTGAGAAAGTTTGAGAAAAGCGCTGAGGAAGATGGCGATGGCTTTGGGATTCTGCGTTTTTTTGATGAGCAACAGCCCGCGGATATCCACGGGGCTGCGCTTCATGGCCTGGGTGAGAATCAGGCGGGGGATCCTGGAATTCAGAAACGGCAGAGCCGTAAAGATCCCGCTATTGGTGGCGTCATAGGGCTCATAGCCCGCCCAGTCGTTCTCCCGGCAATAGGCCAGGAGCTTCCTGAGGGTGGCCTCGCACAGCGCGGCCTCCGCTGGGGCTGGAGGCGCAGAGTGGATCGTGGGAAGTTCCGCCGTGGTCATCCGCGCTTCCTCCCAAGATCCGTGCCATTCGCCCGCGGAGCGCCGGGAATACCCGCCAGGCCCGCGCGGAAGCCGCAGGGTCCAGGATCGCGTCTGGAAATTCCGCTCACTGCGTCGCGCCGATCTTCGCCGCCAGAACCTTTCCGGCAACTTCCCTGGCCTGCTGGGAAGTAAGCTGGGGGAACATGGGAAGAGAAAGAATTTCCGCGGACACGCGCTCGGTAACCGGAAAGTCTCCCTGCTTGTAGCCAAATCCTTCGTAGGCTTTTTGCAGATGCAGGGGCACCGGATAGTGAATGCCCGTGCCGATCCCGGCATCAGACAATTCGTTCTGCATCGCCACACGATCCTCAACGCGAATGACGTAGAGATGATAGACCGGGCGGGACCACTCCGGCTTGTAGGGAACGATCACGCCTTCCGCGGAGGCGAAGAGCTCGTCGTAGCGGAGGGCGGCGGCGCGGCGCTGCTCATTCCATTCGGCCAGGTGACGCAGCTTGACGCTGAGAATGCCGGCCTGGATGGCGTCGAGGCGGCCGTTGTAGCCTTCCACGTCATGGTAATACTTTTTGGCCTGGCCGTGATCACGCAGCATGCGCATTTTTTGCGCGACCGCGAGATCGTTGGTGGTGGCCGCGCCGGCTTCGCCGCAGGCGCCCAGGTTCTTGCCGGGATAAAAGCTGAAACCCGCGGCGTGGCCCATCGACCCGGCCTTCCTCCAGCGGTTTTCCCGTTTCGAGAAATATTCCGCGCCATGCGCCTGGCAAGCGTCCTCGATCACGATCAGCTTGTAACGCTCGGCCAGTTCCATGAGGGGGTCCATGTCGGCCATCTGTCCGTAGAGATGAACCGGAACAATGGCGGTGACCGGGCGCTTGAGGCGCAGATGCATGAGCCGGCCGGTTTCGCGGTTGACGATGCACTGCGTGCGGATGTACTCGCGCAGCTTTTCGGGGTCCATCGTATAGGTGCGTTCATCCACGTCCACGAAATCGGGCAGCGCGCCAGACTGGGAGATGGCCTCGGTGGTGGCGATAAAGGTGTTGGGAACGGTGATGACCACGTCGCCGGACTCTACGCCGGCGGCGATCAGCGCAAAGCGCAGCGCATCGGTGCCGCTGCTGACGCCCACGCAATGCCGGGCATCGCAAAAAGCGGCGAAGTCGCGCTCGAAGCCTTCGACGGCCGGCCCGCCAATGAAACCAGCGGTGCGCAAGGCCGAGCGAAAAACGGCAACCAGTTCTTCCTCCAGCTGCACGTGAGGAGACACCAGATCCAGAAAGGGAATTTTCGATGTATTTGACATGTTCGTGTCCTTATTTATCGGTGATGGTTCTAAAAAATTTGGCGGGATTCCCGGCCACGATGGAGTTGGCCGGCACATCCCTGGTGACCATGCTGCCGGCGCCGACGATGGCGTTTTCGCCGATGGTGACATTGGAAAGAATGGTGGAGCCGGAGCCGATCGAGGCGCCTTTCTTTATGCAAGTGCGCTCGACCTTCCAGTCCTTTTCCGTCTGCAGTTGCCCGTCCGCCGCGGTGGCGCGGGGATAGGAGTCATTGATGAAGGTGACGCCATGGCCGATGAAGACGTCGTCCTCGATGGAGACGCCCTCGCAGACGAAAGTGTGGCTGGAAATTTTGCAGTTTTTGCCGACGGTGGCGTTCTTCTGGATCTCCACGAACGCGCCGATCTTGGTGTGGTCACCGATGGCGCAGCCGTATAGATTGATGAATTTGGACAGGCGCACGTCCTGGCCCAGCTTCACGTCGGGGGCGATGCAGCAGAATTCGCTCATATTCTGACGAGCTTTCCTCTCTCCTGGAGAGACTCTTCGGCGGCTTCCAGCATCTTGACCACGCGCAAACCGGCCCGGCCGTCGTTGAAGGGAGCCTTGTCGTTCAGGATGCAATCGGCGAAGTAGTTCAGCTCGACCTTCAGCGCTTCGGTCTGCTCCACCTTGGGAGCCCACATATCGCCGGTGCGGTAGCTGACCAGAATGTCGTGCATGCCCTCGTGGCTGGTCTTCACGATGCCCTTGTCATAGACCTTGATCTTCTCGTCGGCTTCGAGGTCGTTCCAGACCAGCATCTTTTTTTCGCCGCCGATCAGCGTGGTGCGCACTTTCACCGGGGAAAGCCAGTTGACGTTGATGTGCGCGATGACGTTGCGCGGGTAATAGACGGTGAGATAAGCCACATCCACGTGGCCGTTGAGATGTTTCTCCCCGGTGGCCACCACGGCTTCGGCCTCCTCCTTGATCAGGTGGTCCATCACGGAAAGGTCGTGAGGCGCCAGATCCCATACGACGTTGACGTCATGCTGGAACAGCCCCAGGTTCACGCGCGTGGAATCGTAGTAGTACAGGTCGCCGAGCGTGCCATCGTCCACCAGCTGCTGAATTTTGCGCACTGCGCCGGTGAACAGGAAGGTGTGGTCCACCATGATCTTGAGGTTTTTGCGCTCGGCCAGCTCGATGAGGATTTCCGCCTGCTGGGCGTTGCAGGTGAAGGGCTTTTCCACGAATACGTGTTTGCCGTTTTCCAGCGCGGCCTTGGCCAGATCGAAATGCGTCCAGACGGGAGTAACCACGGCCACGGCGTCGACGTCCGGCGACTTGAGCATGTCGCAGCATTCCGAGGTTACGCGAACGCCCGGATAGGCCTTCTGCACGCGGCGCTGCGCGTCGGGGCTCTTGTCACAAACCGAAACAACCTGGCAGGAATCCAGAGACTGAAGATTGCGAACAACATTTGGTCCCCAATATCCGTAGCCGACGACGCCGAAACGGATGACGTCGCTGGCGGTTCTTACTTTGGGAGCTTCCATTAACTCGATGCGGGTTTCGGACACGATCTCCTCTTTCCAGGATTCCGGGGGGACGGAGGATGCCTGTGGCAATTCGATCTGACTTCCTTCGGCACTGAACGGCAAAAATCGTTTGCGGAAGCGGCGGAGAAACTCTCAGTACGCGCCGTCTCCGGAAAACATCGCTCCTGGCGTCTTGAGAAGAATCTTCAAGTCCAGCCAGATGGTCCAGGTCCGGACATATTGCAGATCCAGGCGGACCATGTCGTCAAAGTTGGTGCGGCTGCGGCCATAGACCTGCCACAGGCCGGTGATGCCGGGCTTGGCCTCGAGAACGCGGCGGCGGTGCCAGATGTCATAGGCTTCAACTTCGTAGGGAATGGGCGGCCGCGGCCCCACCAGGGACATTTCCCCGAGCAGGACGTTGAAGAACTGGGGAAGTTCGTCCAGGCTGGTCTTGCGCAGGAAGCGCCCCACGCTGGTCACGCGGGGATCCTGGGTGAGCTTGTAGACGCCTTCGCTGTTTTCCGCCGAAGGCATGGCTTCGGCCTGCCCGGCGATCAGGCTTTTCACGTATTCCTTGTGGATGCGGTCGTCATTGGAGACATACATGGAGCGGAACTTCAGGAAAGTGAAGGGCGCGCCAAACTGGCCGATGCGCTTCTGGCGAAAAAGAACCGGGCCTTCCGAATTCAGGCGAATCGCGGCGGCAATGGCCAGAAACAAGGGCGAAAATACGATCACGGCAAGGAGGCTGCCGGCCAGATCCAGCGCGCGCTTGAACACGCGCGGCAGTTTCTTTTTGTCCTTCGGCCCAAACACATCCGGATAGACCCGGGAACTGAAGGCCCGCGAGGGCTTCTCCCCGTCCCAATCCTCCGGAAAAATTTCCAGGAAGAGACAGATCTGTCGGTGCTGCTGCGCCGTCAGATTCTCCTTGAGGGCCGCCGTGACCTTTTCCCGGATGGCCGCGCAGGCCGCGGCGCTGTCCTCGCCGATTTCCGAGAAGATTACGCCCAGAACACTGTCTCCCTTGTACCAGCCCGCGGTGTCCGTCTCGCGCATGGAAACGCCCAGCGCGCCGACGATCTTCGGAAGGGTCTTCTCCATCTGCGGACCCTGGAACAGAGACTCCGCATCCAGCAGCATCAGGATGAAGCTCTTGCCAGAGCGCTCCGCGCGCTTGCGTTCGCGGCAAAGCATCTGCAAAAACAGATTTTCCTGGGCCAGGACGGGAGGTTCATAGCGCACTCCTGGTCCGGCGGCATTCCGGAGGCTCTTCCCCGTCTTCTTCGAGCCTGCCCGGCCTGCGGAAGGAGCTGTTTTCAAGGTCATCTCCTTCATCAAGCTGTCCATCCCCTGGTTGATCTGATCGCCCATCTCGCCGTTTCCGTTTCTGCAAAGTAGCACCCGCCCTGCGGCGGCTTCGCCAACCCTATCCTTCGCCAGTTCCGAACAAATTCTGCTCAGACAGCCAAAGCTGCCGGCGCTCCCAGGAGCGCATTGCGCCCTTCCAGAACCGGGCGGACGCAGGCAACATCAATCTCCACGGCCACCGAGCGCTGCAGCAAAGTCACCGCCAGGATCAGACGATGGCGGCCTTTGATCTCCTCCAAAATTCCCGTCAAGCCATGGAGCGGGCCGCTTCCAATCTGCACGCGCTCGCCAATTTGCAGAAATGGCCAGGGCTGGCTGGGCAAGCCGGAGTTCACCACGGTCTGGATTCCGGCAATTTCCTCGTCCGCAATGGCGATAGGAGTCTTGCCCACCCCAACCACTCCAATCACGCCGGGCGTAACCAGAATCGGCAAGCGCGCCTGCGGATCGAAGCGGCAAAACACATACCCAGGAAAGAGCGGTTGTTCGATTTCCTGCATGCGGTCCGACCAGCGCCGCTTTTCAACATACATGGGGAGAAAGAATTCATACCCCTTGCCCTGCAGGTGTACGGCAACGGCACTTTCGAAACGCGTTCTCACGTGTAGAGCAAACCAACGCGATGCAAAGCTTGAACTCAATTGGTCCTCTCCGTCGTTACCCGCTTTGAACTTGCTGACCGCATCCATCTTCCCAAGCTACCGCTATTCGAGTCCCATTAGAGAGAGGCTAGGACTCAAATTAGGTAATGCAAATACCTGGCCAATCTCTTGCACAAACTGAAAAACTCTAATTCGTTTACTTACATCAACTTACAAGAGCAGTATGGTGCCGAGATATTGTTCCGCGCAGCCTGCTGGAGAAAAGCCGAACACCAATTTCCAGGTTTGGGCAAATTCTTTCCACAGCTTAAACCTTTTATTTTCTGTAACATGCGCGCTTCACCCAAAAATAAGGTTTCATGGCTGCGCAAATCTGCTGCCTGCTTGAAATCGCCCTTCTTAGCCATCGGCTTGGCCCGTCATACGGGCATCTCCTTGGTTTCCTTATAAGGGTATTGCCCGCTATAGGCGTGCGCTTGTTCGGCGCGGTTCAGGACAATGCCGAGCAGGTTCTTTTCGCGCATCGCCTGACAGGCTCTCTGCGCATCTTCCACGCTGGTTGTGCCGGCCCCGACCACCATCAGGACGCTGTCGCAAACTCTCGTGAGGATGCCAGCGTCCGAGACGGGCAGGATGGGAGGAGAATCCACAATAATCCATTCGAAAACGGGGGCCATGCGCTCGATCAGTTTTCCGAAACGCTCCCCGGCAATCAATTCCGTAGGGTCGGAAACCGGAGTGCCTCCGGGAATGAGGCACAAATTGCCAAGCCCCCCGAACTGCAGAACCTCAAATTCCGTGGCCTTGCCGCTGAGATAATCGGAAAGCCCGGGCCCGAGGGAAGCGCCGAAGGGCTTATGGAGATTGGAATTGCGCAGATCCGCGTCAATCATCAGGACGCGGCGGTCGCTCTGCCAGGCAATCGCCTGGGCGAGATTACTGGCGACATAGGTTTTGCCATCGCCGGCCACGGCGCTGGTTACCAATAGGGAGCGAAAAGGCTTGTTTTCCCGGGCAAGATACAGGCGCGAGCGCAGACCGCGGAACTGTTCCGCCCCGGCATTGGGATTATTGCTCCTGGCAAAGGCCAGCAAACCGGGGTTCGTCATCCAAACATGCTTGGCGCAGCGAGAGCGCAACTGATCGAAGCGGATAAACTCTTCCGAGCTCTTAGCCTCCGCCCCGGAAACCCGCTCCGCTACATGGGTGGAAGCCGATTCGATCGATCCGCTTTCCTCATCGGCCGGAATGGTGGTGACGGGCCCCGGGAATTTCTGGAGACTGCTCTCCCGCTCCTTTTGAGCCTTCCGTAATGCGTCATGAATTCTGCTCATGGCTTCCTCTCTGAACTGGCTCCCGCGCCGCTCCGTACGCTCTCGGCTCCATACAGGAAACTTCTCAGGTTCTGAAGCAGCGTTTCCACCTGCACAATGGAAGACCGGACCGAATCCACGGTGGGATCCGGAGCAGGAGGCGCCAGGGAAGCAACGGGAGCAACTCGAGCAACGGGAGAAACCGTGTCCAGTTGAAATTCCCGGGCCACTTCCTCCACGACGGACGGCGGGATGGGCTTGAGCTCGTCGGCAAAAGCGTTAATCAGCGAATGTTCGCAGAGCAGATTGACCACGCGGGGAATGCCATGGGCATAATTAAAAATGGCCTCGATGGCTTCGCTGGAGAAAACCGGGCCGCCCTTGCTGCCGGCAACGCGCAGGCGTTCCGCGACATAGGCGTGGGTTTCCTCCCGGGTCAGCGGCATCGTCTTGCAGCGCAGCATGATGCGCTGGCGCAGTTGCCGGAGTTGGGGGCGCTGGACGATCTCTTCGAGTTCGGGCTGGCCGGAGAGCACGATTTGCAGCAGTTTCCCGTTGGGCGTTTCCAGATTGGTGAGCAGGCGCACTTCCTCCAGCAGCGCTTCGGAAAGGTTCTGGGCCTCATCGATAATCAGGACGGTGGTCTTGCCCTTGCGGTAGCGGTCCAGCAGCCACTGGTTCAACTTCATCAGCATCTGGCTTTTAATGCGCGACTCGCAGGCAATGCCGAAATCGGCGAGAATGAAATCGAAAAGCTGGCGAACGCTGAGAAACTGGGAGTTGAATACGTAGGCGGTGGCCACATCCTGCTCGCGCAGCCAGTCCAGGAGCCGGTTCAGCAGAGTGGTCTTTCCGGTGCCCACTTCGCCGGTCAGCAGCAGGAATCCCTTGCGGGTTTGGATGCCGTAGGTCAGGCCCGCCAAAGCCTCCTGAATGGCCTTGGTGCGATAGAGATAGCGCGGGTCCGGGCTGACCGTAAAGGGAGTGTCCCGCAATTCAAAGAAATTTCTGTACATTTCCGTCTAGACTCCCACTTCCAGCTTCTGACCTCTTGAAGATTCTTCCGCCCTGATAATTTCAAACTCTCCTTCATGCCCCCTGCTGGGTTTGAGTTTCGGAATCAGAGCCAGGGCGGGCACGCCGAGGAGGAGTTCGACATCGCGCTCGGTGCGCAGCGCCGTATTCTGCAGCTCGATGCCGTAGGCCAGGCCCAGACCCAGAAGCAGGCCGCCGGCGAATCCTCCCAGTGCAAAGTACGACCTCTTCGGGAAGGAGGGCCTCTGCGGGAGACTGGGGGCATCCAGCACGCGAAACTGTTCGCCCTGCTGGCGGCGTTCCAGATCGGTGGCCATTTCCGACTGGTTCTGCTTTTTCAGGAGATCGGTGTACATCTCGAAAGCCGTTTGATAATCGCGGGTGAGCGATTTGTATTCCTGCTCGACCTGCGGGGTAGCCTGGACACGGTCCTGGAGGGCGCGGATTTTCTGCTGGAGCTGTTCCTGCTCGCGGAGTTTCTGCTTGATGATCATGTCGGACTGGCGGAGTTGCGCGCGCAACTGCTGAATCTGCGCCGGCTCGACCGCAGACACGTCCTGGGCGGAACTAACCCCCTGCATCTGGTTGGATTCCTCGCGCAGTTCCTTGCGCAGTTGCGCGATATCATTCTTCGCCTTGATGACGTCGGGGTGGTCATCGGTGTAGCGGGCGCGCAGGGAAGCAAGCAGGTTCTCCAGGGCTATCAGCTGCTCCTGATGGGTTTCGGGGCTCTTTCCCTGCCGCATGGATTTCCAGGTGGCCAGTTGCTGGTTCAATACCGACTCATTAAAGGCTTTTTCCTGTTCCGCGCGATTCAAGCTCTGGGTGACGGCCTCCAGCTGCGGAGTCATTCCCGTGAGCAGATTCATATTGCTCTGCATGTCCTCCGGAAGAGAACCGGCATAGCGGCGCTTGAACGCGGCGAGGGTGGCGTCCTGCTCATCGAGTTTGCCCTTGGCTTCCCCGAGCTGTTTGCTGAGGAACTGGGTAGTATCTTCGGCCTGCTGCTGGCGGATATGCAGGTTCTGCTTCATGAAAATATCGGTAATATCCGCGCAGATTTTCTGGGCCACCTGCGGGCTTTCTGCCACGACACTCACCGTGAACCCCGGCAGCTCCCGGGACTGCGTGCCCGGAGTGGGCTTCAGCGGAGTGACGGTAATGGCCTTCTGCAGGCGTTCCACCAGTTGCTCCATGGGCACGCGGCCGATGTCTTTCTTGTACAGCCCGAACTGCTCGATGGTGCGCTGCAAGCGTGTCCGGCTGAGAATCTGCTCCTGCATGCTGGCCAGACGCCGGTTGAGATCTCCGCCCACAATGGATTTCACGAATTCATCGGGGACGGTGGGCTCGTCCACCAAGACCATCGTTTCCGAGGTGTAGCTAGCCGGGATCAACCGGGAGACCAGATAGGAACCAATCGTGCCAATCAGGGCCAGCAAGACGAGCAATTTCCACTGCCGCCGGAGAATTCCCAGGTGGTCGTCGAGAGTTAATTCAGGTTGCGCGCGCATAGTGTTTGACCTCGTCATTCTCCGCGTCATTCATGAGCGTCTAGTGCAAAATCAAGGGCCGTGCCGTCAGATTCAGGCCCACGGAAATCTGATGGTCCCAGGCACTGGGAGCACACTCCGAGCCCAAACAGTTGGGCAGGTTGAGATTCTGCAAACGGGCGTTGTAGGCCAGGAAAATGGAACTGCGTGAGGCAAACCGGCGCTCGATACGCGCGGAGCCGAACCAGAAACGCAGGTTGCCCTTGATGCCGGCGGCTTCCGTTTGCGAAAGTGCGTGGTTATCGCTGTAGCCCAGGGCAAGCACTCCCTGCAGATTGCGGCTCAGCGACCGCGATAGCGTGCCCTGCAATTGATCGGCTTCCGAGCCGAGCAGCAGTCCACTGCCGCCCGAAACACCATGATCATAATCCGCGCCCAGGGTAAGCCTCGACAGCTGATAATTCAGACTGGAATTCGCGCTCCAGTAGAGCCGCTGGACGGCCGGAATGACCGGAGAAAATTCGAGGTACTGCGGACCGCCGGAAATCTGCCAGCCCAGCCGGCCGGTAATTCTCCGGGCATAGGAAAGGAATGCCGCATGGCTGCGGATCGTCTGGTCTTGCGCGCGAAAGAGATACTCAGCGTATCGGTAGCTGAATGCCACGGTATTATTCCTGCTGGCCTGTACTTCGTAGCCGGCCTGCGCAAGGATCTGCCGGCTGTCATAAAACGCCGAATCCAGGAAATGCAGCATTCCGTAGGAACCGAATGCGGTAAGCGAAGTACGGCGGCTGACCTTGAAAGTGGCTTGAAGAACGCCGATGCCGCTAATGCGATACACGTTGGCCGTGGAAATCGATTGGGAGGGGAGCAGCCCGGGGCGGAAGTTTGGCACCGCGCCATCAATCAAGCCTCCGAACCGGGAACTACCTCCTACGCCATACGCATCCAGCCCTCCCGCATTGGAAAGCCCGAAGGATGATTCCGGAAGGTAAGAACCCTGACCACCCAGCAGCAGACT
This sequence comes from Terriglobia bacterium, assembly GCA_020072805.1. GTDB lineage: Bacteria > Acidobacteriota > Terriglobia > Acidiferrales > UBA7541 > Acidiferrum. The sequence continues at coordinate 65,856 of JAIQGC010000002.1, forward strand.
CCAGCGGTGTCCGAAGAATCTTTCCGAAATCTGCAGCGAGTGAAGCATGGAGGTACGCGAGGCCTGATAAGAGGAATCCGATCCGCCACCCTGATAATCAACAATGAATTCCGAATGAGCAGACTGCTGCAAGAGGCCGATGCGGCCCATGAAAAGCGTGCGAGTCTCAAACGTATTAAAAGTCGCGGCCGGAAGGCTGAAGGGGTTCGAGTCGACCTGCTCGGTAACGTTCAGGCTGGGGAGGATGAAACTGTGGCGGGATTGGATTGCGCCTACCGTGATGTCCTGCGCGCCGGAAAGCGGCAGGGTGTCCGCCGCCCCGGGTTTCTCCTGGGACAAGGCGCTGCTGCTGCTCGGCGCACCAACCTCACCCTGCGGGGTTGCACTCTGTCCGGCAGCGGCGGGGTCCTGCGCGCGCACGCAGGCCGCGGAAAACCAGAAGGCCGCGGCCAGCAGAATCCATTTGTGAAGGTTGCTATGCATCAGAGCTCTCCTACGGAACGACGATCGTATCGCCCGGCTTCAACAGGACATTGCCTTCCGGATGCTTGCCGCTAACTGCATCTTTATAGTTGAAGGGAATGATGATCTGCTTGCCGTTTTCCATCCGCACAATTCTGATTTTTTTGACGTTGGCAAACTGGGTGAATCCCCCCGCGCTGGACAGCGCCTGCAAGGCATTCATGTTGGACACCAGGGCGAAGGAACCGGCGCGCATCACTTCGCCGACCACGAATACCCTCTGGCTGTTGATCTTGGTTACGATCACGGTTACCTGCGGCTCGGCGATGAATTTCTTCAACCGCTCCTGCAGTTCCTTGCGCAGCTGCATCGGCGTCAATCCCGCGGCCTGCACATCGTTGATCAGCGGCAGAGATATTTTCCCGTCCGGCCGCACCGGAACCATGCGCGTGACTTCGGGCTCCTTCCAAACGTTGATGTTCAGCTCATCTTCCGGCCCGATGGTGTAGTTGGGGTCGTCGATGGGCACCAGCGCCCCCGACTGCGGCCCGGGACCGGCGCTGCCCGCATTCTTGGCGGTGGATTCGCTGTTGGCCTGGGGCGCCGCGGCTGCGCTGCCCTGCGCGCAAATTCCCGCCGCGAAAACCATCGACAGCACGGCAATCAATAGGATCTTCCCGCTCTTCATGGCCTCTCTCCCATCTCTCACATTCTCTCCGAATCGGGCCCTTGGATCTGCTTCAGCTTGTAGAGCAGCGCCTTGTAACTGACCTGCAGAACTTCCGCGGCGCGTTTGCGGTTCCAATGAGTGCGCTCGAGCGTCTGCAGGATCAGTTCCCGCTCCGCTTGCTGCGAAGCGCTGCGCGCGGCGGCCTTCAGCGAATTGCCGGGCGCGCCCGGATCGGCAGGCGGCGGCGCGACCCGCCCCTTCAAATCCTCGATGGCCAGTTCTTCGCTTTCCAGGACCACCATCTTTTTCACCACGTTTTCCAGTTCCCGTATATTGCCCGGCCAGTCGTATTCGCTCAGCGCCAACATCGCTGGCGCGCTCAGGCTCATCTGTTTCCGCCCAAACAGCACGGCGAACTTCCTCAAAAACAGCTCCACCAGCAGCGCAATGTCTTCCCGGCGCCTCCGCAGCGGCGGCATCCTCAGGCACACCCCGTTGAGCCGGTAATACAGATCGCTTCGGAACCGCCCCCCATGCACTTCCGAATCCAACCCCTGGCTGGCCGAGGAAATAATTCGCGCCTTAATCCCTTCCTGCTGCGGGGTCTCGCTGGAAGCCGGGAAAATGTGCAGCAGGTGGCGCTGACAGTCCGGGTTCAAATCACTGACCACGTCGAAGAAAACCGTTCCGAGCCCCTGCCCGCCCCCCTGCACACCCGCCCTCTCAAAAGCATGCAACTGCTCCCGGAAGGACTCCTCGGTCTGTCCGGCACAACCCAAAGTCAGAAACGGCAATCCCCGCCGTTTCGATAGCCTATGAATCTGCTGTGCCGCGACTCCCTTGCCCGTTCCGCTCTCCCCCACCACCAGGACCGGTATATCCGTCGGGGCAATCTCCGCGATGAGCTTCTGCACCGGCTTCATCTCCGGGCTGACCCCGGTGACGTAGGCGGCTTTTTCCAAACCGCTCAATTCCATGGAATCGGTGAATGTTCCCATCTTGCTCAAGTCTTCCCTGGGGTTTGCTTCTATCAAAATACAAGCAGCTAAGAATTCAGAGATGGGAGTGCACGAGGATGGCCAGAATGGGTAGGGCTTAAATTGAAGGCTAACTTATTTTATTTCATATGCTTAGAAATTAGAAAAGCCTGCCCGATTTTCTTTCTAGGGCATATATGTCTAAAAGTTTTCCACTTCTTGCCCTTAATATTGCCCTTTTTCGGTTCTTCATCTGATTTGAGGCTTGGGGGAGAGAAAGATCGGGCAGGCCGGCTATTTCAGCGGCAGGCGGGCGATAGGAGCAAGGCTGCTCGAATGCAGTCGCGCGTTTCGTCCTGACCGGCTCAGCGTCACTCGTTCAAAGCAATGCCTGACAGCGCGAGAAAAAGAAACCAATCAGAAAAAATTGGGCTGCTTCAATTCCTGACGCCATCGCTGCGCACGATGTCGTAGCGTTCGATCACCGCGGCAACGCCCAGGCGCGCATCGCCGCCTTCCGTGCGCGGTTCGACACGCAGGATCTTGCCCGTGGCGCGCACCAACACCTCCGCCCCCTGGCTCATCTCGGTCGGCAGCATCATGGTCATATCCAGATCCGAACCCGCCGGCACATCCTGGTCAATGATGAAATAGATGCCCCGCGTGGAAACGTCCCGCGTCTTTCCTGTTTGCGTCTCCGCGCGCCGTTGCGACGGCACGCGAATGGTCACTGGAAATGACAAATCGTAGCGCCGCGTCGTGCGCCTTTCCGACATTCTGCTCATGTTCCCCTGTCCCCTTCCCCGAAGCGAAATCCCCCCTGGTGAGGTTTCGCTGCCAGGACATCCGTATCTGTTTCCATCTCCGAGGGAATTGCTGAAAATTCCATGGTTGCCGGCTTGCTCAACGGAATACCCTCCCCCTGAGGGCGCTCGTCAAACGAAATGATTCTTAGCAACTTGCCCGCCATCGTTTCCCGTTGTCGTTTCATTCGCGGGAGACACCGCATATGGCTCATATAATGGACATTACATGCGGACAATTTCCCGCGCGGCGTGGCGCACGTCCCGAAAAGCTCCCCTTACCTGATGAAAACAGGAACTTTCTTCCCCGCCGTATGACCTTGAATTCTCCTGCCGGGCCAAACGATAGCGCAGTCCCCGGCCGCCGGGAACGAAGAACTTTCCTTGTTGTGTCTAAAACGGATAATCCGCCCAGGCCGGAAAAATTCTCAGACGATCTTTCCCGCCGCTTCCGCCGCGGGGGCTTTTTCGCTTCCGGCATCGGTCCGGCGGCTGCGCGGGGTGTCCAGATTAAACTGGCGCATCTTGTAGAGCAGGGCTTTGTAGCTGATGCCCAGCATCTTCGCAGCGTCCTTGCGGCACCAGCGGGTTTTTTCGAGCGCGTTGGCGATGGCTTCCATTTCGGCTTCATCCTTCAGGCCGCGCACGAGCGCCTTCAGTCCCTGCTCTTTTTGCGGCGGCGCGGGCGCGGAAGCGGCTTGCTGGCGCGGCGAAGTGCGCTCGCGGGCCGCGGCCATTTCGATCAATTCTCGCAGACTGCCTTCGTCGTCGTCGAGAATCACGTAGCGCTTGACGAAATTTTCTAGCTCGCGCAGGTTGCCCGGCCAGGGGTAGCGCGCGGCGGCCTCCAGCAGGTGCTGCGAAGGCTCCGTCGCGGTCTTGTTGAATTTTTCGCTGTATTTTTGCAGGAAGTGGCGGAAGAGCAGGGGAATTTCCGCCTGGCGCTCGCGCAGCGGCGGCACATTAACGGAGAGCACGTTGAGGCGGTAGTAGAGATCCTCGCGGAAACGCCCGGACTTCATGGCCTCCTGCACGTCCACGTTGGTGGCCGCCAGAACGCGCACGTCCATGTCAATCAGATGGCGGCCTCCGAGGCGCGAATACTGGTGATCTTGGAGGATATGCAGGAGCTTGGCCTGCAAATGCGGGCTCATTTCCGCGATTTCATCCAGAAAAATCGTGCCCTTATTGGCCAGCTCGAATTTGCCGGGCTTGGCGCGCACCGCGCCGGTGAAAGCGCCCTGCTCGAATCCGAACAGCTCCGATTCCAGCAGTTCTCCGGGAAGCGCGGCGCAATTGACCTTGATAAAGGGCTGGCTGCGGCGCAGCGAACGCAGATGAATCATGCGCGCCACGACTTCCTTGCCCACTCCGCTCTCTCCGCAGATGAATACCGGCACGTCCACGGGGGCAATCTGCAGGATCTGCTGGCGGATGCGCACCATCTGCGGGCTGGCGGCCAGGAAGCTGAGGTCCTCGGTGAGGGTTTCGCAGTATTCGCGCAGGGACTGGTTTTCCTCGCGCAAGGTCTTCTTCTGGCGGCATTTGAGCATAGCCGCATCCAGCTCGTTCTTTTCAAACGGCTTGGTCAGGTAATCCAGCGCTCCGATGCGGATCGCTTCCACCACCGTGCCCACCTCGTTCGAACACGAAAGCATGATTACGTGCAGCGAGCGGTCAATGCGCATCAGCTCCTTCAGCGTGTCGATGCCGTTCAGCTCGGGCATGAGCACGTCCAGAATTATGAAATCCGGGCGCTCCCCCGCGCTCACTTTTTCAATTGCTTCCTTGCCGGAACTGACCACCTCGACCTCGAACCCGTCCACCTCCAGCAGCGTCCTCAAATACTTGCGGATGCTGGGCTCGTCATCCACCACCAGAATCTTTTCCCGCGCTTCACTCATGGAAGTTCCCTTCTTTCCCAATTCCCGGGCCGGGTTACTCCGCCGGCTCGGTGGGCAGCAAAAACGTAAAGCAACTGCCGGCCTGCAGCTCGCTGTCCACCCAGATCTTGCCGCGATGGGCCTGCACCAGGCGCTTGGCGATGGCCAGTCCCAGGCCCATGCCCGAGGTATTGCGGTCCACCCGCACGAAATCCTCGAAAATCTCCTGGTGATGCTCCGGAGCGATTCCCGATCCGGTGTCCGCCACGGAAATCCGCACGCTGTTGGGCCGCGGCATTCGCGCCGCGCGGCGTTCCTTCAGCGGGGGCATTTCCGCCACGCGCCGCTCCCAGAAATGGGGCTCCGCGCTAATCTTCACGCTGCCGCCCTCCGGGGTGTGCTTGAGGGCGTTGTCCACCAGGTTGGCCACGGCCTGCTGCACTTTCTGGTAGTCAAACTTGAAGGCCGGCAGCGCCGGCAACAGCGCCGTCTCCAGCCGCACGCCCTTGCGCTGAAAGGCCTCCTGCCAACGCTTGGCCACCTCGTCCAGGCAGTCCTTCAAATCGTTCTCGCGCAACTGCAAGACCAGCTTCCCGCTTTCCAGCGCGGAATAGTTCAGGAACATGGAGACCAGGCGCACCAGGCGCTCGCAGCTCTCTTTCGATTCCTCCAGGATGTTGCGCTGCTTCTCGCTCAGCTTGCCCAGCGATCCGGTCAGCAGCAGGTCGTAGTAGCCCTTGATCACCGCCAGCGGCGTCTTCAATTCATGCGCCGCCGATCCCAGAAACACCGTCTTCTGCCGGTTGACGTCCTGCAGCCGCAGATACGCCGCCAGCAGATTGCGGTAGGTGACTTCGCGCTCCTGCAGCAGATCCTGCACCGTCAGCGCCGTGGCTCCGTCCTGGGCGATGGTCACGCCGGGATGCGCGTCAAAGCGCACCAGCAGCCAATCCGGCTCCGGCAGCCAGCGGATTCGCGCGCGCGCTTTGTTTTCACCGCGATCGATGTTCAGATTTACTTCCCGCTCCCCATTTTCGATCTGCTCGAAGATCACTTGCGCATCCACGCCCAGCAATTCCTCGAATAACCGCGCCTGACCCGTGCTGGCAAAGCCCATCTGCTCCAGGTAGAGCCGCGCCCGCTCCGTGGCCATCAGCACGCTTCCGCCGCGGCGCACGACAATCAGCGGCTCATCCAGCGCATCCAGCATGGAAATGACTAGATTGAGCGGCAGCTCCTGCGAACTGCGCTGATCATCGGCCGGTCTTGTGGAAACGATTCCGCTCATGCCTCTCCCCAGCGCGCTTACGGCTGATTTAATGATCAGTGGAAAATTTTTTCCCCTCCCGCATACTCCTTGAAATAGCGATTTCAGTCAATGGGAAGAACGTTCTAGTTGCCCATTAAGGGAAATGAAATAGAACTCCTGTCCCACGGATTTTCCACGCTCGCCATTGGAAAGCCTCCATCCCAACTAACACTCATTTTTATCAGTAACATACGGATAGTTCCAAATTACGAACATTGGCCCTGAAACTGCTATACTCAGTACTAGTTCGTGGGTACCATTCTATTCGCTGGGTAAGGCGGAGTTCCAAGGGACGGTTCGGTTCATGTCGAGTGAGCGGCGAAGATCGTCGAGAATCAGGCTGCAAGTGCCGGTTATGGTTCGGGGTGTGGATGCCACGGGGGTCGAATTTCTTGAGTTGACCAAGACGCTCAGCATCAGCGCTAATGGCGCCTGTATCGCTTCCACGCACTCTCTGCGCCCAGATCTCACTATCTCCCTTACGTTCCCCGCTCCTTCCCCAGCTTCTTCCAGCATGGTCCCCAGCGAGACACCCCCGGTTACCGCGCGGCTGCGGAGCCAGTCGGCATCCGGCGATCTACGGCTCTTGGGATTAGAGTTTCTGCGGCCATTAGAGTAGAAAACATTTCCCTCTAATGGGGATTTTAACGAAAAAGTTTGGCTTGAAATTCATATTTTGGCATTATGAGAAAGATGTAGACAGTTTTCGTCGTTTCGGTAAGTTATTATAAATAAATATGTTACATAAAATCAGAACTTCGGGTTATAGAACCAACTTCAAACTCGCGTGCAGCAAGAGTGGGCTTTGGCTTGCTCCCATAGCATGGAGCCTTATGTACTTCCCTCCTGTCCCCGCAGGGTGGCAAAGGCCAGGTGGAAACGCGTAATGCCCAGCTCCGGTAGTACGACCGCAGCCCGCTTGCCCGTGGAAGATTCCTATCTCGAGCTTCTGGCCGAGACCCTGGATACCATGGACCTGTCCGCCCGCGGCCAGTTCCTGCAGCGCTACCTGCGGACCATTGCCCATCTGGATCTGCGCGAGAGCCAGTGCCTGCAAATCTGGGAAGACACGCTGAACAACCGCCGCGAACTTTCCGAAAATCTAGGGCGGGCCGTTTCCCTGAAAACCTCTTTGATGGACGTGCTCTCGACCGCCGGCCTGGTGCGCATCCCGGTGGTGATTGAATACGACGAGCTCAAACGGCTGCAGCTCAACGCCGTCACCGACCCACTCACGGGCCTCTACAACCGCCGCATCTTCAACGAATCGCTGGACAAGGAACTCACCCGCGCCAAGCGCTATGGGCATCCTCTGACCCTGGTAATTCTGGATCTCCACCGCTTCAAGGAAGTGAACGACATGCACGGGCATCCCAAGGGGGATGAAGTGCTGCGCGCCGCAGCAGACACCCTGCGCAAGGCCATGCGCTCCTCCGATTACGCCTTCCGCATCGGCGGCGATGAATTCGCTCTTCTTCTTCCGCAGACCGATGCGCCCCAGGCCATTGCCCTGAGTCGCCGCATCGGCGTCGTTTTCGCCGAAGCCATCCGCCCGCTGCAGATGAGCGTCTCCGTCAGCATGGATCATGGAGTTTCCACCTGCCCAGAAGACGGCGACCAGGCGGATCAGCTCATTCGCATCGCGGATGAGCGGCTCTACCAGCTCAAGCACGCCAATCACAGCCGTACGGACGGCACCAGCGTAAAACCCGAGGCGGCTCCGGCACCCGCCCAGGCGCCCCGAGCAAGGGCAACCGAACCACCCCACGCACCCGCCAAGACCATCTCCATCGAATCGAAAAAGCCCGCGGAAAAAACCGACGCGGCCCCTGCTGCCGCCGCCACGGCGCCTGCTAGAACGCCGGCTGCTGCTTCGGCCAAGATTGCCGCGGCTCAGGCCGTGGGTTCCTCTCTCCCCCCGCAGCCACCACAGATTTACGCCATGCAGCGCAAGAGCGAGCGTGTCACCATGGCCGGTACCAACGCTTACGCCGTCTTGGGCGGAGCGGGCGGCCACCGCGCGCGCGTCCTGGACCTGGGTTTCGGAGGCGTGGCCCTCGAGGTCGAGCCGGCGGAAACCCTTCCGGCCAACCTCATCGCCGTGCTGCACGTTCCTATCCTGCCGCCGGTGCGCGTCAATCTGCGCCCGGTATGGACCGCTTCCAGCCCCGAAGGCACGCTGCGCGTGGGCTGCTGCTTCGTCTCCTGAAGCGCCCTCCGATTCATTTGGCGAAACCGGGAAATTCGCGTATAGTTGGAGATTGCGTTGTGGCCAAGCGACGCGGCTGTAGTGCCTCTCCGGGGCAGCCGTGCAGACCGGCCGCGACCGATGGGAGCATCCATGAAGTCCGGAATTCACCCCGATTATCACGCCGTGACGGTGCATTGCGCCTGCGGCCACAACTTCGAAACGCGCTCGACCATGAAGGGCGAGAGGCTGAACGTCGAAATCTGCTCGAGCTGCCACCCGTTTTTTACCGGCAAGCAGAAGCTGCTGGATACCGCGGGCCGCGTCGAGCGCTTCACCAAGAAGTACGCCAACGCCAAGGCCACGCAAGAAGCCCAGCAGGCCGCCAACAAGAAGTAGCCCGGCGGCGCTTCCCTTTTCTCGCGTTTCCCATCTCAGCCGAAGCGGCCGCGCCCCGGCCACACCTCACGGGTGTGCGCCGCGGCTGGCTCGGTGTAGAATGACGGCGCACCGTGGCTACCCAATCACGCATGTTCGATGGAATGCCCTCCGGCGAGCCGGTCGAAACGGCCGCGCCGCGGGTCACCCTGCGCAACGCCTTCGCGCATCCCTATGATTCGGCCATCGCCGCCGCGCGCACCTGCTACGCCGCGCGCCTGATCGGCCCCGAAGAAATCACCGAGAAGCAGCGCCTGAACATCGGCGCGGCCACGTTCTTCAGCGGGCACCACACCGTCTTCCAGCACGCCCATTTCGAATTCGGCCTGGAAAACATCAGCCGCCAGTTCGTGTGGTCCTTCCTGCACGCGCATCCCTTCTACAATTCCGAACAACAGAGCCAGCGGTACGTGCGTCTGGACCGCGCCCAGGCTTATATCCCGCCGGAATCGCTCTTCTTCGACGCCGGCTCGCGGGCCATCTACGAACGCGCCATCTCCCGCGCCTGGGCATATTACCGCGAACTGGCGGCGCTGCTCATCGGCGACGCCCGCGAAATTCTCGGCGACATCTGGCACGTCGGACCGATGTCCCATTCCAAACGCATTCAGAAGGTGGAGCGCGCCGCGGACAAGCGGGCCATCGAAATCGCCCGCTACGTCCTGCCCGTGGCCGCCTTCACCACCATGGTGCACACCGTTTCCGGCATCGTGCTGCACCGGCTCTGGCGCATGCACACCGCTTCGGACACGCCCAGCGAGGCACGGCAAATCGTCGGCGAAATGGTCGCCCGCGTGCGCGAAATCTACCCCGCGTTCCTCGACCGCTTCAATGGAAGGACGTTCCCGCGGCCAACGCCGGAGCGGCCTTCGCCGCGGAATTCGACGCGAGCCTCGCCGGAAAAACCTCGCGACTGGTGGACTATTCGCCGAACGCACCGCGCGTCATGGCCGAATCCTATCGCGCCGTGCTGGGCCTGACGGAAGCGCAGTGCGGCGACGCCGAGGCCATTGACCGCTTGCTCAATCCCGCGCGCAATCCCTATCGCTTGGAAACGCTCAACGTCGGCGTGCACGCGCCCATCCTGCGCGCTCTGCAGCACGCCTCCTACACCTTCGCCAAGAAAATCAGCCACACCGCGGACAGCCAGGACCAGCGCCACCGCATGGTCCCCGGCTCGCGCCCGCTGCTTACGCTCACCGACACGCGCGAGCCTGACTACATCACCCCCGCGCTGCTCGCAGCCAATCCGCGCGCGAAGGAGGTCTACGAACGGGCCATGGCCGAAGCCTGGGCCGCCAAGAACGAACTGCTCGACCGCGGCGTGCCGCCCGAAATCGCTCTATATCTGCTGCCCAACGCGAAATCCATCCGCCTGGTCGAGAGCGGCTCGCTCCTGCACCTGCTCCATAAATGGACCATGCGCACCTGCTTCAACGCGCAGGAGGAAATCTACCAGGCCTCACTCGACGAAATCGCCCAACTACGCGAAGTGCATCCCGGCCTGGCCCGCTACATCGGCCCGCCCTGCCATCTCCGCGCGGGCATCACCACGCCCATCTGCACCGAAGGCTCACACTTCTGCGGCGTGAAAGTCTGGCTGGATTTCCCCAACATCAAGCGGCGCATCTAAACTTCACAATGAGCAGGAATCGCAGCTCCGGCGCGCGCGGCAAGGCCCTGGCCCTGGCGGCTCTGTTGCTTCTCGCGCAAGCGGCCAGTGCCTACGAAGCTCCTCTCGATTCGCACACCGTGCGCGACGCCTACTTCCTCGGCCAGCGCAATGACGAGAAGACCGCGCTGTTCCTCGCGCAATATGAGCAGGTCCTGCCGCTGCCGGAAAAAGGTCCGCACGTCGCGGAAATCGAACTGCACACGCCTTATGCCCAGATCGTAGCCGTTTCGCGCGACCACACCGTGGGCTACAGCTCGCAACAGGCCGCCGCCGACTACCGCAAGCGCGGCGACACCATCCGCGTGCGCATCCTGCTGCGGCTCACACCGACCTACCCGCTGGAAATCGCGCCCAAACTGGAGATTACCGTGCACGAAATTCCCGGCGCCACGGCCCGCAGCGAAGATTTTTGGAAGGATTTCGGCTATGAACTTCGCCAGGACGATCTTCCCGTCCAACCGCTCTCCATCCGTGGCGAAGCGGTCTATGCCGGCGAGAATCACGCTTCCCACATGATCGGAGCACAGGTTTGGCTGGAATACGCGGCGGAAGATGTGGCCTCGCAGATGACCGAATTCGAAGTGGCCACGCCGGACGGCCAGCGCGTCATCGTTAAATTTGATTTGGAAAAACTCCGTTAACTAGCTGCGCCAGCGCAGCGTCACCGGGCCGCTCATCGGATGCGCCATCGGCACCCCGGTGCGCCGCGATTCCAGCAAGCCCGCCTTCAGCGCGAAATACCATTTCGCCGGGCGATCGGCGTCGTCAATCAGCATCAGATTGGGATTGTGCTTCAGCCCTTCGGCCTGCTGGATCATCGTCTCCTGGTCCTGCCGCAGGAATGGCTTGGCGAAAAGGCGAAAAATCGCCGGCGGAAACGGGACGTTCCACGCGGCCACGAAATCGATGCGGCAGAGGTCGCGCCGCACGGGCGTGACGGTGGCGCGGCTCGAAAACCACAGCCGCCCGCTGCGAATTTCTTCCAGGCGCATATTGGGCAGCACGAAATCGATCATCGTGGTGGTCTCCGCGCCGGAGAAATAGCGCAGAATCTTGTACGGCGCACTGTTCGAGGAAGGCGCGTGGCGGCTCATGCGGAAGCCATTGGGAATGGGCTCAAAGTTCTTCGCTTTTTCGTGTATGCTGCGCCGGCTGCGCCAGTACCACGATTGATGCACGAACGGCCCGTGCGCCGGGTCCATCAGCCCGATGATGCCGTGGTCAATGTGCGATGGCAGGTCGCATTCGAGGTGTGTGATCTTGTACTTCTCGCTGAACTTGGGCAGCTCCGGCACGGCGGGAAGAGTTTCGGGCAAGCGCGAGCCGGGTGCTGCCATATACACCCAGACGTAGCCATCGCGCTCCTCGCAGGGAAAGTGCCCGGCGGAAATCCGCTCCACCTTGAGCTTGTCCTCGCTGGCCAGCGAGGGAATTTCCGTGCAGCGCGCCGTGCACCCGTCAAATTTCCATCCGTGATAGCTGCACTCGATGGCCTGCCCGTCGAAGCGCCCATAGGAAAGCGGAATGCCGCGGTGCGGGCAGGCATCGCGCATGGCAAACGCGCGCCCCGCGTCGGTGCGCCCCAGCACCAGCGGAACCTCCAGCAGCATCGCGGTCGCGAGCTTGCGCCCGCGAATCTCCGTGCTGCGCAGCGCCGGATACCAGAAATCCCACAGGAATCCGGCGTCACCCGACGAACCGGGCGCGCTGCTTTTCGAAAGTGTAGTACCTGGCGTTTCGCTCATGGCGTTCTGCATCGTAGTATATCGCCGCGCCGCCGGGCAACCGCCGCGGCGGAAAACCGGCTATCCGCTCCGTTTGCACGGAACCCCAATCAGCGCTATTCTTATAATGTGATGACTGCGATGTACGCCGCCTTCTATTAGCTCGCCCTCGACCGGCTCAAGGTTGCGGAGCCTCCCCGTTCGTGCGTTCCCGTAGATTTTGTACTTCGAGTTTCATCGCTCAGTAAGGATTCACCATGGCTGGACTGACATTACTTGAAAAATTGGACCAGATCGAAGCGCGCTACGACGAAATGTCGCAGCAGCTCTCCGATCCCGCGGTCATTGGCGATTCTTCGCGCTTTCAGAAGCTCGCCAAGCACCATTCCGACCTCGGCGAAATCGTCGCCAAGCACCGCGAGTACAAGCTGATCGAAAAGGATCTGATCGGCGCGCGGCAGATGCTGGCCGAAGCCGACAAGGCCGGCGACGCGGAAATGAAACAGATGGCGTTCGACGAGGAAAAGCAGCTCGCCGAGGCGCTGGCGAAGAACGAACGCGAGCTGAAACTGCTGCTGGTCCCCAAGGACCCCAACGACGAAAAAAACGTCATCCTGGAAATCCGCGCGGGCACCGGCGGCGACGAAGCCGCGCTCTTCGCCGGGGAACTCTACCGCATGTATTCGCGCTACGCGGAATCGCAGGGCTGGAAGGTGGAAGTGCTGGAGAGTTCGCCGTCTTCGCTCGGCGGACTGAAGGACATCACCGCCGCGATTCAGGGGCGCAAAGTTTATTCCAAGCTGAAATACGAAAGCGGCGTGCACCGCGTGCAGCGCGTTCCGGCCACCGAGCAGCAGGGGCGCATTCACACTTCGGCCGCGACCGTCGCGGTGCTGCCCGAAGCCGACGAAATCGACATCAAGATCGAAGCCAAGGACCTGCGCGTGGACACCTTTTGTTCCTCCGGCCCCGGCGGGCAGTCCGTCAACACCACCTATTCGGCCGTGCGCATCACGCACATTCCCTCCGGCCTGGTGGTTTCGCAGCAGGACGAAAAATCGCAAATCAAAAACCGCGCCAAGGCCATGCGCGTCCTCCGCGCGCGGCTCTACGAGCAGGAGCAGGAAAAGCAGCACGCCGCTATTGCCGCCGAGCGCCGCGGGCAGATCAAGACCGGCGATCGCTCGGAAAAAATCCGCACCTACAATTTTCCGCAGAATCGCATCACCGACCACCGCATCGGCCTGACCCTGCACCAACTCAGCGACGTGATGGAAGGCAAGTTGGGCGCGCTGGTGGACGGCCTGGTGACGCACTACGAATCCGAGCGCCTGCAGCAGGAACTCGCCGAAGCATGAGGCGCTGAAAATAGTAGGAATTGTCATTCTGAGTCCCGGTGCTTTTTACCGGGACGAAGAATCTCAACCTTGCGGATTGCAGGCACTTTCAGTTGAGATCCTTCGGCCCCGATAAGACACCGGGCCCTCAGGATGACCGCTATTGGGAAATTTTGCAGTGGACGGTTGAAGCCGTAACGGAAACCCTGACGCCATGAACATCCGCGCCGCACTCAAGGAAGGCCTCGCCCGGCTCCGCGAAGCCCACACTCCTTCTTTCACGCTCGCCGCGGAACTCCTCCTCCTGCACGTCATCGGACGCGACCGCGCCTGGCTCTACGCCCATCCCGAAGACGAACTTTTTCCTGAAGACGCCGCGCGCTACCGCCAACTGCTGGCCCGCCGCGCCGCGGGCGAACCCACGCAGCATCTCACCGGCAAGCAGGAATTCTGGGGCCTCGAATTTGAAGTCACGCCCGACGTGCTGATTCCCCGTCCGGAAACCGAGCACCTCATCGAAATCGCGCTCGACCGCCTCGCCGTGCGCGAACTCCGCGCCGGCCGCCAGCAAAAGACGCAAGGCGAAGGTCTGCGCATCGCCGACGTGGGCACCGGCTCCGGCTGCATCGCCATCGCGCTGGCGCATGAACTTCCAGCCGCCACGATTTTTGCCACGGACACTTCCCCCGCCGCGCTGGCCGTAGCCCGTCGCAACGCGCAACACCACAACGTCTCCGACCGCATCCACTTCATCGAATGCAATCTTCTCGATGCCCTCCCCGTAGGGGCACGGCATGCCGTGCCCCGGACAGCAGTCGGGGCCGTGCCCCTACAACCGTCCGGCGCGAGCCACGAGTCACCTCTTCTAGATCTCATCGTGTCCAATCCTCCCTACATCGGCCAGCGCGAAGCCGCCTCCCTCCCCCGCGAAGTCCGCGACCACGAACCCGCTTCCGCCCTCTTCGGCGGCGAAGAAGGCTACGAACTCTGCGCCGCGCTCGTCACCGAAGCCGCCGCGCGCCTCGCTCCCGGCGGCCTGCTGGTCCTCGAACTCGGCCACGACTCGCTCCCCGCCGTCCGCCCCCTCTTCGACACCCCCGCCTGGACCTCCGTCGCCGTCACCAACGACCTCGCCGGAATTCCCCGCGTGATCGCGGCCGAACACCAATAGCGCGCCCACTTGAGCATCCAAACCTCGTGCGGCGTTGGGCAACGGGCCGCGCAGAGATAGCTCTGTACTATGCATTCGTGTTGACGCGGGTACGTGAGCGTAGTCTAATGGACATATTAGATTGTTCTAATGTGTTTGGATTTGCCGGCCCTTTTTCCCGGGCTATCGCGGGAGCCTCTGGTGGTCAGCCGAGTTTCAAAACGAGTTTATTCTTCTCCGAAACTTTCTCAATTTCAGGCCATGTTTTTTTCCGAGATGGACTGGGGGTCTTCGGACGAAGAGGAATCATTTCAGCATCTGCGCCCCTTATATTTGGTGTACCAGAAACAAGAAATCACGCCCGTGGCGATCCGATTTAAGTTCGAGGGCGATAAAGTACATCGGTACTGGCAAGCCATCGGTTCTGTGCCTGCTTCTTTTTTCCCAGGCTCACATCAGGAATCAAGCCACGGCTGGCTGTTGCTTGGCTATGTACCTCCGGCTATTCCATTTGGTGCGAAGCTGATCTGTCGTGACACGCGGGGCAGACATGGGGTTGCGATCGCCCGGAAGCTGGTCGCGGACAAGAACAAACCATTTGAGCTGGCCTACCTTGCATCGCCTGCTCCAAGTTCCATGGGCCAGATGCCCTAGCCCGAATTTCAGATTGGAATTAAGCAAGAAGGTTCCTGGAAAAACAGAAAAATACCGCCTTCTGCGGCCTAACTCCGTTATCCGGCTGAAGTGTTCCCCGGTCGTCATTCGTCACTAGCCACGTCCCCCTATCCGCTGTACTCTTCCGATAGGAACAGCCAGTGAAGGAACTCGCCCGCCTCCGCGCCAAGTATTCCGATCCGCTCCCTGCGGAACATCCCGCCGAAGCCGCCATCCTGCACGTGGACATGGACGCCTTCTTCGTTTCCGTCGAACTGCTCGACCGGCCCGACCTGCGCGGCAAGCCCGTGGTCGTCGGCGGGCGCCCGGACGCGCGCGGCGTGGTCTCCGCGGCCAGCTACGAAGCGCGCAAGTTCGGCATCCATTCGGCCATGCCGCTGCGCACCGCGGCGCGGCTCTGCCCCCACGCCGTTTTTCTCGACGGCAGCCGCGGCAAATACGAGCACTGGAGCGACCGCGTCGCCGCCATCCTCGCGAAATATTCTCCCGTCGTGGAAATGGTTTCCATCGACGAAGCCTATCTGGATCTCGCCGGCACCGAGCGCCTCCACGGCCCGCCGCTCGCCGCCGCGCATAAACTGCTTTCGGAAATCACCCGCTCCACCAGCCTGCCCTGCTCCGGCGGGCTAGCCGCCACGCGCCTCGTGGCCAAAGTCTCCTCCGAGCAGGCCAAGCCCCGCGGCCTGCTATGGATTCCCGCAGGAAGCGAGGAGCAGTTCCTGGCTCCGCTCGCCGTGCGAAAAATTCCCGGGATCGGCGAAGTCACCGAGCGGGCCCTGCACGCTCTGGGTATTCAGACGGTGGCGCAGCTGGCGGCCACGCCGCAGGAGAAACTCGAAAAAGTTTTCGGCCAGTGGGGCACGGCGCTGCACCGCAAGGCGCGCGGCGGCGACGCCTGGGAATTCGTGATCGACGCCGAACCCAAATCCATCTCCCAGAATCACACTTTCCCCGAGGATCTGGACGACGCGCCGGCCATCGAAACCATGCTCTCGCATCTCGCGCAGAAGGCCGCCAAGCGCCTGCGCGAAGCCGGCCTCTCCGCCCACACACTCACGCTGACCATCCGCTACAGCGGCTTCGAGACGCACACCCGCTCGCGCACACTGCCAACACCCGCGCAGTTCGACCCCGAAATCGGCGGCGTCTTCCGCGAACTCTTCCGCGCGAACTGGGACCGCCGCCGCAAAGTCCGCCTCATCGGCGTGGCCCTCACCGGCTTCGACCACGGACCCGCGCAGATGGAACTGCTCGACGGCGAGCGCCGTGAAAAAGCGGAAAAACTGGCTCGCGCCGCTGACCGCCTCCGCGACCGCTTCGGCTTCGGTTCCGTGCGCTTCGGCGGCTCCCTCCCCCGCGACAAATCGTAATTTCAGGCGTATGTTTTTCCCATGAGTTCCGCTCCCCAGCCCGCTCCCAGCCGCCCCGGCCTCGGCCGCCGCGCCGGTGCGTTCTGGCAGCGCGTCAGCGAAGGCCGCCAGGTAGACGAATTGTGGTCCCAATTCTCCGCCGACGCCCGCTCCAGCTACGATTTTTACTCCCGCGAGCTCGACTGGGACGAACTGCGCAACGCCTCGCGCTGGAAGCGGCCGTTCCGCATCGCCTGGGCCCTTTTCCAGGCCATGCTCATGAAGCTCTCCGCCGCGCGCCGCGTCCTGCTGCTCGCGGCCATGGTGATGCTGATCCTTTCGGGCATGGACTTCCGTTACGGCGATTCTTCCGGCATGCGCATTGATTTCCGTCTGCTGGGCTTTGCTGCGCTCTTCGTGCTTCTCGCCCTCGAACTGGGCGATAAGGTCACCATGAAGCGCGACCTCGAAATCGCCCGCGAAATCCAGAACTGGCTCCTCCCCGCCGCTCCGCCCGAGGTTCCCGGAGCGGAGATCGCCTTCGCCGGGCGCCCGCAAAACACCGTCGCCGGCGATTATTACGACGCCTTCTATCCGGCCGCCGCGGGCGGCAAGCTGCTCGTGGTCATCGCCGACGTGGCCGGCAAAAGCGTCCCCGCTGCTCTGCTCATGGCCACCTTCCAGGCCAGCCTGCGCACCATCGCCAGCACCGGCGCGCCACTGCTCGAAATTGTCGCGCAGCTCAACAGCTACGCCTGCGCCCACAGTCTGGGCGGCATGCGCTTCACCACCGCGGTCCTTTGCCAGTACGATCCCGCGGACCGCACCATCGAATACGTCAACGCCGGGCACAACCCGCCCCTGCTGCGCCGCGCCGATGGACGCCTCGAATCGCTTTCCACCGGAGGATTGCCCCTGGGCATTCTTCCCGAGGCCCAATACGAATCCGCGCGCGTCGCGCTGGACTCCGGCGATGTGACCGTCCTCTATACCGACGGCGCCGTCGAAGCCTTCAACGCGGCGGGAGTCGAGTTCGGCAGCGAACGCTGGATGGCCGCCGTCCGCTCTCTCCCCCAAGGTTCGGCGGAATCCATGCTGGGCTTCCTCCTGCGCCAGTTGGATGAGTTTACCGCCGGCACGCGCCAGTCCGATGACATCACCTGCCTGGTCTTCCGCTCTAAATAGGCGCTGCCCATTGCGCGCCGCCTCCGGGGAATTCCTTTTCTCCGGCGCACGGGCGGGCGCATAATCGGGGCGTGAACTCGCGCGAACTCGCTCATTCTGTCTGCACAACGCTGCGCCGCGGCGGCCGCCAGGCCCTGCTCGTCGGGGGCTGCGTGCGCGACCTGCTGCTCGGCCGCGAACCGGCGGACTATGATGTCGCCACCGACGCCGCGCCCAGCGAAGTCCTGGCCCTGTTTCCCGGCAGCCTGGCCGTCGGCGCGCAGTTCGGCGTCGTGCTGGTGCAGCAAGACGGCGCCCAAGTGGAAGTGGCCACGTTCCGCTCCGACATCGGCTATTCCGACGGCCGCCATCCGGACTGCGTGGCCTACGCGCAATCCGCCGAAGAAGACGTGCAGCGCCGCGATTTCACCATCAACGGATTGCTCATGCACCCGGAGAGCGGCGAGATTTTCGACTACGTGGGCGGGCGCGCCGATTTGCGGGCGCACATCCTGCGCGCCATCGGTGAACCCGCGCGCCGCTTCGCCGAAGACAAATTGCGCATGCTCCGCGCCGTGCGCTTCGCCGC
>JAIQGC010000122.1 GCA_020072805.1 Terriglobia bacterium
GGAAGTGATATTATTTCTTAAAGGATGGCTCTTATAATGCCGAAAAAAAAGAGGGTAGATTTTTTTGAGGAAAATTTTGAAAATTTCGGCATCCCCATATCATGGGATTGTTTCGTGGCCGTTCAATGTCTGGCGTCAATTATTTTTTCCCCTCAGCGACAATTATAATTCCCGGTTCCCCCTTGCCTCCAAAGCCAGCTCCTTATGTGAAGCAGGTGAAACGGAGGGAGCCCGTAGGGCGACCGGAGTTTCACCCGCCGGCCGCGGTATCTCCCCCCGCTTTTCGCCCTGTTCTATGCGTATAGATTTTTGAGGTCCTGTGCTTTTCTCTGGTCAAACCCGATATCCGCTCGGCACAGGCCATAAATCCTCACCGGATAAGCGTACCCGAGCTCACGGATCAGGAGATCTCCTTCAAAATCCGTTATCATGTAAACGTCATGACTTTGCGTACAATGGTCGAACCACGTCGTGTTTTCATCGGTCAACACCGCATCGATCGTTTCCAAGCGTCCCTTTTGCGGATTATAAACTGACATTTCCATTTTCTTTCGCCCCCTTACACGTCTTTTGGGATTCAGACCTCTGTCCGAGCTTCCTGCTTCGCCGTTGAATGCTCCAGCCGGTAGCTCGGAAGATTCAATTCCAGAATGATGCTGTGGTGGACAAGACGGTCAATGGCCGCCGCTGTGGTCATGGGGTCCTTGAAAATACGCTCCCATTTGGAAAAAGGCAGATTACTGGTGATCATCAGACTCCCCCGTTCGTAGCGTTCAGCCAAGAGGATAAAGAGAACCTCCATCTCCTCTCTGTTTTGTTCAACATAGCCGATATCGTCGATAATAATCACCTCATACTTGGAAAGGCCCTTCAGTAGCCGGGGCAGCTTCAGGTCTCGCTTCGCAACGAGCAACTGCTGCACCAAAAGGCTGCAGGGGGTGAAGAACAATCGGCGGCCTTGTCGGTGGATCAGTTCCTGGGCAAGGGCGCAGAGCAGGTGGGTTTTTCCACTTCCTGGATTCCCAAAAGCCAGGACATTCTCTGAGCGCTCCACAAAGGACCCTTCCAGCAGTGCGCTGAGCTGCGCGGTCACCATGGAAGACAGCCGGCTCGTTTCAAAAGTCTCCAGGCTCTTCTCCAAAGGCAATTTGGATTCGCCCAACAGTCTCTGGGTCCGATTCTGCCGGCGCACCTCACGCTCCCGTTCCATCACCTCGGCAAGGTAGTGTTCGTAGGTTAAGGATTCTTGACGTGCCCGATCCGCCTCTTGACCATAACAGGCTCGCACCGTAGGCAGATGCAACTCTTTCAGACACCGGGCCAAGGAGGGTTTCAGTTCGCTTGATAACATGGCATCCCCTCCTTGCTGCTGCTTAGAAGCCTATCGTAAGCGGCCAAATCAACCTCGGGGATGAGAACTTGGGCAGCCAAAGGGGTCCGCCCTTCAGAGCCTCCTACGACCCTTTCTACGGCCTCGATACTGATGGGGAGCTCCTTGTCGATGAGCCTTCGCAGAGCATCATCTACCGCAGCCTCGTTCTCCCTGGCAGCCAGATGTAATATTCTCAGATACTCCTTGGTCCCCCGAGAAATATGCCGCCTCTTCAGCCAGTCATAGGCCATGCGGAATCGATGGGTGGGAAACAACTCTTCCCGGTAACGATAGTTGTCAAAAGCCCCAGGCTTGCGCACCAGCCAGTCAATGATGTGCCGGTACTGGATGCGATGCTTGCCTTCCCCGCGCAAACGCGGCATCGTCTCTAGGCACTGCTGGGCATACCATACCTCCAGACGCTCGGCATAAACCCGCACCTCGATCTTCTCTCCGATCAGGCGGCTGTCCACCGAATACACGTTGTGGTTGACCCGGATGGTGCTGCTCGGCCCCACCCTGACCCGAGGCCTCTTACAGCTATCCAGGCGCCCGGGAGGCAAACGCCGAAGCACCCTTCCTTCCTCTCTAAATCGATCCCCACGCCCCGCATTGAGCTGGACGAATAGCTTGCGCAAAAAACCCGCGTATTCTTGACGACTTGAAAAATCACAACTCCCCCGGAGCATGAAAGATTGCCCCAACGCCCTCTTCAATCGATGGTGGCGCTGCTCTACATCCCCGTTCTCGTTGGGACTCCCGGCCTGAGTTCTGTGGCCCTGCAAACCATAGTGATCCAGCAACGCCCGGTAGCGTTGAGTGAACTCCTCCGGCTGATCCGGCTTCCGTACCGCAGCGGAAAGTCGATCCGTGCGGTGCAACTCGGGCACACCCCCCAACTCCCAGAGCGCATTCTGCAATCCCTCGCTCAAGGATTCAAAACTCTCTGAAAAACAGATCGTCCCCGTCTCCCAGTTTGAATAGGTAAGCACAAAATGATAGATCAGATGATCGAAGGGTTGCCTCTGAATGGTGACTCCTAAAGTGTTCATGGAGGTAAAATCCGATTGGCACAACTCCCCAGGTCTGTGAACCTGGGGGAAGAAAACCTCCCGGGGAGGCCCCTGCAGGGCCCGCCATATCTTTACCCGACGCTGCAGAGTCCTCAGTTGCCCATCACCAAATCGACCCGGGTACCGCCGCTGCAAATCTTCAAAAAGCGTCTTGGCTTCAAGGCCCGGATTGATTCCCAGTTTCTCTTCTACCTCAACCCAAAAATCATTAAATGCATCTTCCCGTGTCCGCCAAAAATGCTCTACTCCAACCTCGTGGGGCAACTTGCCGAGAGATCGGTACTTGCGCGCCGTCTTCTCGTCCATGCCCGCCTTCGCCGCCGCTGACGCCAAACTCATTCCCTTCCCTAATAGCTCCATAAGCCTCCTCACTTCTCTGTCAGTGACCATCCAACCTCCTTGTCCAAGAGCTTGGATAGCCTAACATTCAGCCCATGCGAACCGGGAATTCTAATTGTCGTCAGACGGGAATTCTAATTGTCGCTGATCAAACCTTACAGTCCGGCTTTCTCTCCTTTGCCATATGGCGCAAGGTAGGAGGTTCCAATGTGAAACCCCATTTGTGAGAGGTTCAATTAAGACGATTTTTCCCAAAGAATTAAGAGTCCAATCAGCATATGATTAGGCAGGTAAGAACAACAAGGGAGGAGACTGAATTATGTGGAAAAAGAAAGAGGAGAAGAAAGAGGAGAAAGAGGAAAGTTTGTTGAAGGAGTTGTGCGGAG
>JAIQGC010000069.1 GCA_020072805.1 Terriglobia bacterium
ACATCTACATGCTCAAGCTCTCGCACTTGGTGGACGACAAGATTCACGCGCGTTCCATCGGGCCCTATTCGCTCATCACCCAGCAGCCGCTGGGCGGCAAGGCCCAGTTCGGCGGGCAGCGCTTCGGAGAAATGGAAGTGTGGGCGCTCGAAGCTTACGGCGCCGCGCACATCCTCCAGGAACTGCTCACGGCCAAGTCCGACGACGTCTATGGCCGCGCCAAGATCTACGAGGCCATCGTCAAGGGCGAACCGGGCATCGAGCCGGGCGTTCCCGAATCGTTCAACGTCCTGGTGCGCGAGTTGCAGTCCCTGTGCCTGGATGTCGAGCTGATGAAGCGCCAGAAGCCCGCGGTGGAAAAAGCCGCGGACTGACGATTTGCGCGGAGCTTCCGGTTTCCCCCGGGAACTCCGCCGTGAACTGAACAGCGGGAAGTGATGTTTCGCAGTCGGGTTCTCAGCCGTTCCGGAAAAGCCCCGCAAGGGGCGCCGGAACGCAGCCCGCGGCCGCAAGGCTCCGGGAGGGAGGAAACACCTTGTATCGCAGCAGCCCTTATGATCGCGCCAGCCTGATCGCGGATTTCGATTCGATTCGCATCAGCCTGGCCAGTCCGGAAAAAATCCGTTCCTGGTCCCACGGCGAAGTCACCAAGCCGGAGACCATCAACTACCGCACCTTCAAACCCGAGCGCGACGGCTTGTTTTGCGCCAAAATTTTCGGTCCCGTGACGGACTGGGAATGCCTGTGCGGCAAGTACAAGCGCATGAAGCACCGCGGAGTCATCTGCGACAAGTGCGGCGTGGAAGTGACCCTCAGCAAGGTGCGCCGCGAGCGCCTGGGCCACATCGAACTGGCCGCTCCGTGCTCCCACGTGTGGTTCTTCAAGGGCCTGCCCAGCCGCATCGGCTACCTGCTGGACATCTCCATGCGCGATCTCGAGCGCATCCTCTATTTCGAGGCCTTTGTCGTCGTTGATCCCGGCGAGACGGCTCCCTTGCGCGAGCGCGAAGTTCTGCTCGAGGACAAATACCGCGAGCTCCAGAAGGAATTCCCCGGCCAGTTCCGCGCCATCATGGGCGCCGAAGCCATCAAGGAACTCCTGCGCCGCGTCGAAGTGGATAAGCTCTCCGACGAGCTCCGCGAAAAAATGAAGACCGATCCGTCGCTGCAGAAGCGGATCAAGTTCGCCAAGCGGCTGAAGGTTCTCGAAGCCTTCCGCAAGAGCGGCAACAAGCCCGAGTGGATGATTCTGGACGTCATCCCCGTGCTTCCGCCGGAATTGCGCCCGCTCGTGCCTCTCGACGGCGGCCGCTTCGCTACCTCCGACCTCAACGATCTCTACCGCCGGGTCATCAACCGCAACAACCGGCTCAAGAAGCTCATGGAGCTGCACGCCCCGGACGTCATCGTGCGCAACGAAAAGCGCATGCTGCAGGAAGCCGTCGACGCCCTGTTCGATAACGGCCGCCGCGGCCGCGTTCTCCGCGGCACCAACAACCGGCCGCTCAAGTCCCTTTCCGATACGCTCAAGGGCAAGCAGGGCCGTTTCCGCCAGAACCTCCTGGGCAAGCGCGTGGACTATTCCGGCCGCTCGGTCATCGTGGTGGGCCCGGAACTGAAGCTCAACCAGTGCGGCCTCCCCAAAAAGATGGCCCTCGAGCTCTTCAAGCCGTTCATCTACCACAAGCTCGAAGCCCACGGCCACTGCACCACCATCAAGCAGGCCAAGGAGATGGTCGAGCAGCAGGACCCCGTCGTTTGGGACATCCTCGAGGACGTCATCCGCGAGCATCCCGTGATGCTCAACCGCGCTCCCACCCTGCACCGTCTGGGCATCCAGGCGTTTGAGCCGGTGCTCGTGGAAGGCAAAGCCATCCGCATTCACCCTCTGGTCTGCACCGCGTTTAACGCCGACTTTGACGGCGACCAGATGGCCGTGCACGTCCCGCTTTCGCCCGAATCTCAGGTGGAAGCCTCCGTGCTCATGCTCAGCTCGCGCAACATCCTGTCCCCGGCGCACGGCCTGCCTCTGGCCGTTCCCTCGCAGGACATGGTTCTGGGCATCTACTATCTGACCAAGAACAGGCCCGGCAGCAAGGGCGAAGGCCGCGTCTTCGGCACTCCCGAGGATGTGGTTCTCGCGCTGGAAGCCGGCGAAGTCGAACTGCTCAGCTCCATCCGCCTGCGCTACACCGGCGAATTGCTGGACCTGACCACCGCCTACGACAACCAGGATGTCACGCACGTCGAGCCGGTGAAGCTCGAGCGCCAGTTCATTCAGACCACCGTCGGCCGGGTCATCCTGAACATGCACCTGCCGGCCCACATGCCCTTCGTCAACGGGTTGATCAAGAAAAAGGGCGTGCAGCAGCTGGTCTATTACGCTTATCTCCGTTTCGGCCTCGAAGGCACCGTCGTGCTCCTCGACCGTCTGAAGGAGCTGGGCTTCCAGTACGCCACCCGCTCCGGCATTTCCATCGGCATCGATGACATGGTTATCCCCGGGGACAAGGCCAAGCTGGTGGATAACGCCGAAAAGGAAGTCGTCAAGGTGCAGCAGCAGTACCTCGACGGCGCCATCACCAACGGCGAGCGCTACAACAAAATCATCGCCATCTGGGGCGACGTCACCGAACGCGTAGCCGACGAGATGTTCAAAACGCTCGAGGCCCACGACAAGGAAGGCGTCCTCAACCCCGTCTATGTCATGGCCGACTCTGGCGCCCGCGGTTCCAAACAGCAGATCCGCCAGCTTTCCGGCATGCGCGGCCTCATGGCCAAGCCCTCCGGCGAAGTCATGGAAACTCCCATCACTTCCAACTTCCGCGAAGGCCTGACCGTGCTGCAGTACTTCATCTCCACGCACGGCGCGCGCAAGGGCCTGGCCGATACGGCGCTCAAGACCGCCGATTCCGGTTACCTCACTCGCCGCCTGGTGGACGTGGCCCAGGACGTGATCATCAACGAACTGGATTGCGGCACCAGCGAAGGCATCTACGTCGAACCCATCGTGGAAGCCGGCGTGGAAGTCGAGCCGCTGCGCGACCGCATCGTGGGCCGCGTTTCCCTCGAAAAGATCCGCGATTTCGAAGGCTCCATCATCGTGGACGTCAATCAGGAAATCACCGAAGAGCTGGCCAACTCCGTGCAGGCCGCCGGTATCGAGCGCGTGCGCATCCGTTCCGTGCTCACCTGCGAATCCCGCCGCGGGGTTTGCGCCCTGTGCTATGGCCGCAACCTGGCCAGCGGACGCATGGTGGAACTTGGCGAAGCCGTCGGCGTCATCGCCGCGCAGTCCATCGGCGAACCCGGCACCCAGCTCACCATGCGCACCTTCCACATCGGCGGAACCGCCACGCGCGTCAGCGAGCGTTCCACCCTGGAAGCCCGCAACAACGGCGCGGTCAAGTTCGTGGACCTCAAGTACGTCACCGGCCGTGGCGGAGGACTCATCGCCATGAACCGCTCCGGCTTGATTGCCGTGGTGGACGAAAAGGGCCGCGAAAAGGAGCGCTACCACGTGGTTTACGGCGCCCGCCTGCGCGTTGCCGACGGCGATTCCGTTACCCACGGCCAGACCCTCGCAGAATGGGACCCGTACACTTTCTCCATCCTGACGGAAACCGCCGGCAGCGTGAAGTTCGACGATCTGCGCCCCGGCCTTACCATCGAAGAGCAGGTGGACGAAGTCACCGGGTTGTCCCAGTTGGTTGTTACGCTTCCTCCCGGCGATGAAAAGCACCAGCCGGCCATTCTGGTCCGCGATTCCTCGGGCAAGACCCGCAAGAAGTACCTCATGCCTTCCCGCGCCCACTTGATGGTTCAGGACGGCGACGAGGTGCAGGCCGGAGACGTGCTGGCCAAGATCCCCCGGGAAACCACCAAGACCAAGGACATCACCGGCGGTCTTCCGCGCGTTGTGGAACTCTTCGAAACCCGCAAGCCCCGCGACCCCGCGGTCATCGGCGAAATCGATGGCGTGGTGCGCTACGGTGAAATCAGCAAGGGCATGCGCAAGATTCACGTCGAGAGCGAAGACGGCAAGACCACCAAGGAATATCTCATTCCCCGCGGCGTGCACATCAACGTGCAGGAAGGCGAGCACGTCCGTGCCGGCGAGGCTCTCATTGACGGCCCGCTCAATCTCCACGACCTGCTGGCCGTGCTGGGCGAAAAATACACCCAAGCCTATCTGGTCAACGCCATTCAGGAAGTCTACCGCCTGCAGGGCGTCAACATTAACGACAAGCACATCGAGACCATCGCCCGCCAGATGATGCGCTGGGTCAAGGTCGAAGACGTCGGCGACACCACCTTCCTTCTCGAGGAGCAGATCGACAAGTTCCGCTTCCGCGAGGAAAACGATCGCGTCATCGCCGAAGGCGGGCGCCCGGCCACCGGCCGTCCCCTGCTTCTGGGCATCACCAAGGCGTCGCTTTCCACCGACTCCTTCATCTCCGCTGCCAGCTTCCAGGAGACTACCCGCGTTCTGACCGAAGCGGCCGTCGCCGGCAAGGTGGATTATCTCCGCGGCCTCAAGGAAAACGTCATCATGGGCCGCCTGATTCCCGCCGGAACCGGCCTGGAACACTATCGCAACGTCCGCCTGCTCACGGAAATCCCGGCGCCGCCGCCTTCCGAGGAGATTCCCGAAGCCGCCGAACTGACCGCCGAAGAGGCCGCGGCTCTGGACTTCCTCCGCAAGGACGACGATTCCGACGCCGATCTGGTGGCCGAAAGCTAACCGCGTTCCAGTTGGCTCCGGATGTTATCGAGCGGCATTTCACGTCCGATGAGGGACGGGGAATGCCGCTCTTTCTTTCCGCGGGCGAATTTCCTGTCCTTCGGCACGGGGTATCCTTCGGACACCTTTCGCGCTGATTCCTTTGTTCTAGCCGCGCCGCCTCGTTAAACTGGAAAATAAGCCCTTCTATGCGCCTTTGTTCTTTTCGGAAAGGTGGTTATCGGCAAGCGAAAATCGCATGTCCCTCCACGATACACTGCCGCCCCCTGATTCCCGCCCTCACGGCGCTTCCCGCGGCGGCGTCTTCAAAATATTTGAACAATTTGACCGCCGCCAGCACTTGCTCTGGCGCTCGGCTTTTTTCCTTCTGCTGGCTCTGGCCCTCGGTTTGACCTGGTCTGCCTGGCAGACCAGCCTCTTTGCCACCTTTCCGGCCAGGGCCATTCCGCTTCTCGTGGTCCTGCTGGTGGTTGTTCTGGGCCTCTATCTTTGGAAAAAAACGGAGGAGATCACCAGCCTGCGCCGTCTTTTGCGCGAACTGCAGACCCGCGACTCCCTGCGCCCCAGCGGCAAACAACTCGATTATCTCTACGAAATCATCACCCGCTCCCAGCAGAGCTACCGCGAATTGATCGACTCCTTCGACGAAATACTCATCGCCCTTACCCCGGAGGGCCAGATTCGCGCCGCCAACCGCAGTTTTATCGAACTGATTGGCAAGCCCTTCCAGCAAGTCATTGGCAAGCCCTTTCTGGATTTGCTGGACGCCGCCGAGGCGGAAGGCGTGCGGATGAATGCCCAGGTTCTGCCGCAATTTCTGGCCCGGCGCCACTGGTCGGGCGCCGTCATGGTCCGCGTAAAAGGCAAACCGGAGAGGAAATTCTACGACTGCGTCGCCCATGCCATGATTCGCGGCGACAAGGTGCAGGGCATCACCATTCTCGCGCGGGACATTACCTCGCTCCGCGAAAACGAAGCTCGCTTCACCGAGCTGTTCACTACCCTGCAGGAAGGCATCTACATCTCCACTCCCGGGGATCTCCTGCTCGACGCCAATCCCGCTCTTGTTTCCATGCTCGGCTATGAGTCCCGGGAAGCTCTCCTGGCTCGCCCCTTCTCTGAACTCTTCGCCGACCCCTCGGAACAGAAGGAACTCCAGCGCGAAGCGGGAGAGAATCGGGCGTTGCGCGGCCGGGAAATCACCTTGCGCCGCCGCGACGGCACTCCGCTGACCTGCCTCAATACGGTCACCGCCGTCCGCGACGCTTCCGGCGCCGTCGTCCGCTATCAGGGCGCGGTGATGGATATTTCCGAACGCCGCGCAATCGAGCGCAAGCTGCACAAGGAACAGGAATTCGCCCGCCGCCTCATGGAAAGTTTTCCCGACCTCATCCTGGTTCTCAACACCAGCGGCCAATACACCTTCGTCAGTCCGCGTATTCACGAAGTCCTCGGATACGACCCGGAGGAAGTTGAGCGGGTCGGCATGGGAAATTACACCCATGAAGAGGATCGCCACAAACAAACCAGCCTGCTCCAGGAAATTATGGCCGGCAGGCAGAAGTTTGGCTCCTTCGAATTACGTGTCCGCCATAAGTCCGGTGAATGGCGCCTCATGCGCTGCCATGTCAGCCCGCTTGTGGATGAGTCCGGAAATATCGAAGGCGTCGTCATCTCCGCCCGCGACATCACCCAGCTCAAGCGCCTCGAGGACCAACTGGTGCAGTCCGAACGGCTCGCCGCCATGGGCCAGATGCTCGCCGGCGTCGCCCACGAACTCAACAATCCGCTCACCGCTATCCTCGGCATCACCGAGCTCCTCCGCGACCAGCCCGAAACATCAGAAAACGCCAAGCGCCAGCTCGAACTTTCCTACCGCCAGGCCCGCCGCGCCGCCCGCATCGTGCAGAATCTTCTCGATTTCTCCCGCCCCGCCGCTCCCCAGAAAAAGCCCCTGGACGTCAGCGCCCTGGTCGAGCGCGCCGTGCAGCTTCAGGAGCACTCTCTACGCCGCAACAACATCTCCCTGCAATTCACGCCCACTCCGGGCCTGCCCCTGGTTCTGGGAGATGCCAATCAGCTGATCCAGATCCTCCTCAACCTGGTGACCAACGCCGAACAGGCCATCCGCGAGGTCCGCGATTCCGGCCGCATCGAAATCGATCTCCGCAGCGTTGGGGACAACGTGACCATCCGCATCCGCGATGACGGGCCGGGCATTAAGCCCGATGTACTCCCCAAGATTTTCGATCCTTTTTACACCACCAAGCGGCCCGGCGGCGGCACGGGCCTGGGCCTGAGCATCTCCCAGGCCATCATTCGCGAGCACCACGGCAGGATTGAAGCCGCTGCCCACCCGAAAGGCGGCACGGTCTTCACCGTTTTACTGCCCGCGCTGCCCGAATCTCAGGCGACCCCTTCGCCCCTCGATACTGCCGTCATCAGCTCCGCGGGCCTGCGCCAGATGGCCAATATTCTCAAGGACCGCTCCCTCCTGGTTCTCGATGATGAGGAAAGCATTCGCATGCTGTTACAGGAGGGATTGACGGCTCAGGGCCTTCGCGTGGACTGCACCGCCACCGGCGAGGAGGCTCTGGCCCTGGCCCGCAAGAACGTCTATGAAGTTCTACTTTGCGATCTCAATCTGGACGGCGGGAAAGCCAACGGCAGGAAATTCGCCCGGCAGATTTGCGAACTCCAGGCCCGCAAACCCTTCGTGGTCTTCATGACCGGGGATCTGATCTCTCCCCCGCCCGTCGGCTCGGCCGCCGAGCGTGAATTTCACCTGCAAAAACCCTTTCGCATCTCCCAGGTGCTCTCGATTCTCGCCGAAGCCTTCATCGCCGCGGAGCAGTCCGGCCAGGGTAAATAGTTCTCCTCTGCTTTCAGTCCACCCCGAAATCCCACACGTAGAGGTTCATCCCCTCCGGCAGGATCTCCGCCAGCACGTACTCGCCGGGCGCGAGATTCTGGCTCAGCGTAAAGCGAAAGACGTTCGGCGCGATCTGCCAGCGTTGCAGCGAGATGGTCGTGCGCGTGGCTTCCATCTCCTGGCCGAAGAAGCTGCGCAGCGACTCCACCCGCCGCTTGTCGCCCTTGACGCTCGCCTGGATCAGCTCCACTTCCGGTCCCGATTCCCCCGGCCGGCTGCTCTTGCGCACCCCCGAAGGCTTCTCCGAATCCGGTGGCGCCTCCCGCAGGTAGAACTCCAGCTGGCCATGCGCAAAGCGCTGCTTGGCCCGCACTCCCGGTATTTCCAGATTATGCTTGCTGGGAACGATCGGAATCGGCACCAGCACCTGCTTCAAAAGCTGACCCTTGTCCGTGCGCACCTGCGTTCCCACCTGCTCCAGCGCAGTCACCGCCTTGCCCGCCACCGCGAACATTCCCTCTCCGGGAGGCAGAAAGACGCCCGGGGCCACCTGCAGGCTCGCGTCAATGTCCAGGGCGATCTCCACCTGGCTGGCCTCTTCCTCCCGGTGGACCTTCTGCAACAGCGACTTGTCCTCCTTGTTTCTCTCTTCTTCGGTCCGGGCCGTGGCCTCCCAGTCCACCAGTTCCGCGGGCAATTCCTCCCAGGCATGGCGCTCCAGACTGTAGTAGCGCACGCGGTCGCCTTTTCTTTCGTAGCTGCGCACCAGATGAACACATCCGTCTTTCAGGCTGAGTTTCGTGCCCCGAAGAGGGGCTTCAGGAACAATGGCCGGCTGCGACTTGTCTTTTTCGCCGGAGGGCGCAGCCGCGGCAGGTTCCTGCGCCGCCCGCGGGGCTGCCTGCCCGGAACCACTCAGGCCCAGGAGCAGCCCGCCCAGGAGGATGCGCCGAATTCGTGTGTTGACGGCCATTTCATTCAATCGCAAAGACGCTTCTCCGTTTTAAGATGCCTGCCGCCAGCATAGCGCTGCTCCCCCGAAGCGGCAATCGGAGTCCGGTAGCTAATGTAAGATGTTTATTTACAATAAGATAAGAGCATGCGAAGAGGTTGGTTCCGAAAGCGATAGCGCAAGCTGCGTCGCTCAGGGGAAAAATCTCGGCTTCATGAAAAACGGGCTCCGGGAAATCCCGAAGCCCGCCTCAATTCCTGCGTTGAAAATTCCGCCTCAGTGCGTGCACTTGGGGAAGAGCGTCACCAGCACCATCAGGTCGCTCAACGTGAACAGCCACTGATCGGCCTGCTTGCCCGCCGCTTCCGCGGCTCGGTCGAGGAATCCCAGGTGGCGGCTGCGCGCGAAATTGTGCAGGTGGTCCAGGCAGATGCCCGTCAGTCCGACCACTTCCGCATCCGTGAAGATCTTCTGGCTTGATTTCACCGTGACCACGTTCAGCCTCTCAGTCTCTGCGCCGCTTCCTGGCCTCTCGCTCGGTTCGATACAGCATCGAGCGTAAACGTTGCATCCTTTTCCCTGCAATAGTCATACCGTTCCACTGAGCAAAACGGATCGCATAGTACTTCCGGCCTAACACCCACATCCCGCAAGTGTTATCGGCAAATAAGCAAAACACTTTGATTTGAATTTTCTGAGAAAGGAGTGTTCCAACTATGCAAAATGTTTCAGTTTTTGAAATTTTTCTACTGTTTCCTGAATCTGCTTGGCGTGCCGCACTTCGTGATTGCCCACCAATCGAAACCACTCGTAAAAATTCAGGCTGCCCAAAAACGGATGTTTCCAGCGATACCCGCTGTAGTCCCGCCCGCTGGTCTCCTCCAGGAATACCAGAGTACGCTCGCGGATTGCCTGCAATTGCGTCAGCGCTGCTTCCTTTTCCGACACCTGCGCCGGGTCCAGCGGAATCGGGCTTTCCACGCGCCGTACTCGCATCGTCACCAGCCAGAGCGGCCGATGCAGTCGCGCCAGCAAGGAGACCGCCTGCGGCGGCTCCTGGATAATGCGATCCGCTCCTCCCAGTATGACCCGCTCGACCATGGTCAGATGGGCGAAGACTTCCGCAGCCGACCAGCTTCCCGGCGCCGGACTGGCTTTCCACTGTTCACCGCTGACGGCGTCCGCCGCCCGCAGCAATTTTTCGCGGGTAATTCTCAGGTGCTCGCGAATGGAATTGAGAGAAGGCATGGAGGAGGGAATTCTCCTGGCGGGATCTAGACCGTCGCGCCGCCGTTTTGCTCGAAGGCCTGCGCCAATTGCAGCACGCGTGCTTCGCCAAAAGCCGGCCCAAAAAGTTGCAGCCCCACGGGAAGCTTGCCGTCGATTTTCCCGCACGGCACGGAAATCCCCGGAACTCCCGCCAGGGATCCCGTAACTGTATATATATCAGCAAGATACATCTGGAGCGGGTCGGCCGTGCGTTCCCCCAATTTGAAGGGTGGCACAGGGGAAGTCGGCGTCAGAATCGCGTCCACCTTGGTAAACGCCTCGCGGAAATCCCGCGCGATCAGCGCGCGCACCTTCTGCCCCTTGAGGTAGTAGGCGTCGTAATAGCCCGCCGAGAGCACGTAGGTTCCCAGCACAATCCGCCGTTTCACTTCCGCGCCGAAGCCCGCGCCGCGCGTCTTGCGGTACATCCCCACCAGGGAGTCTCCGTCGACGCGCAGGCCGTAGCGCACGCCGTCGAAGCGCGCCAGGTTCGAGCTGGCTTCCGCCGTGGCGATGATGTAGTAGGTGGCGATGGCGTAGTCGGTGTGCGGCATGCGCAGCTCCACCAGTTCGCAACCCAGCTTTCGGTAGATCTCGATCCCCGCCTCGATCTTCTTGCGCACTCCCTCGTCCATTCCCGGCGCGAAATACTCCTTGGGAATGCCCAGGCGCAGCCCCTTCACGGGTTTGTCCATCTCCGCCAAATAATCCGGCACGGCATCGGTGGTCGAAGTGGAATCGCGCGGGTCGCGCCCGGCAATGGCCTGCAGCACGCGCGCCACGTCGCCCACGCTTGTGGCGAAGGGGCCGATGCGGTCGAGCGAGGAGGCAAAGGCAATCAGCCCGTAGCGCGAAACCCGTCCGTAGCTGCCCATCATCGCCGGTATCCCGCAAAACGCCCCCGGTTGGCGTATCGACCCGCCCGTATCCGTCCCCAGCGACGCCACCGCCAGCCCCGCGGCCACCACCGCCGCCGAGCCGCCGCTCGACCCTCCTGGCACGCGGTCCAGCGCCACCGGATTCTTCACCGGCCCGTAGGCCGAGTTTTCGTTCGAGCTGCCCATGGCAAACTCGTCGCAATTGGTCTTGCCCAGGATGACCGCCCCGGCCGCTTCCAGCCGCTCGATCGCCGTGGCGTCGTAGGCCGGAACGTAGGGCTCCAGAATCTTCGACCCGCAGGTGGTCTTCGTTCCCCGCGTGCTGATGACGTCCTTGACGGCCACGGGCACGCCCGCCAGCGGCGGCAGCGGTTTTCCGGCGGCCACCAGCGCGTCCACGCGCTCCGCCTGAGCCTGCGCGCGCTCCGGTGAGAGCGCCAGATACGCGTTCAACTCCGGATTGCGCGCTTCGATCCGCTTATAAAATTCCGCGGTCAGCTCCCGCGCCGAAATCTTCTTCGCCGTGAGGGCCTCGCGTACGCCGTTAATTGTCCAGTTCGTCGCCACCTGAGTATCCGTTTCCTTCTTTCTTCTATCTCCGTGCCTCTGTGCCTCTGCGGCAAATCCTCTGCCTATTTTTCGATCACCCTGGGCACGCGGAAGTAAGGAGCCTCCGGGTCGGGGGCGTACTTCAGCACTGTCGCGGCCACGTCGCTCACCACCACGGTATCCTCGCGCACCGTGGCGTCCGCCGCCTGGTCGCTCGAGAGCACCTGGGTCATGGGCTCGACTGTCGTCGTATCCAGCTCATTCAGCTTGCCCACGTATTCGAGGATGTCGTCCATCTGCGCCCGGTAGGTCTCGATCTCCGCTTCGCTCAGCTCCAGATAGGCCAGTTCGGCCACCCGCAGCACTTCTTCCCGGCTGATCTTCATTCCTGCTCCCTGTCACATGCCGCACAAAACAGAAGGAGATTCTAGCACAGGCCCGGCGCGGCGCTCCGTAGTGCCAGGCTTGCCGCGCTGGCCCGGATTTCTCACAAGACTCCCGCAGTAGGGGCGGAGCTTACTCCGCCCGCTGCACCAGCAACCCGATTGCCCGTCCAGCCGCAAGCGTCACACTGTGGTTTTTTCTCTCGCCAAGAAAACTCCCCCGACTTCTGTAGCCGCCCTCTTTAGAGGGCGGGCCTTTTCCCCCCGGCCGCGCAGACCTGCCCTTCCTCGTGAGAAATGCCGCGCTAGGGCTTGGTTTCCGGTTTGGAAGGAGAGGCTGGCGAGAGCTTCAGCAGCAGCCCCGTGGCGGTCTTGCGCACGTATTCCGATTCGTCTTTTTCCGCCGCCGTCGCGATCACTTCGCGCACTTCGGGAAACTGCGCGTGCATCTTCGCCAGGTTGGAGAGAATCCCCGCGCGCACCTTGTCGTCGCTTTCCGCCGCAAAAGCCTTGGTTTGCGCATCCACCGACGCCCGGCTGGGCTGCCGGAATCCCAGAGCAAACGCTGCTTCCCGGCGCACCACCGGCTCGGCATCTGTGGCCAGCGCAGTCAGCAGCAGCGGGTCCACCTCCGGCAACTTGAGCGCGCGCATGCCGTCGAGCGCCGCCGCGCGCACGCCGGGCGTGGCGCTGGCCAGGCACTGCTTCAGGAAGGGAAGCGCGCTGGGGGAAGCCGTATTGCCCAGCGCCTGCAAGACATGCTGGATTTTTTCATCCGAAGCCCCCGGCTCGCTCCCCAGTTGCAGCAGGGAGTTCACCAGTTCTTCCGAGCGTTTGGGCTCCTTCTGCGCCAGGTTCCGGGCCATGCTGCCCATCGCCAGCAGCGCTCCCCCGGATGCATTGGGATTCTTCGCCGTAGCCGCCACCTCGCGCATGGCCTTTTCCGCCTCTTCCGTGGGATGCGGCACGGTTCCCAGCGTGGCGATCAGCTCCGGCAGGGCCTTGTCGTCCGACGTTCGCGACCGTATGGCGTGTATCAGCGCGCTCTGCGCTTCCGGATTCCCCACCGCGCCCAATGCGGCGGAGAGCACGCGATAGGTCGCGCTGGTGACGGGCGCTTCGCCCAGCGCCTTGCCCAATTCCGCGCAATCTTCCGGATGCAGATATATCAGCGCCTTGAATTTCAGATAGAGGGGCAGTTCGTCCGCCTCCTGCTTCTCGCTTTCCTGGGACTCGGAGGGCAGCGCGGCAAGCTGCGCCAAAAGATCCTTCAGCGTGGCTTCGCCCAGTTCCGTGCTCTGGATGTTGGCTTCGATTTCGGCGCGCGACCTGGGGCTATAGAGTGCCAGCGCCGGCGAGGTTTTCCTGATCCTATCCGCAAGCTGGAAAAGAATATCGAGTTCCTCCGCCAGCATGCTCTGGCGCGCTTCGCGCCGCAGGCTCAGCAGGGTTTCCGCATGAGCAACTTTCTTGCCCTGAATCTCGGTCTCCTGCGATTCCGTCCCTTGCAGCGAAGCCACCTCGCCGTTGACCGCATCGAAATGGACGGAGAAGTTCATCTTCGGCGTCAACACCTTCTTGGCATTCTCTCTTCCCGGCATCTCCGGTTCGGCGGCTTTTTCCTTTTCCGGCAGATAGCGCAGCTTGCTCTTGTGCAGTTCGATCCCGCCGCCTGTTTCGCTTCCCGCTTCCTTCTGGATGATGCGGTAGTGCGCCAGATAGAACCCGTTGCGGTCCTCTTCGCGGATCGTCCAGGACTGTCGGTTGGACGCATGCGCATCCGGAAGGACCACTTGCAGCACGGCGAGGAGGGTCAAAGTGAAATCCTGCGAAAATTTGCTCGCTCCCTCCTGCATGCGCAGCGCCGCAGGCCGGCCTTGCGGCGTCAGCTCCACCAGGAAGCCCCGTTTTAGCTCGCGCATGACCTCGCCGGCCTGCGCCTCCTGCAATTGGCCGTTGACGATCAATTGCACCGCCGGGTCTTGAAACACGATGAAAAGTTCCACCTGGCCTCCCGCTACGCGTAGAGTCGTCGCGCGCAGCAATCCCTGGAGGCTGGCGTTCAGTGCGTAGGCCAGGTTCGAGGAGGGAGGGGCGGATTGCTGTCCCTGGAACAGCACCCGCAAATCCGCATTGGCCCGCGATACGTAGGCGATCCGGTACGTGACGCTCGCCCCCGGTACGAAGCGGTAGACTGGAACCGGCGGCGCGGATTGGCCGGCCGCTCCCAGCGATACGCTGGCAAGAAAGGCGGCTGCAGCAAGCACCGCGCGGAGCAGTCGCGCTGCGTTGAACGACGGCCTTTCCCGATTCCTGCTTGCGCGGGCGCGAATTCTCCTCAAAAACTTCCGGCTTCCGCCTCCCATCATAGGAGGCGGAAGCCGGTTGTGTCGATTGCGTATTTGCCCGCTGACGCGCTACCAGGGCAACTGGGTCGTGTTCTTGACGTCAAAGAGCACGCTGTTGTACTGCAACCCGTCCCAGGACCAGAGATTGGCGTCCCATTCGCTGTTGCAGATGTCCGGCCAGGGGTCGAGGCATGGGTAGTAGACTTTGGCGAAAACATACATATTCCCGCCCAGCATGTTCAGGTTGCTGTCCGCATACAGTTCTTCCTGGATGAAGAAATTATGGTTCCAGCCCAGTCCGGCCGTGCCGTGCAGGGTCATGTCCCAGTTGATCAGCGTGAGATTCACTCCCACCCCGGCTTCGGCCACCACCACGCTCAAGGAAGCCTGCGCGTACACGCTGGAATGAACAAACGGCCCTCCGGAGATGGATACGTTGGTGGGAAAGAGAGCGATCGAGTACTGGAAGCCCACGCTGCCTTTCGTTCCGATGGTGGCGTCAATATTGAACGGGCCGACGGGTATGGGGATGCTGACGCTGAAATCCACGTCCTTGGAGATGTGGTCGTCAATGCCCCACTGCGCGGTGGCCGTCTTGTTCAGGCTGAAGATATCCAGGCCCAGAGCGTAGATGCCCAGTCCGGCCGAGACGGTATTCTTGGGACCGTCGCCGCCAATTTCCCCGGTGATCCGCAGCAGTTCGCCGCCGATGCCGAAGACCGTACCGCCGGCTTTCCCTTCCGCCGTCACCTTGAAGGTGCTCGCGTTATTTTGGAAGTTGTTCACAAAGGCCGGTGCGCAGGCCTTTCCGGTCAGGCTGATGCTGCCGTTCACATAGGCTTCAAATGTGCTCGGATCCCCCACTTCCCAATTCCAGTTCTGGGAATCGTTGATGGACTTGCACTGGCCCATCAATACCGGCGCCGTCGCCACCCCCGGCCTCGTTGGAGTGGGCAGCTTCAGGGAAACGGTCGCCGCGATCCTGTCGATTGTTTGCGTATCAATCACCATTCCGTCGCGCATGATTCCGCGGACATTGGCCGCCGCGAGCTTCTGGTTGACGTCCTCGAGCGTTACTTCGCGGGCCGCGACCGCAGGCATATTGGGGTTCGGCGGTTTTACGGCCGCGTTGGGGGCCGGGACGGAGCCGGCCGGCTTCACCGCCGGCTCGATTATGGCCCGGTTGGCGATGGGCGCGTGGTTCAGCGTCGTGGCTTCGGGTTTCAACTGAACGGCCTGCGGCGTGGACAAATTCCGGTAGCTATTCAGTGCCAGCAGGTTCGGCCGGCGCGCCAGCGCGGAGGGCCGGGGCGCCAGTTGAATCTGCCGCTGAATCAATCCGTGGTCGAGCGGAATTTCATGCAGCTTGGTCTTTGCGCCGCGCGGAGTGGTGTGCAGCGAATGGCCATGCTCGCTGAGCCATTTTTCGTAGTTGTTCAGCTCGCTGTAGTATTGCTGCGCCGTGGGCTTCTTGCCGTTGGGCAGGGTGATGATGGCCGTGGGCGCGATGGGCTTGTCCGTCTTGGGGTCCTTCATTTCGAAAGCCTTGAATGCAATGGCCGCCCGGCTCTGCGTCTGAAACAGGTTGGGGCGGATCACCATCTTTTCCGGCGCGACCCGGATCAGATTTCCGGCGAGAACTCCTTTGCTGAGTTGCTTTCTTTCCCGGGGTTGCGCGCCAGGCTCTCTGTTCTGCGCCGACGCCGGGCTTGCGAATATGGCCGCAAGAATCATGGCGGCAACCAGCCCGGCCATACTTCCTGCTCTCGCATGAACCATTCGAGAAGCAAAATACCTTTCTCTCATTGCGGTGCACCTCATCTCGTGTGGGGATAGCCGGTGGGCATGCCGAGTTTTCATGTGTCGTCAGGCATCTCCGGCTTGCTGCCTTGCTTTGATGAGGGCCAGCGTAGCAAGGGCCCGCCGGGGGAACAAGGATACGGCTTCTTCGATTTGCTTTGTTGGGTACTCCCAGGGGGCTAGGCGGTTTTGCGAGGGTACTTGGTGGCGATGTAGTTGTCCACCAGGGATTGGAACGCGGCGGCCAGTTCGTCGTAAGTGCCTTCGAGGGTGACGTCTTTCTGGCCATCAATATAGACGGGGCAGCGCGGGGCTTCGCCGGTGCCGGGGAGGCTGATGCCGATGTTGGCGGCTTTGGATTCGCCGGGGCCGTTGACGATGCAGCCCATCACCGCGAGGGTCATGGTCTCGACGCCGTCGTACTGCGTTTTCCAGAGGGGCATGCTGTCGCGGATGTAACCCTGAATGCGCTCGGCGAGTTCCTGAAACGTGGTGCTGGTGGTGCGGCCGCAGCCGGGGCAGGCGGTCACGCTGGGCGAGAAGGAGCGCAGACCCAGCGATTGCAGGAGTTCGCAGGCGGCATAGACTTCTTCGCGGCGGTCGCCGCCGGGGCGCGGCGTGAGCGAAATGCGAATCGTGTCGCCGATGCCTTCGTGCAGGAGCACGCCGAGCGATGCGGCGGACCAGACGAGTCCTTT
The DNA here is from genome assembly GCA_020072805.1 of Terriglobia bacterium. GTDB lineage: Bacteria > Acidobacteriota > Terriglobia > Acidiferrales > UBA7541 > Acidiferrum. The sequence goes on from JAIQGC010000069.1 coordinate 16,494, forward strand.
GGTGCCCATGCCCGCTTCGGTGAGGCCAAGGTGCAGGGGCTGCTCGGTCTTGGCGGAAAGATCGCGATAAACGGTGATGAGGTCGCGGGGGCGCGAGGTCTTGCAGGAGATGATGATCTGGTCGTGACGCAGGCCGCATTCGAGAGCCAGTTCGGTGGATTCGAGCGCGGAGAGCACCATGCAATCGTTGATGATCTCTTCGGATTCCTTGCCGAGGTTCTTGTCCGTGTTTTCCTGCATCTTGCGCATGACCAACTCCTGATTGAGCGAGCCGCCGTTGACGCCGATGCGCACGGACTTGTTGTTGTCGCGGGCGACTTTGCAGATGGTGGCGAACTGCTCGTCGCGGCGCTGACCGGCGCCGACGTTGCCGGGATTGATGCGGTATTTGTCGAGAGCCTTGGCGCATTCGGGGTATTTGGTGAGCAGGACGTGGCCGTTGTAATGGAAGTCGCCGATGATGGGCGCGGTGCAGCCGGCGTCGAGCAGGCGCTTTTTGATGATGGGGACGGCTTCGGCGGCTTCCGGGACGTTGACGGTCCAGCGCACGATTTCCGAGCCGGCTTCGGCCAATTCCATCGTTTGCTTGAATGTGGTTTCGACGTCGACTGTGTCCGTGTTGGTCATGGACTGGACGACGATGGGCGCGCCGCCGCCCACCTGGATGTGGCCGACCTTCACGCCATAGGTATTGCGGCGGGGGTGGCGGGCGCCGGTGGTGTCAAAGCCTTTGATCTGGTTGAGCATGCCTATTCAATTCTAGCGTGAATCGGAGAAACTGCGAAATCGCGTGCGCTTTGGGTAGCTGGCTAAAGGAGTGTTGTTGATGAAATCTTATTCTAGGCTTCCGAAACTGCCGGTAACAGTCTGCTTTACCATCGCTGTTTTAATTATTGGAGCTTTCGGCATGGTTGATTTGGGCGGCGCTTGGCTCGCCGCCAGAGCTTGGACAAGCTGCATAAAGATAACTGTATTCCGCGCTGCGCCAGTTAGCTCAAAACGAACTGGACCAGAGAACTTGAAATCCGTAAATTGGAAATTGCCTCCGCCGTATCTCAGTACTGCACCGTTGAATACACAGCGAACGCATTCGCTCCCATCGACGCCAAAAGCGCCGCCAGGAATCGCTAAGCCGAAATCTGTGAAGTGGGAAGATATGGGTGGAACTGTTGGGACACCACTACCTCCGATTATGAGTGGTGCTTGTGTTGGTGGTGCTTGCGACGGGGGTGCTTGTGCCAGAATAAATGCTTGGCTCCCCGAAAACAAAAAGAACGAAGTCAGCACGCCTAACGCAAACGACGCGAATGCAATCGTGACTTTGGACATAGCACCTCCGGAAATCTCAGGGGGAAATTATACAGTATGGTTATACCACTACGGTAACCTATCGGACAGACCTAAAATTTTAGCAACTCCTCTACTTTTTGCGGGCTTCCGTTTTCCGCGGAGATAGCTTGTCCTGGATGCGGGGGGGGGGGGGCAACACAGCGATAGCCCACTACCGCGCTTCCTAATGATTACCTCCGGGGCCGGACCCTCAGACGATTGAGCCGCGCAAGCCGAGGGCGTCGGCGTGTTCGCGCATGGCGGCGATGCAGAAGGAGATGTGGTCGTCGAGGGGGATGGCGAGTTCGGCGGCGCCCTTCTGGATGTCGTCGCGGCTGACGTTGCGGGCGAAGGCTTTGTCCTTCATGCGTTTTTTGACGGAGGAGGTTTCGAGGTCGAGGATGCTTTTGGAGGGGCGGACGTAGGAGCAGGCGGTGAGGAAGCCGGCGAGTTCGTCGCAGGCGAAGAGGGTGTGATCGAGGAGAGATTGTCTTGTCACACCGGTGTAATCGGCGTGGGAGAGGATGGCTTGGGCCATTTCCTCGGGGCAGCCGCGGGCGCGGAGGATTTTGACTCCTTCGGCGGGGTGCTCCTGGCCGGGGGAGTGGGCGTCGTTGGGCCATTTTTCGTAGTCGAAGTCGTGCAGGAGGGCGGTCACGCCCCAAAGTTCTTCATCGGCGCCGTTTTTGCGGGCGTAGGCGCGGACGCAGGCTTCGACGGCGAGGGCGTGCTTGCGCAGGCTTTCCGATTGGGTGTACTCGCACAGCAGAGTCCAGGCTTCTTCTCGTGTGAGCATTGGGGAAGTTTCTCCGGAAGATAGTCTAGCTGAAATGGGAAGTTGGCGGCGGAAAAGTGGAAGGTGACGGATGACGTGACTGGTGACTGGTGCAAACAGCAGGACGCATGGCGATTGCAGGGCTGTGAGGAAGTAAAGCAGGTTGCTGAAAGAGGTCTCGCGCTGTCATCTCCGGCAAGGCAAAGGGGTCTGCTGGTTGGTGAAAAACCAAGAGAAAAGCAGATTCCTCGTCGCCTGCGGCTCCTCGGAATGACAGAAATGGAATTTTTCAGCAACCTGAATAGGGCAGTGACGGCAAGGGGACGCGGAAAGCGGGATCGGGGATTGAAGAAGTTCGGGAGGAAGGATTGTGGTGAGAACTTTGGCAGCCCCAAGGGCTGGTGGAAAAACGGGGAGGGGAAGCGAAGGGCTGTACGGGAGTACAGCGAAGAGGCGGCGTAAAAAAATGGCGGAAGAAAATGCGGCGTAAAAAAAATCTGAAAAAAGTCTTGACACTTCATGGGGGTTCGCGCGATAGTTCGCTTGCGCCAGTTTCAGTCTTCCCCCGGACCACAAGTCCGTCCCGACGTCCCCCTATCCGCACGCCGGAAAAGTCAGCGAGGAGCACTGGTGTCGGCACAAAACGAAACGATAAACACACTCGAACTGGATCGCGAAGTCATACGCTGTAAGACCTGCGGCCTTGTGCAGTACCGCACGCGCACCGGGAATTGCCGGCGCTGCGTGCGGGCTCTGCCCCAACGCCTCGAGTTCATGATTCCCACACCGCCACCGGTGGAGGAAACGAACGCCGAGGAAACTTCGGAAAAGTGGGCGAACCAGGAGACGGTCGAGAACATTGGCCAGCGTATCCGGCAGTTGCGCGAATCGCGCGGGATGACGCAGAGCCAGTTGCAGTCTCGTTCGAAGGTTTCCCGCTCGTATCTCTCGCGGATCGAGAGCGGGCAAATGACGCCCTCGCTCGGCACGCTGGAGAAGATTTCGGAAGCGCTGGGAGTGGGACTGAACCGCTTCTTCGTGCCGGAATCGGACGGGGAGGCGCTGCTGGAGGATCCCTTCATCCAGGGGCTGCGGCCGTTCCTGCGGCAACTGGACTGGGAACAGTGGCAATCGATCCTCAAGCGCCTGCAGGCGATCAGCGACCATGTTTCCACGGGGCCGATTAATTTGCGCCCTATCGGGAACCCGGCGCGGCTGGCGTCCGCCGGGCAAAACGAGGCGCACGGGAACGGACTTAGACCCGTCACCAATGCAATCGCGGCACGGATGCAGGATTCGGCGCAGGGGGGATACTTGCGCCGTCCAACTGCGCCGGTATTTCAGCGGCCGTTCGGGCGTTAGAAGTTTTTCGCAAGTAGGGGAAAATGGGTTTTCGGCGGTGCGAGTGCCTTCCACGGGCGCTCGCACCGCTTTTTTTGTTATGAAAACAGAAGATCGAAGAGAGGTTCCTCCACTTCGGGGCGGCAAGAACGGCCGCCCCTCCGGTCGGAATGACAAACTTATTCTTGGGGATGGCCGGGGAAAGGATTTCCGGCGGTGGAGTTATTCGCGAACGATGGAAGCCTTGGCGGAGGGAACTTCCACCTGCATGAGGCGGTGGTTGCCGTCCACGTAGACGAAAACCTCGAGGTCGGCGGTGGCGATACGCAAGCCGGCAAAGGACTGTCCGTTCAGGGTGCGCGGGCCGATGCTTTCCACCTTGAGCGAACCGGGAGTGACGTCCTGGGGAATGAGCACGGGGAAAGTCTGCACGCCGCCCGCGGGCCAGTTATAGAGGCGGGCGAGAATGCCGTACTGATGGAAGAGGTTGTTGTCCAGGACCACGATTTTGGGAGTTTCGAAATTCATCTCCTGCTGGAAAGGCTCCGAGCCCTCCATCTCCAGGGTGATTTTAGCGACGCCGCTTTCAAATACGATGTGCGCGCCGGTCTTTTTTCCGCCCTCCATGGACCATTCGTAGGCCTGGGGAATGCCGTCGGGGCGGAGGCGCAAGGTGGAGAGGACGCGGACGCGCGCGCCGTCCTGCCCCAGGATGTCGGCTTTTCCGCGGGCAATCCAGGATTCGCCCGCCGGGGCGATTTCGAATTCTTCGCTGCCCACGGCCTTCCCGTCGACCAGAATCTTGAGTTTGCCCTTGTCTGCGGCGAACAGGGAGCCGGCGGCGGGGGCGCTTTTGGTCTTCTGGGCGCCGTGCATGCCGGCGGCGAGGAGGAAGAGCGCAGCCAGGCAGAGGCCGACGGCAGCGGCAATTTTCGAAAGAGGGTGAAGCGGGCGATTGGTCATTGGTGGAACTCTCCCTTGGCGCAAATTTCTAGGATGGCCGGCGGCCGACGATCAGATTTTCAGGATCGCCGGGGGTGACGATTCCCAGGTCCAGAATTCCGGCCACCACGGCGGATGTTTCGCCGGAACTATCCACGCGATAGGCGGCCTGCTGGTAGGACGGCAAGCGCTGCTGGTAAAGAGCGCGAAAGCTGGATTCATCGCGAAAAAGAGGGCGGCCGGTCATGGTCAGGCAGCGATTCAGAAGGGTTTCCAGAGGGCAATCCAGCCAGATGACGGGAATGTCCGCGGCGCGGAGGAGTTCGACATTGGCGGGCTGGGCATAGGTGCCGCCGCCGAGAGCCAGGACGGTGGGCTCATTGCGTTCGGCCACGCGGCCGATGACCAGCTTCAATTGCTCGTGTTCGAGCTGGCGGAAGGCGGGTTCGCCGAATTTTTCGAAAATTTGCGGGATGGTGAGGCCGGCGGCTTCTTCGATGCGCTCGTCGAGATCGGTAAAGCGCCAGGCGAGCTGGCGGGAGAGCGCCGTGCCCACGGTGGATTTTCCCGAGCCCATGAAACCGGCCAGGCAGAGGATGGGCGCATGAATGGCGGGGCCATGCGGTGTTTTGATCGGCATTCCGTCTCGCTGCGCGAAGAGTCTAATCGCGCTTACGAATGCGGATTGTACCACTGAACGTGGAGAGATTGACCTGGGCCAGGCCGGCGTTGACGCTGCCAGTGAGGCTATGGGCGAACCGGGTGGAAAGATGTTTCAGGCCGTGGGAATCGGGCTTGAGGAAATCGGCGGCCTGATTGTCCACGGTGCCGCTGGTAGTGATGGCGCGCAGGTCGAAGGAGTCGCTGCCGGAAAAACGGACTTCCACCAGGCCCATGCCGCTCTTGAGGGTATAGATGCCGGTGCGCAGAAAATCGCCGTCGTAGAGGAGATTTCCGGAAGTGGAGGAGGCGCTGAGGCTGCTGAGCTGGGGCTGCAAGAACTGGGCGCTGCCGCTGACCGAGGTGAAATTCACCTTGCCGGCGCACTGCATGCAGAGGAGCGAACCGCCCATGGTCTTGACGATGATGTAGCCGGAGACTTCCTTGAGGTGCACATCACCGGCCCTGGATTCCAGAGTCATATCGCCATAGACCTGTTCGATGTAGATGGTGCCCATGTTGGTGGTGTGGATTTCGAGATCGGTCTCTTCGGGGACGGTGATTTCAAAGCTGGTTTCGCTGTCTCCGGGGCGGGAGGGCTTTTCGGCGAGGGTGGTGGTGAGGGCGATGCGGCTGTCGGCCTGCTCCATTTCGACGGCCACGCGGTCGGAGACGCGGTTGGCCTTGATGACCACTTCGGCGTTCTTCCAGGATTTCACTTCTACGCGGCCATTGGCGGCGTTCTGAATGGTGACGACGGGTCGGCGGGTAACCGTGAAGTGCCGCTCCATGCGCAGGGACTGGCCGGGGGTCTGCTCGCCGGATTGTCCCGCGGGGAGAGCGGGGCTGCCGGAGAGAAGGCAGAGAGAAAGCCAGGCCATGGGAATGGACATCGAGAGTTTCGTTTGGGTGCGCATGTTAGTTTTCCCCCACTTGTGTATCCATCATTGCGGCGAGAATTTCGGCTTTCTGTTGGTAGGCACCGCTCAGGTATTCGTGCGCCACTTCGTCCTGGGGCTCCTGTTGAACCCGGCGCTCACAGTCGGCGATGAAATTGTCGACGACCTGGAGATTGGCGCGCAGCGACTGATTCACCGGCGAGGTGGCCGTATGGGCCACGGTCTCGACATGGGCCACTTCGCGGGCCAGCACGGCGGCGGTTTCCGCATAGGCGGCGGTATTCGCGGCGGGCTGTTTCTCCGGGGGCCAGCCGACGATGGCCGCGGCTGCCAGGACGGCAACGGCGAATCCCAATTGCAGGGCATGGAGGCGGAAGAAGGCCGCCAGGGAGCCGGTCCAGGCCGGTTTGGCGTCCGTCGGCACGGTGCGGATAATTTTCTCGGCTTCGAGCTGGGCGCGCAGGGCGATCCACAACCGCTGGGGAGGCTCCACCTCCGCCGGCAGTTCCCGAGCCGCTTCGGTCATGGCTGCGAAATCCGCGACGAGATCCTTGCAGGCTGCGCATACCGCCAGATGGTCCCGCTGGGCATCTCCGAGCAGGTCTAGCCCCTGCTGCTCGATGAACCGTTCCAATTCAGTGCACTTCATCTTGCTGCTCCGCGGGCGGGCGCTGGGTGGCCCTTCCGCTTCTTAAACTCTATTCACTTCTTTCCGTTACCGCTTTTGCCGCCGGATGGTCCTGATGCTCCTGACGGGCCTGCCGTGCCTGGCTCCTCAACTCTTCCTGCAAATGCTCGCGAAGACGGGTGCGGGCCTTGTGCAACTGCGACTTGGAATTGCCCACCGAACATCCCATGATCCCCGCAATTTCGTTGTGCTCGTAGCCCTGAATGTCATGCAGCACGAACACCGTTCGGTACCCCGGCGGAAGTTGCTCGATGGAACGCTCGATGTTTACGCGGTCCACCGCGCCGCTCAAGCGCAGATCCGGCGCTCCCACGTCCCGTTTCGGGCCGCTGTTCTCGTCGTCCGGGTCCAGCGTCTCTTCCAGGGAAACCGCGGGAAGAGTTTTCTTTCTCAGCCGCATCAAAACCACGTTGACGGTCATCCGATGCAGCCAGGTAGAAAACGCCGATTCGCCGCGAAACGTGCCGATCTTCCGGAAGAGCTGGAGAAACGCCTCCTGGGCCAGATCCTCCGCGTCGGCCGGATTGGCGACCATGCGCAGACAAAGCGCATAGACCCTGCGGCTATGCAGGCCGTAGAGATGCTCAAAAGCGGCGGCATCGCCCTTTTGTGCCAGGCGTATGGCGTCCGCTTCTGTCAGCGGCTTGGTCTCGGCTGGTCGGTTTCGGGCCAATGGTCCTATCCCGGCGCATCCATGTCGTCCGATGCGCCGCACACCCTCCGGAGTTGTCCCGAAGTGAGGGCTTGTTTCCTGGCAGGCAAGGCCCGCATCTTGCGCGGATGCCCGCTCTCTTCCCGGGCCAGGGGCACAAAGCTCCGTGTTCCCCGCTCGCAAGGAGGGGAATGCCCTATTTTCGCGCGATTGGAGCGGAAGGTCTATGCGGGATTTTGCCGCCGTTGTTTCTTGGGGGCGCCGCCAGCGCCGGGAGTTTGAATGCCTGCCGCTCGAAGCTGGCCAGCTCTTCCTCCGGGAGAACGCGCAAAAACGATTTGAGGACCACCACGGATTCGCGGAAGCAGCTGTTCAAGTCGTAATGAAGTTCTTCCAGGGTCCACCAGGTGTCCGCCGGGGACAGGGCCGTTCTCTCGGATAACCTGCTGGCGGAGAGGGCGTAGTCCTGCTCGGCAGCCTCGGTCATTTCGATCAGGGTGCGAATCTTGTGCAGGAATTGCGAGCGCTGGGTTAGCAGCACCAGAGAGAGCAATTCGCTTATGCGCGCCGACTGCTGGCAGCGCTCTCCGCGGAAATTATCGGGATTTAGCGGATCGGTGTGCGGGAGCGTCCCGTAATGGCGGGCATGGGCATCGAGTGCCCGCAGCATGGCCACCAGGGGATGGGCCAGCATGCAGCTAAGGGCTCCGCTGACGGCCACGGCCTGGCGGGCCTGCTCGAGCCGCCCCTTGCGCAGAAGGAGAAAGGCTTCATCCAGCATGACGCTGAACATGGCGTAGGCATTCTGGATATTGCCCTCGAGATTCTGGAACACCCGGGCCTTGGACTCGGGGAGCCAGGCGCGCCAATCACCTTGTACGGAGGAGGATTGCGAAGATTGCGGGTGTGTACCTGATTTCATATGAGAGTCCCGGTACAGATGGGCGCAGTATAACAGAAAAGGGAGAGTCTTAAGCAAGGCCGTAGTTGGGGGTGGCGGAATGCATCTTCTTTATTATCATGTATGTGCGATAGATAGATGATGAAATTGTAATTGCCCTAACTTCCCCCGGCATTTCAGCCAAACAGGCGTTTGGTGCCGTTCCTGCCCTCCTCCAGGAACGATTTTGTTGTGCAGGCAAGCTTTCCCACTTCTCTGCGCTGGCCGGTTCGCGCCCTATGAAATTGCCGCGCCCGCCGCTATACTGCAATTCCAGATTGGGAGGGGACGAAACCATTGGAATTCGAGCCGATTGACCAGTTTCAGCAGCGCCAGAAGAAGCTGGAAGAGATTCGCGCGCTGGGCTTTGCGGCCTATCCCCACGAATTCCGCAGCACGGATGGGCCGGGGGCGCTGGTGGCCGCCTACCAGGAAACCCCGGCGGCGGAGCTGGAAGCGGCACGGCGCAATGTGCGCGTGGCCGGGCGGATTGTCTCCTACCGGCTGATGGGCAAGGCGGGCTTTGCGCACCTGCAGAGTTGCGGCCAGCGCATACAGATTTACGTGAAACTGGACGTGGCGGGGGAACGGGCGTTCAAACTGTTTCAACTGCTGGATCTGGGCGACCACATTGGCGTTGCCGGACACCTCTTCCGCACCAAGACCAACGAACTCTCCATCTGGGTCGAGGAGCTTTTCTTTTTGAGCAAAGCGCTTCTGCCGCTGCCGGAGAAGTGGCACGGACTTTCCGACGTGGAGATCCGCTACCGCCAGCGGTATCTGGATCTGGTGGCCAACGAGAAATCGCGGCAGGTTTTTCTGGCGCGGGCGCGCATCACCCAGGAGCTGCGGCGCTTCTTCGACGCGCGCGGCTACGTCGAAGTGGAAACGCCGATGATGCATCCCCTCGCGGGAGGCGCGGCGGCGCGGCCGTTCATCACGCACCACAACACGCTGGACATGGACCTCTATCTGCGCATCGCGCCGGAGCTGTACTTGAAACGGCTGGTGGTGGGCGGGCTGGACCGGGTGTATGAGATCAACCGCAACTTCCGCAACGAGGGCATCTCGACGCAGCACAATCCCGAATTCACCATGCTGGAATTCTACGAGGCCTACAGCAACTATCTCGACCTCATGGACCTGAACGAACAGCTCTTCGCGCTTTTGGCAAGAACAATCACCGGCTCGACGACGGTGAGTTACGGCGAGCACCAGCTGGATTTTTCGAAAATGATCCGGCTGACCATGCGCGAAGCCATCTGCAAATACTGGCCCGCTGAGGCGGGCCCCGCGCCGGCGCCGGCCGAACTGGCCGCTCCCGGGGGGCCGCGCGCGATTGCTCAGCGTTATAACGAATGGGCGGGGCGCGCCGGCAAGGAGCGCGCGTTCCGGAAGGGCACTCCCTCGGACGGGGAATGGACCGGGCTGCTCTTTGAGGCGTTTGCCGAAGAGCATCTGATTCAGCCCACCATTATTTATGACTTTCCCACGGAGATTTCGCCGCTCTCGAAGCAGAAACCGGAGGATCCGGCGCTTACGGAGCGTTTTGAAATTTTTATCGCGGGCATGGAGATCGCCAACGGCTTTTCCGAACTCAATGATCCGGCCGAGCAGGAGCGCCGTTTTCTGGAGCAGATCGCCCAGGGCGGGGAAGAAGCCCCCAAGCAAGTGGATGTGGATTATATTCGCGCGCTCTGCCATGGGCTTCCGCCGACGGCCGGCGAGGGAGTGGGGATCGACCGGGTGACCATGCTGCTGACCGACTCGCATTCCATCCGCGACGTGATTCTGTTTCCGCTGCTGCGTCCGGAATCGCCGGCGTCCTCGCCGGACGAGAAAGCCTGACGGGCGGGGCGCATGCGCTTCGAATGGTTCGTCGCGCGGCGGTATCTGCGGTCACCTTACCGTCCGGCGGTGCTGCGGCTGGTGACGGCGTTTTCGGTGCTGGGAGTAGGCGCGGGCGTGGCTACGCTGGTGGTGGCGCTGGCCATGAACACCGGCTTCCGCGAAACCATTCAAGACCGCCTGCTGGGCGTCACCGCGCACGTCTCGCTTACGCGCCCCGGCGCCGGGGGCATGCAGGACTATGAGTCCCTCGCGCAGCGATTGGCCGCCATCCCCGGCGTTCGCTCGGTCACTCCCGCGGTTTACCAGACTGTGCTGCTTTCCTTCGGAGGGCAGGCGCGCGGCGTGGTGGTTAAAGGAGTAGACCCGGCACGGGAGCGGCGCTTCGATGAAGCCCTGCAACGTGTTGTAGCGGGGAAGCTTGATTTTGCGCCCGATTCCGACGGGATCGAAGCGATTTTGATGGGAAAACTGCTGGCCGACGAATGGAAGGTCAAGCCCGGCGATTATGTAACGCTGCTGAGCCCGCAGGGGCGACTCACGCCGTTTGGGATGATGCCGCGCACGCGGCGATTCCGGGTGGCCGGAATTTTCGAATCGGGCTTTTTCGATTACGACGAAAATTGGTGCTTCCTCACGCTGCCCGCGGCGCAGAATCTGGCCGGTTCGGGCGACACGGTCAACGTGATTGAACTGCGCCTGGCCAGCCCCGACCTGGCTCCCGACATAGCGCGGCAGGCGGCTTCCGCCGCGGGCGCAGGCTATGCCGCGACCACCTGGATGGATGAGAACCAGGCGCTGTTTCGCGCGCTGCACCTGGAAAAACTGGTGACGTCTATTTTCATCGGATTGATTACTTTTGTGGCGGGCCTCAACATTCTGGTGGTTCTCTCGATGACCGTCACCGACAAGGCCCGCGACATCGCCGTGCTCATGGCCATGGGCACGCGCCCCGCGCAGATTCGCCGCATTTTTCTGCTGCAGGGAATCGCCATCGGCGCCAGCGGAACGCTGGCCGGACTACTGCTGGGATACGCCATTGCCTGGACCGCGGGCGCTTACCATTTGATCCCCATTGACCCGCAAGTCTATGCCGTGGCCTACGTTCCCTTTCACCCGGTCTTGGCCGACGGATTGGGAATCGCCCTGGCGGCGATGGGAATATCCACGGCGGCGACGCTGATACCGGCGCGGGCGGCCTCGAAACTGCTCCCGGTGGAAATCTTGCGTTATGAGTAGTTTGCAAGGGAGAGAAAAGCGAAGAAAGATTCCGGAATGGTGCAGTGGTTGCAGGTTATGCAGGTATGGATTGGGCGGGTCATCCAAATCAATGGTACGAAATGTGCCGAATGCGGATTATTCGCCTAACTAATTGAATTAAAAGCAATTAAAAGTGGTTCAAGTTGAAACAGTTTCTGTCAACAGAGTATGAACTGGGGGATTGGCTGGATGTAGGAAATAAATTATCTTTCGGGGAAAATTTGTGGCACTGCGCTTCGGCACTGTTGAGGGGGAGCAGGCATCTAAGATAAGGAAGAGGAAAACCGGGCCGGGAGAAGTAAGGCGAGGGCGAGCGGGCGGAAAAAGCGGAGAGTATGGAAAGAGCGAATGCCAATTCGGCGGGTTCTGAGTTGCGCGGCGCGGGAGCAGGCGCGCGGGTGGTGCTGGAGGCGCGGGACCTGCGCAAGAGTTACGGCCGCGGCGTACAAGCGTTGCAAATTCTCAGCGGAGTGAATCTTTCGTTGCGCGAAGGGGAGATGGTGGCGATCGTGGCGCCCTCGGGAGCAGGGAAGAGCACGCTGCTGCATCTGCTAGCCGCGCTAGACACGCCGTCAAACGGTGCAGTATACTTTGGGGCGAAAGCGATCGAAACAAATGATGAGGCGGCGCTGGCCGCGTTGCGCAATCGCGCCATTGGTTTTGTCTGGCAGAGGCATCAATTGCTGCCCGATTTTACGGCGGCGGAGAATGTGGCCATGCCGCTGTTGGTGCGCGGCGAAAAGTTTGCTTCGGCGCTCGACCGGGCGCTGGGGCTGCTCGAGGAAGTGGGGCTGGCGCAGCGCGCGAGCCATCGGGCAGGTGAGCTTTCCGGCGGGGAACAGCAGCGCGTAGCGATAGCCCGGGCGCTCGTCACCGGACCATCGGTGCTGCTGGCGGATGAACCCACCGGAGACCTGGACGAGCAGAATGCTTGGGCCGTGTTCGAACTTCTGGAACGATTGCACCGCACGCACCGCCTGACGTCGCTTCTGGCGACGCATAATCTGGCGATTGCGGCGCGCTGCGACCGGGTTCTGGGGCTGGAACATGGCGTTCTGCGGACTCGCCCGGCTGCGGCCTGGGCGATGGGGACCCCCGAGGGAGAAGCGAGCTAATCGTGTTTGAACGATATACCGAGAAGGCGCGACGCGTCATATTCTTTGCCCGGTACGAAGCCAGCCAGGCGCCGATAAGGGGCGGGGCTTGCATGCTACAGGGCCAGAAGCCTTTCGGTCGCTTCCAGCAGGCGCTCCATACGGAACGGCTTGGGATTTCCACATCAGTCGAAGTGCCGCTCAGCGCGGAATGCAAGCGCATCCTGAACATGGCCGCGGAAGAGGCCGAACGCCTGGGGCATAAGCACGTGGGCACCGAGCATCTGCTGCTGGGCATTCTGCGCGAGGAGAAGTGTTTCGGCGCGGAAATTCTGATGGAGCGCGGTCTGCGGCTCACCGCCCTGCGCGAAGAGATGGCGCGCACCTCCGGCGAGAAGACCGCCGCGGCGCGTCCCAAGGAGACTTCCCTGCTGGCGGAGTTCAGCCGCGATCTGACGCAGGCGGCCGGGGAAGGTACTCTCGATCCCCTGGTGGGACGGGAAAAGGAAGTGGAGCGGGTCATCCAGATTCTCTGCCGGCGCACCAAAAATAATCCCGTATTGATTGGCGAGCCCGGCGTGGGCAAAACGGCCATCGTGGAAGGACTGGCGCAGCGTATTGCCGACAGCGACGTGCCTTCGTTCCTGGCGGACAAGAAGATTCTGGCACTGGATCTTTCGCTGATCGTGGCCGGCACGAAGTACCGCGGGCAGTTCGAGGAGCGGCTGAAGACGATCATGAAGGAACTGATGGAGAACCAGAACTCCATCGTATTTATTGATGAGCTGCACACGCTGGTGGGAGCCGGTTCGGCGGAAGGTTCCCTGGACGCCGCGAATATTCTCAAGCCGGCGCTTTCGCGCGGGGAAATCCAGTGCATCGGGGCCACCACGCCGGGGGAGTACCGCAAATCGGTGGAAAAGGACCGTTCGCTGGAGCGCCGCTTCCAGGCCGTCAAAGTGCCCGCGCCCAATGAGGATGAGGCCATCCAGGTGCTCAACGGGGTGCGCGAGCGCTACGAAAAATTCCACGCGGTGACCTATACCGACGAGGCTCTGCGCTACGCCGTCTATCTCTCCAACCGCTATATTCCCGACCGTTTTCTTCCGGACAAGGCCATCGACCTGATCGATGAAGCCGGCGCGCGGGTGAAGCTGCGCCAGGCGTCTGTGCCGGACGAAGTCGCCGAAGTGCCGAAGCGGGTGAAGTTCATCACGCACCGCATGGAAGCGGCCATCGCCAACCACGAATTCGAAAAGGCGCGGTTCTATTCGGAAGAAGAGCGCAAGGAGAAGGAAAACCTGCGCGCGCTGCGCGAACGCTTCAAGCTGGATGACGCTTCGACCGGAATCGTCACGCGGGAAGACATCGAGGAAGTGGTCTCACGCTGGACCGGCGTGGCGGTCACGTCCATCAAGGAAGACGAACAGCAGAAGCTGCTGCGCATGGAAGTCGAACTGCACAAGCGGGTCATCAGCCAGGACAAGGCCATTACCGCGCTGGCCCGGGCCATTCGCCGCAGCCGCGCCGGGCTGAAGTCGCCGCAGCGCCCGGTGGGCTGCTTCCTGTTCCTGGGCCCCACGGGCGTGGGCAAGACGGAAGTGGCCCGGCGCCTGGCCGAATTTCTATTCGGCACGGAGAAATCGCTGGTGCGCTTCGACATGTCCGAATTCATGGAAAAGCATTCGGTTTCCAAGCTCATCGGCGCCCCTCCGGGCTATGTGGGCTACGAAGAAGGCGGGCAGATGACCGAGCGGGTGCGCCGTTCGCCCTATTCGGTGATCCTGCTGGACGAAATTGAAAAGGCCCATCCGGACGTCTTTAACATCCTGCTGCAGGTGTTCGAGGACGGGCAGCTATCGGACGGTTTGGGAAATACAGTGGACTTTCGCAATACGATCATTATTATGACTTCCAACCTTGGGGCGCGGCATTTGCAGAAGCGCTCCTCGATCGGGTTCCAGTCCGGCGCGGAAGATGCCGGGCAGAAGAGCCTGGACGATCTGGTCATGAACGAAGTGAAGCGCGCGTTCAATCCGGAGTTTCTGAACCGGCTGGACGAGGTGATCCTCTTCAATCCGCTCGCGGACGAGGATTTGCTGCGCATCATTGATCTGCTGGTTGGGCAGATGAATGATACACTCATCCACCGGCAGGTTCAGATCAGCCTGGCGCCGGAAGCGCGGCAGTGGATTCTGGAGAAGACTTGTGCGGACCGCAACTATGGAGCGCGTCCGCTCCGCCGGGCCCTGCAGAAGTATGTCGAAGACCCGCTCTCTGAGTCTCTGATTCAGGGAGGTATTCAGCGGCCTGCTACGTTGCTGGTGTACGTGGCGGGAGAGGGCTTGGCCTTCCGTCCTCTGGTTGAGGCAACCCCGGTCATCCACTAGAGAATCTGAACACGCACGACCGGTCCAGACCGGGACCGGCAGGAGATAGGCAAATTGCGTTTGGGGATGCGCCTGTGATGCTCTCACGGGCTGCTGGCAGAAAATACTGTTCGTTTTCCGGGGCGCTGCGCGCTCCCCTGCTGCTTTTGTGGCTGCTTGCTGTTCCCGCCGCCTGGGCGCAGACCTCCTCTCCGAATCCTTCCACGCCGTATTCCCCCTCGACAGAATCCTCCTCGAAGCACAGGCCCAACCCCAACTCCCGCTTCGCCAAGGCCGCGGCCCATGCGCTGCACGCCCCGGCCGGGCGCAGGGATCTGGGCGAGGCGCTGGAGCAGCCCGTGGCGCAGGAGCAGAGGCCCGCTGCCGCGGGAGAACCGGCTGCGCAGGCGGCTCTGGTGATTGACCGCGTGGACTTTGTGGGCAACCGCCGGGTGCGCACGGATACGCTCAAGGCGCGCATCTTCACGCGCGAAGGGGACGCCTACAGCGAGGAGACGCTTAAGAGGGATTTCCAGGCGTTGTGGAATACGCAGTTTTTTGACGACGTGAAGCTGCGCGTGGAAGTCAGCCCCAAGCGTCCCAATGCGCGGATTATTATTTTTGACGTGCAGGAGCGGCCGGTGATTCGCCGCATCCGCTACGACGGGATTCATTCCGTGAGCGAATCGGACATTCTCGACCGCTTCAAGGAAAAAAAGGTCGGGCTCACTGTGGAAAGCCAGTTCGATCCCACGCGCATCAAGAAAGCCGAAGTGGTGCTGCGCGACCTGCTGGCCGAGCACGGCCGGCAGTTTGCCAAGGTCAAGCCGCAATACGAAAAGATCACCGCCAGCAATGCAGTCATCCTGGTGTTCAAGGTGGACGAAGGCCCCAAGGTGAAGGTGGGGAGAATCCGCTTCACCGGCAATCACGCTTTCAGCGACCGCAAGCTCATCCGCGCCATGCGCCATTCCCGCCCCTATGCCATCCCCCTGTACTTCGCCAACCTCAACGCCTTTTCGAAAACGTTTGACCGCCAGAAGCTCAATGAGGATCTGGAGGTCGGGGTCCGCGGGATGTATCAGGACAGCGGCTATTTCAAGGTGACGGTTAAGGACCCCATCCTGGAAAACGTGGAAATCGTGCGCGAGGGCATTCCCGTGCCGCTGCTTCCCTTCGTCAGCCGGAAGCAAGGCAAGGCCGTGAACATCACCATTCCCATCGATGAGGGTTCGCGCTACGTCATGGGGAAGCTGAATATCGTTCCCGCCGATCCGGATAAGCCCCTGTCGCTCAAGGTGGAACCGCTGAAGTCCATCTTTCCCTTAAAGACGGGCGACCTTTTCGCCGTGGGAAAGATCCGCAAGGCGCTCGAAGAGTACCGCAAGGTGTACGGGAATTACGGCTTCATCGATTTCACGGCGGAGCCGGATTCGGACGTGGACGAGGACAACAAACGGATTAACCTCACGCTGCGCTTCAACGAAGAGAAGCAGTTTTATGTGCGGCGCATCGAATTCAGCGGCAACACCACCACCCGCGACAAGGTCATCCGCCGCGAAGTGCTGGTGGACGAAGGGCAGCTCTTCAACCAGCGCGCCTGGGAAATGAGCATCTTGCGGCTGAACCAGCTGGATTACTTCGAGCAGATCAAGCCGGAAAACGCGGAAATCGCGCGCAACACCAAGGACGGCACGGTTGATATCACCCTCAAGGTAAAGGAAAAGGGCAAGCAGTCCATCGGACTGCAGGGCGGATTCAGCGGGCTGGCCGGCAGCTTCGTGGGGCTCACCTACCAGACCAACAATTTTCTGGGTTTGGGCGAGACGCTGACGTTTTCCTCGGAATTCGGCGACCGCCAGCGCAATTTCATGTTCGGCTTCACCGAACCTTATCTTTTCGACCGCCCCATCTCCACCGGCTTCACCATTTTCAGCAGCCGTTACAGTTTTAACCAGGCGCAGCAGGCGGCGCAGATGTATAACCAGCAGATCAGCGCCAACCCGCAGCTGATCCAGAACTACAATCAGAACAGCACCGGGTTCACCGTATTTGCCAGCTATCCCATCCGGCGTTTCTCCTTTACGCGCATCGGACTGACCTATTCGCTGAGCAAGACCAACATCACGGCCTTCAGCGACGCTTCCAAGCTTCTTTTCGAGACGGTGCAGTTCCGCAGCCTGGCCGGCCCCAGCGCCACGAATGGAATTCTTTCGAGCAATCTCACTCCGACCATCTCCTATAACACGGTCAACCATCCCATCAATCCGACCGGGGGCAAGAGCTTTTCCTATTCGCTCAGCATGCAGGGCGGAGTGCTGGGCGGCAACGTGAACGCCATCACCAACGTCTTCGAACATAAGCATTTCTTCGCCGTGCACAAGCACCGCAACGTCTTTGGCTATCGTGTGCAGACGGCCTTCACCACGAGCTTCGGCGGCCTGGAACTGCCTCCCAACGTGCGCTTCTACATGGGCGGAGAAGACACCGTGCGCGGTTTCGATATCCGCACCATCTCTCCGGTGGCCTTCATCCCCATCAAGACTTCCGTCGGTTTCTCCTTCCCGGATATTCACCACCTGGATGCCAACGGAAATCCGATCATGACCTCGCGGTCCATCCCCGCGCTCACTTACCAGATGACTTTTCCGGGAGGAGACCTGCAGGGCCTGGGCAACATCGAATACCGCATTCCCATCGTGGGCCCGGTGACCATGGCTTTCTTTCTGGACGGAGGCACGACCGGGATCATCAAGCGCAACGGCCTGCAGCTCAATCCCGTTGGTTTACAGGACCTCCAGACCACATTTCCGGGGGCCAGTCTCGGGGGCCAGTTGCCGCTGGGTTCGCGCACCAATTTCCATCTGCGCAGTTCCGCCGGAGTCGAATTTGTCGTGCAGTTGCCCATTGTGCAGGCGCCTTTCCGCATCTATTACGCTTACAATGTCAGCCGCTTGCGGCAGCAGATTATCGGCCCGAACAATTACATCGAGCCCTCCTCCAAGGATAGTTTGATCAACGAACTTTCTTCCTATCCGGGCGTTTACGACAATCTTTTCAAGCCGTTTTTGGATGCTTATCCCAGCAGCCGCTCGAATCTCAATTTCTTCGAACCCACGCACACGTTCCGCTTTACCGTGAGCCGGACGTTCTGATGAGTTTCGAAAAGGAAGCGCAGGGGATGAGGACAGGAAAGAATACGATGAAGGGTTCCACAAATAGCGCGCATGAGCGTGCCGCGGGATGCGGCGCGGCGCGGGAGGTTAGTCGAATGAAGTTGCGATTCATTGCAAAGCCCCTTGTGGCGGCCGTGCTTGCCGCGGGGTTGCTCTTCTCCGGCTGCGGAGGCGGCTCCGGTGCCGCCACCAAGGTCACCGTGAGCATGTCTCCGGGCAACGGCAGCACCGTCAACCTGTTCGTCAACCAGACCTACCAGTTCACCGCGCAGGCCGTCGGCTCGACGGACCAGTCGGTGACCTTCGCGCTTTCCTATATCCTTGCGAGCAATGCCAGCGCCACGCCCGCTCCCACGCCCACGCCCTGCGTTACCGCCCCCACTCCTTCGACCAACCCCAATTGCGGCACTCTCAGCGCCATCACCACCACTTCCACCACCACCACTTCCGGCACGACTACCGTTACCAATACCTGGTATAGCGTCACCTACACGGCCCCGGCCCTTGTTTCCAGTCCCGCGGTGATCATCTACCTGACCGCCACGGCTACCGCGGACACCACGGCCACGGCCAAGGCCACCGTCAATATTGATTCCGGCATCCGCGTGACCGTCACTCCTTCCACGGCCACCATCGGCACCGGAGAAACTTTTCCCTTCACCGCCACTCTTACAAACGATTCCACCAACAGCGTCACCTGGTCGCTGCAGCAGGCCGGTCAGGTCACCACGACCGCCGGTTCGATTGCCGCCAACGGCGTGTACACCGCTCCGGCCGCCGTTCCGACCACTCCGACGGTCACCATCGTGGCTACTTCCGTCAAGGATCCCACGCGGCAGGGAACTGCCACGGTCACCATCGTGAACGCCGTGCCCGCCACTTTCTCCGGCATCGCTCCGGCCATTGGCGCTACTCCCGTCGTGGCGCCCCAGGGAGCGCTCTTTCACGATATTTATCTACTCGCGGGCAATCTTCGTTCCACCAGCACGGTGCAGATTACCGACGCTACGAATACCTCCGTGCCCGTATTGAATGGGCAGCTCAAGATCATTAATACATCCCTCGCTCGGCTGCGCCTGAATTCCGCAAACCTGCAGACCGCCCAGATTTTGACCATTTCCGTCTTGAGCGCCACTCCTCCAGTCAATCCTGTGTTAAGCCAGGTCAGCGTTGTTCCCGTACGTCCCGCGCTCATTGCTTCCCTGCCGGACAGCGTCACGATTGGCACGAACAACAATTCATCAGTGCAATTCAACGGTGGTTATTTTGGTCCGTCCGGCTCCGTAGTTTCGGCGCTGCTTAACGGATCCGGTACTCCTCAGACCATCACCACGGCCACCAGTACGCCGCGCCAGTTGTACATGACCCCCGCCGCCGGCAGCTTGGGTGCGGATGGGCCGGGGTTGTACCAGACTTCCGTGCTGAACGGTGCCGCGACGCCATCGCTGGTGGTCACGAACATTGCCGCGCAGCCGGACCCGGGCGTTACTCCGCCCTCGTTCCTGGGCACTTGCGTGTTGTGCGTGACCACCGCGCCCGTGGCCATTGCTGAGGACACGACGACAGGCACCGCGGTGGTGGTGAATTCCGGTGACAATTCGATCGAGCGCATCACGATTGGGCAAGGATTGCTGACCCCGGTGGATACCCTGCCCGTTCCCATGGGAGGGACGTACTCACCCACGAGTGTTGCCGTGGATGAAAGCCAGCACATCGCGGCGGTTGCCGCCGTGGACCCGGCCAACCCGGCGGCGAATGCGCGCGTGTTGAAAATATTCGATCTCGCTACCGCGCCGGTTACCACGCTAACACTCGTAGCGGACCGAACGCTTGGTTGGAAGGGCACTATTGATCTGACCGCAGCCACCACGGCGAACCCCGTGGCCGTGGCGCTCGATCCGGATCGCAAGCTGGGTCTGGTGGCATTCGCGTCCACCAGCATCGGCCTCATTTTCAATACCGATCCACTGGCTACGCCCGCCTGTCTGACAGATCTGGGCACCTCACCTTATTGCGTCATCGGCGCCGTGAACATCTCCACCGGAGCCAATCCGCAAATTGCCTTCCATCCGCGGCTGCACTGGGCTTTCGTCACGCCCGGCGGGGCGGGGCAGATGTCCGTTGTGGACATGGCCGAGCCGCGAACCAACGTGGGCATTTCCGCCATCAAGCGCGTTTCCAGTCTGGTTACCGTCACCACCTCCGCGAACCACAACATTGATCCGGCGAACCTTCCCACCGTGCTGATCTCCGGTTTGACGGACGTATCCGGTATTCCATCGTTTAACGGCACCTTCACCGTTACTGCGGTTCTGGATGCCACCACATTTACGTATGCGCAGGTGGAGCCCGACGCCACCAGCTCGGGGGGTACCGTGAGCTATTCGCGGCCCCTGATGACCTTCTCGATTTCGCCCAGTATTCGCGGGATCGCCATCAATCCGCAGACGGACCGCGCGGTGCTCACCGACGGAAATAACAATTTTGCGAGCTTCGTCAGCATGCTGGACCAGACCACGACAGGACTGAGTCTGCACCCGGCCACCGGAGCGGCCTACCAGCCGTTTACCAACGTGGCCGTGGTGGTCAAGCCGGGTCCGTTGGGAACAAACAGCAATGACCTGATCACGCTGATCAATCCAGGAACGCCGGGGGTGTTTACCGCGCCGCCGACGCAGCTTGCCGAAATTATAACCGGCGGCACCGGCTCCGTCGCCGTCGTGGTGGATCCGCCCACCAACCAGGCGCTGGTGGTCAACACCACCAGCAATAACGTCAGCCTGATCGCCCTGGGCGGCTCAATGAAGTTGCCGCAAATCTCGCGCATCGAAATTGTGGACCCAACCCGTAAGATTTTCTCGCAGGGTACCTTTTATGATCCGGCCGCTGCGGCTGCCCCTGCTCTCTCCGTGAAGATTTTTGGTGCGGGTCTAGGCGGTACTCCCACGGTCCGGCTCGATGGCGTTGGGTTGACCCCCGTGGCCGCGGTTAGCAGCAGGGAGATTGACATAAGCATCCCCGCTTCGTTCCTGACATCTCCGCGCCGCTATGCCCTCGATGTCGTTCAGAGCGGGGCCTATTCCAACGCCGCCGATTTCAGCGTTGTGGCGGCCGTCAACATCGCCGGAACCGGCTGCCTCACTCCGCAGCCGACGGGCGTGGCGATTGACGACGTCCGCGATCTGGCCATTGTCTCCAACATCGGCTGCAACAACGTTTCCGTCATTAACCTAAGTACCGGACAGATTGCCGGCACCGTGCCCGTGGGCACGGCGCCCGCCGGAGTGGCTACGATTCCCCGGCTGGGCTACGCGGTCGTCGCCAATAGCGATCTCAACCTCACCGACGGCTCTTCGCTGGGCACCGGCAGCGTCAGCATCGTGAACCTGGCCACCAATGCCATTATCAGCGGCGGTTCGGTCAACGTGGGCACTGCGCCCACGGGCGTGGCCATCAACCAGGACAGCGGCAAAGCCTACATCGTCAACACGCTTTCCAACACCATGAGCGTGATTGACCTGACCGCCACCACTCCCGCAGCCCTTAACGTCGGCGTGGACCAGCGGCCCATCTCCATCGCGGTGGATCCCGAGCGCAACGTGGCCCTGGTCGGCGCCATCCAGCAATCGGGCAGTTCCTCACAGGGCGTTCTGGATGTCATGGACATCTCCGGAGCGACTCCCACGACCAAGAGCCGCATCAGCGCGTTTACCAGCATGCCCGCGGGAATCGCCTTCGATCCGTCCGATTCCGCCACACCGGGCAATAACCTCTTCTACGCTGTTTCCAGTCTTAGCAATGCGCTGATCATGGCCAATCCGGATACCGGAGGAGCGCAGTCGGTGCGCATCGGCGTCAATCCCACTTCGGTGGCCTACAACTTCCAGACTGGGACGCTGATCACGCGCAACACCATGAGCAATACTCTGTCGTTCGTGGATATGCAGTCGCTGCGCACCCGCGCCGTCATCAGTCTGGGTGCTCCGCAGGTCAATGCCACCAGCGTCGTCCTCCCGCAATATGCCGTGGCCATTCATCCGCGCACGAACCTGGCAGTGGTGACCGATGCGGCCGGCGGGCGCGTCCTGCTTCTTCCCATGCCGCGGTAGGCGGGCCGGGGAAGCGCAGGAGGGGGCGGAAGGCCCAGCCGCACGGTGTTTGCCATTGCTCTGGGAAACGCCGCTCGGCTATACTTCCGGGTTCGCGCACCGGGCCGGTTCGCAGTTGGTAGCAAGAATTTTCCGCCAAGAAGAATTTGGCAAATACAGAAGGAGAGAAACGTGAGAATGAATACCATGATTCGTTGGGCTGTCCTGGCCGCGTTGTGCGCTTTCGGCACCGCCGCCATGGCGCAGGGAACCGCCGCGCCTGCTGCTGCGGCTTCCAAGATTGGCGTCATCAACGTCCGGCAGGCCATCGGCAACACCTCCGAAGGCAAGCTGGCTTCCGCCGAACTGCAATCCAAGTACGCGCCCCGGCAGAACGAGCTGGAAACCCTGAACAAGCAGGTGAATGAACTGCAGCAGCGTCTGGCCGCCGGTGAGCGCACGCTGAGCGACGAGGAAAAGGCCCGGCTGCGCCAGCAAGGACAGCGCCTGGCGCAGCAGCTTGAACGCAAGCAGAACGAGCTGCAGGAAGACGCCAACGCCGATCAGGGCGACGTCATCCAGCGCATCGGCCGCAAGATGATGGACGTGCTCGACCGCTACGCGCGGGAAAACGGCTACGTGGCCATCTTCGTCAACGATCCGTCTTCGCAGACCAATCCGCTGCTCTATTCGGCCGCGCAGATTGACATCACCGCGGACATCGTCCGCCTGTATGACCAGGCCTATCCCGTCAAGAGCGGCTCGGCCGCTCCGGCAGCCGCTCCGAAACCGGCCGCTCCGAAACCGGCTGCGCAGAAGCCGCCTCAGCAGTAAGCGCGGCACTACAGATACGAAACGGCCTCCCTGAAATTCCGGGGAGGCCGTTTTTTTTGTGCCGATGCTTTGTGCGGGGAAAGCCGGGAAGGGAATTAACGCGTCTGATTTCCCTTTAGCGCCACTTCGTCGTCGCCCTGGTTAACGTCTCGCGCACAGGGCGATGGACATTCCTGGAGGGGCCGCGCGAACCGCCGTATTCTCTCTGGGAAGCCACAACGGGACGCCAGGAAGACACGCGTTTTCAGGAGGAAGAATCATGAAGAAGCAAGCCTTTGCGCTCGCCCTGCTCGTCCTTGTCGGGGGCTCGTTTGCCGCTTCCCAGCAGATCCGTCCGCAGGCGGGAGCTTTGCCCGACCGCGCCGCAGCCCTGCGCGCAACCGAGGAAGCCTCCGCGCAGCTCATCGAACTTGAGAAGATTCATGCGAGGACCGTCGCCCTGAATGCGGAACTGGCTAAACTGTACGAAACACTGAGCAAGAAGGCCGCCGAGGTCGGCAAGCGCGCGGACGCCGCGCGGGCCGCCAAGGGAGGCGTGGGTGTCGGCGGTGCCGGGATGGGCTCTTCAGGTGGGAGCAGTCCTGCTCCCGGCGGCTCGGCGATTGGCGCCGCGGCGGGCGGCTCCGCGCAGGACGAGCTATTGAAAGCGACCAAGGAGATGCAGGAAACGCAAATGAGCTTCAATCTCCAATACTTGCAACTGCAGAGCCAGATGCAGAATGAGAACCGCTCCTACACCGCCATCAGCAATATCCTGAAGACCAAACACGACACGGTGAAGAATTCCATCGGCAACATTCGCTGACCGTGGCGTGGTTTGCGGGGCAGAGGTGGTCCACTCCAGGCATCCTCAAAACCACAGAGGGGTCTTCTTTGTCCATTCGCTCGCGGGGTAGCGCCGGTGAAGAAGCTGGAAGGCCGCTTTGGAGGTGGTTCCCGTGCCCTTGTCCTCGCACCCGAAGCGCGTGGCCTTCACCACACGGTGCAAGGCTTCCGGTACGCGGGCGTCTTCGGGATGGCTCTTGGCGAAGGCGATGGCCTGTTCTCCGAGCCAGACCGGCGCCGCGGGAAGCTTGGTAATTGCCGACCATTCCTGCGTTGCGCTGGTTCGCTCGGCGGCGGTCAGAAATGGCGGCTGCATTGTTTTTGTTCCGGCATAGAGTTCTCCCACCGGCCCTTTTAGCCCCGTGAACATGGTGTAGTAGCTGCTGTCGCCGGAGTAGAAGTAGTCGCTGTCACTGGGGTAAAAGTAGCCGCGAGGCTCCGCCGTTGCAAACGAACACCACCAGTTGTCGCGCAGGTTGTCGATTTGGCCGAGTGGAGTCGAGCGGCCGAAGCCTACCTCGACGTAGG
The DNA here is from genome assembly GCA_020072805.1 of Terriglobia bacterium. Taxonomy (GTDB): domain Bacteria; phylum Acidobacteriota; class Terriglobia; order Acidiferrales; family UBA7541; genus Acidiferrum. The sequence goes on from JAIQGC010000069.1 coordinate 40,742, forward strand.
GGTGCAGACCCGGATTGCGCAGGATGAAAAAGACGGCGGCAAAGCGCCGCGCTTCGCCGGGCTGGGCTTCGTTGAAGGCTTTCAGACCTTCGGCGAGTTCGGGAGCAAACTGAGCAACGGTCTTGGTCAAACGCAGGCCATTCTCTTCTTCTCCGAGCAGCACGGCGCGGACCCAAGCGGCCAGGGCGATGCGCTTTCGGAGATTGTCCGGCAGCGTGGGGCTCTCGGCGGCTTCGGCGAGCAGTTGCGTGGGAAGCCCTTCGGTGATGGCCAGCGCGGCGTCGGCGTCCAGAAGTTGCGGCGGCTCATTGGCCTCCTGGCATTCTTGTTGCGCGGCTTTGCTCTGCCCCGTACAGTCTTTTTCACCGGCAGGGGTGATGTCTTCTCCTTCGGAAACGATGGCCGCCGTCCTGCGGGGGGCAAAGCGCAGAAACTCCTGAAAATTCACGGCCAGCTTCATGCGCAGCGCCAGCACCTGGTTTCGCGCCGAGGTGTTCAGCTGCGCGTCCGGCAATTGGAGTAGCTTGTCCGCCGCCTGCCGCGCTTCCTCTTCCTTTCCGCTCGCTGCCAGCAGCCGCGCCTGATGATACGCGGCGGTGAGGTACGCGCTGGAGCCAGCGGGCACTTCTCCCGCGGCGCGGATCAGTTCCGCAGACTCCGCATCGGTTGCTTTCGCTTTGCTCAGGGCGGCCACCAGCCAGGCCACTCCGTGCGTTTCGTTCCATTTCGCGAGCGCATGCTTGAACGAGTCTGCGCCGCGCCCCTGAAATGTCAGGATCCAGTCGGTCATTCCGCCCTGCTTGCGCAGATTGGCCAGTTCCTCCCGCAGGCGAACACGTTCTGGGGATTTGGAGTCATCCTCCGCCGAGAAATCCTCTCCCAGCGCGCGGTCCAGCAGCCATGTGTAGTCAATGAGGTCCTGGCGCAGCCCTGCCGGGCTGCTTCCCTTTTCCAGCGCCTGCGAGAGCAGCGCCAGACGCTGTCCGGGGTTCGCGCGAAATTCGACAAAGCCGCGCAAGCGCAGGATGGCGGGACGCAGCTTTTCCATGGCGGGGTCGGCTTCGAGCCGCTTCAGCCGCTCGCCGGCTTCCGCAAGCATCGCCATACGGGTCGCTTTGTTTTCCGTGCTTACCGTCGCCTGGCGAATCCGGCAGCGCACCGCCACCAGAGCGGCGATGGTTTTCCAGGGCGAAGCTGGGTCCTCGGCAATTTTCAAGAATCTCTGTTCGGCGTCATCCCAGTCCTTCGAGTAAAAATGGGCGGCGGCGATCTGGTAGGCGCGGTCGGCCCGGATTATTCCCGGAAGCGCTTCCTCCGCCTCCCGCGGGAATACCCGCTCCTTTTTGGGGTCTTCCCAATTGCAGTTTTCAAAAACCTGTTCCTGCACTTCGGTCCAACTCCGTACCGCGGCGCTCTCCTTCCCGAATTTCTGCACACGTGCCGCAAGCGTCTGCGTTGCGGTCAGAAATGCGTCGTCCATGCAGTTGGTGAAGTCCAGATACGCAAAGCTCCGCCGGCCCTGCTTCTTTTCTTCCGGGTTCTTCGGTCCCTTCACTTTTTCAACCGCTTCCTGCCATTTCTGCTGCGGGTCTTTTTTGCCCGAGTTCCGCATCCACTCTTCATTGGGGTCCGCCTGCGCTCCCCACGCAGAGAGCAATTGCTGCTGTTCCTTCGCGGAAAAGGGAGCTCCCGAAAGATTGCGGTAGGCCACCGCCAGATACATCCGCGCGTAGCCCGGCTGCAGGATGCCCAGTTCTCCGCGAGCGTACAGTTTCAGCGGCTGGTCCGGATGCAGCCTCTGCACAAAGACGGGCGCCGCAAAAAACGGCCCGCAGGCCATCGCTGCCGGCTCCGGAAACATCAGCGCCAGAATCAGCGTCGCCGCAAAAATTCCTCGTCCTATCTTTCGTGCCATTGTCCGGCCTCCTCGATCCATTTCTTCGCTTCCGTCTTCGTCCACGGCCGCGGATGAAACAGGTAAACCCGTTTTTCCGCCTGCCCCGGCACTTCGTCCGTGGAAAGCCCGGCGCTGCCCCGGCAGGCCGCAACTGTAAATTCTTCGCCGCGCCCCAGAATCCGCGCCACTTCTCCCGTTTCCCCGCCCATGCGGAAGAGCATGGGCACCGCTTCGTCAATTGTTCCGGCGGGGAGTTGCGCCAGCCAGGCGTCCCCCAGGCACCAGGAGGCCAGCGCGGTGATGCTCAAGGGCTGCTCCTGGCGCAGACGAGCACGCACATCGCGCAGCAGTTCGGCGTAAAATGCGCGTTCGCTTTGCGTAGCATCGAAATCAATCTGCACCGCGCGCACTCCTTCGATGTTTTGCAGTTGAGAGATTTCCTCGGCCACGCGCCGCCGCTGCGCTTCCGTGTAGGGCAGGGAACTCTCCGCTGAATTGCTCCCCACCTGCTGCACCGCGCCCGCTCCCTGCGCCCGCAGCGTCTCGATGCGCGCCACGGCGATCAGCGCCGTTCCCGGAGAGACGCGCAGCGGCTGCCGCCTCGGCTGCACGCGCACATCGTGCTCCGCCTCCTGACCGTTTTTCTCCCGGGGTTCACGCAGGTAGATCGTCTCTGCCAGGAAGGCCACCCCGGCCTCCCCGGGCGTGAGATAGCGGAAGTCCTCGGGCCGCTCCCAGGCCCACAGAATCACGTTGGGCAAGCCCCCAGCCCGGTCATCGTCAGGAAACTTTTTTCCGGCAAGCAGGGCTCCAGCGGCGCAGAAAAGCGCAAAGACCGCCGCCAGGAGTATTATTTTTCGCCGCATCTCGCTCTCTCGGGGGCAATTCCAGGGCCGCACCGCTCCCACTGTAAGTCGCTCAATTTACACCCCTTAATCATCGCTTGATTGCGTCCATGCAGACACAGCGTGTGCCTCCGCCCGCACCCCTGCTCTTGCTTTTGCAAGGTTGCAGGTCTATACTTAATCTTGCTCTGAAGCTGGGTCGCACGATGGAGTGGGCGCGAGCCCACTTTTTTGTTGGCGGCGCGCCGCTTTGGACGGTGCGCAGGGTTGGGGTCTCTTTCGGTGAATGTGGAACGTATTCGCGAAGCCGCCGAGCGCGTCGCTCGCTCGGAAGGTCTGGAAGTCGTTGATGTCGAATGGAAAGTCGGCAAACAGCGCTTCCTTCGCGTATATATTGACCGCCCTTGGCCGCCTCCTGCGGCGCCGGAGGGCGCAGTGGTGGACGCATCCGCATCGGGCATCAGTCACGCGGATTGCGAGCAGGTGAGCAAGCAGTTGAGCGTCATCCTGGACGTGGAGGAGTTGATCACCGGGGCGGCGGGATACGTGCTCGAGGTCAGCTCTCCGGGACTGGACCGTCTGCTCAAGAAGCCCTCGGATTTCGAGCGCTTCGCGGGCCGGCTGGCCAAGATCACCACCGCCGAACCCGTGGGCAATGCCACTTTTTTCGAGGGCCGGCTGGCTGGCCTCGCGGACGGCAAGGTCCGCTTGCAGTTGCAGGGCAAGGAAGCGCGAACCATCGAGCTGCCGCTCGAGGGGATTCGCAAAGCGCAGTTGGTCGTGGAGTTCTAGGAACGGTTTATGGCGAGCCTGCTTTATCAACAGATCGAGATGCTGAGCCGCGAGAAGCACATCGAACCCGATGTGGTCATCGCGGCCATTGAAGACGCCATGGTGGTGGCGGCGCGGAAGTATTACAAAACCGAAGAGCCGCTGCGCGCCAAGCTGAATCAGGAAACCGGGCAGGTCGACGTGTTTGCGGTGCGCACGGTGGTCGAGGAAGTTACCGACCCCAAGGCCGAAATCGCCCTGGCCGACGCCCAGCGCGTGAATCCCTCCGCGGAAATCGGCACGGAAATCCTCACCGCCAAGCCCACCGACGTGCTGGGACGCATCGCCGCGCAAACCGCCAAGCAAGTGATCATGCAGAAGGTGCGCGAAGCCGAGCGCGACACGATTTTCAACGAGTATCACACGCGCGTCGGCGAACTGATCACCTGCGTGGTCAAACGCAGCGAAGGCCCGGACCTGCTGGTGGACATGGGGCGCACCGAGGCGCGGCTGCCCAAGCGCGAGCAGTCCCGGCTGGAAACCTACAATATCGGCGACCGCGTGCGCGTGGTCATCAAGCTGGTGGACCGCGCGGCCAAGGGGCCGCAGGTGATCGTTTCCCGCGCGGACTCGATGCTGGTGCAGCGCCTGTTTGAAATGGAAGTCCCGGAAATTTACGACGGCACGGTGCAGATCCGCGCCGCCGCGCGCGAGGCCGGCGAGCGCACCAAGATCGCCGTGGCCAGCCGCGACAAGGACGTGGACCCCGTGGGCGCCTGCGTGGGCATGAAGGGCATGCGCGTGCAGTCCATCATCCGCGAATTGCGCGGCGAAAAAATCGACATCATTCCCTACAACGAGGAAACCGTCGCCTTTGCGCAGAAGGCGCTCAGCCCGGCCAAGGTTACCCGGGTGCAGATCGTGGACCCGGAGAACAAGAAGCTCGAAGTGATCGTCGAGGATTCGCAGCTCTCCCTGGCCATCGGCAAAAAGGGGCAGAACGTGCGCCTGGCCAGCAAGCTCATCGGCTGGGACATCGACATCAAGAGCGAGGAAGAGAAGCGCCGCGAGATCGAGGAGCAGATGACCGCGCTTACCGCGCCGGTCACTCCGCTGACGGTGCTCGCCGGCGTCGGTCCCAAGACCATCGAGAAAATCGAAGCCGCGGGCATCACCAGCCTGGAAAAACTCGCGGGCATGACTCCCGAGCAGTTGATGGAGATTCCCGGCATCGGCGAAAAGATGGTGGACAAGATTTATCAGGCCGTGAATCTCTTCTACGAGACCGGCCCGGAAGCCGCCGCCGCGCAAGCCGCCCCCGAAGAAGCCGCCGCAGCGCCAGCCGCTTCCGAGGAAGCGGAAACAGCCGCGCCGGCCTCGGAAGAAACCGCTGTCGCACAACCTGCTTCCGAAGAAGCAGCCGCGCCCGGCGCAGAGAAATCCGCAGGGGAAGAGGCCTGATCTTAGGAGCGCATGACCGACGCAAATCAAGTACGAATTAACGAGCTCGCCCGCGACCTGGAAGTCAAGGCCAAAGCGGTCATTGATCTTCTGGCTGGCTTCGGCGTAACCGAGAAGAAGACCCACTCCAGTTCCATTCCGGTGGACGTCGCCGAAAAGGTCCGCAAGCATTTCCATTCGCTGGCCGATGCCGAAGCCGCCGCCGAAGCCAAGGCCAAAGCGGACAAGGATTCCAAGGAAGCCGCGGCCAAGGCCGCCCGCATGCGGCCCGCTGCCGCGGTGGCTCCGCCTGTTCCTGCTCCCTTGGCTGCGCCCGTGGCCGCGCCGGTCAAACCCGCTGCGCCCGAAGTGGTTGCCGCTCCTCCGGCTGCTCCCGTTGCCGCGCCCGTTGCGCCTTCGCCTGCCGCCGTTATTGCCAAGCCTCCGGTTGCGCCTCCTCCGGCTGCTGTTCCGGCGGCTGCCAAGCCTGTCGCTCCTCCCGTTGCCGCGGCTCCCGTGCGCCCGGCGCAAGCGCCGCCTGCTCCTGCTGTTCGTCCTCCTGCGGAACGCCCCGTTGCGGCTGCTCCAGGAAGACCCGGTGCACCCGCGGCCCGTCCCGCAGTGCCCGGTGCACGCCCCGGCGCTCCTCCGGCACGGCCGCCGCTTCCAACCGGCAATCGCCCGCCGCTTCCCACGGGCAATCGTCCCCCCATTACGCATGCGCCCGGCCCGCGCCGTGGCGAACCCATTGGCCAGCGTCCCGGTGGTCCGCGCCGCGGTGAACCTATCGGCCATCGTCCAGCGCAGCAGGGCGCCGGAGCTCCGCAAGGCCGACCGTTTTCTCCGCGTCCGGGCGGCGCGCCAGGCGCTCCGCAGGGCCGGCCCTTTGGCTCGCGGCCGGGCGCTCCGACATCGGGAACGCGTCCTGGTCCTCGTCAGCCGGGCCGTCCCGGCATGCTGCCGCCGATGATGGACAAGGCGCCGACCAAGGCCGAGCCGGGCAAGCCGCTCTATGCGCGCAAGCCCGCCGCGCGCCAGCGCCCCATTCACGACAAGCGCGAAGCCGAAGGAGAGCGCAAGCTCCATCCGGTGCGCTCGCGCATGGGCGCAGGCGACCGCCGCGGTGCCGTGGCCGTGGCCCCGGCGCCACCGGTGCCGCGCGAGCCGCGCGAAGTCACCCTCACCGAAGGCATCACCATTCGCGATCTCGCGGAAAAGCTGGATGTGCGCGCCAAGGAACTGCTCAAGAATCTTCTCGACCGCGGCATTTTTGCCAGCATCAACCAGGCGCTGGATATCCCCACGGCCACCATTCTGGCGGAAGCCTTCAACGGCATCGTCAACGTGGTTTCCTTCGAAGAGGAAATGGTTCTGGAAGTCGCCAAGGAAGAAAAGCAGGAGAATCTCAAGCCGCGTCCCCCGGTGGTCACCGTCATGGGCCACGTGGACCACGGCAAAACCAGTTTGCTCGACGCCATCCGCTCCACGGAAGTAGCCGCGGGAGAAGCCGGCGGAATCACGCAGCATATCGGCGCTTACAAAGTGCAGGTGGGCGATCGCAGCGTGGTCTTCGTGGACACTCCCGGTCACGAGGCGTTCACGCGCATGCGTTCGCGCGGCGCCAAGGTCACCGACATCGTGGTGCTGGTGGTTGCCGCCGATGATGGCGTCATGCCGCAGACGCGCGAAGCGCTGGACCATGCCCGCGCCGCCAATGTTCCCCTGATCGTCGCCATCAATAAAATCGACAAGCCCGAAGCGCAGCCCGAGCGCGTGAAGCGCCAGTTGAGCGACGCCGGCTTGATGCCCGCGGAGTGGGGCGGCGATACCGAATTCATCGAAGTCTCCGCCAAGCAGAAAAAGAATATCGAAAAACTGCTGGAGACCATCCTGCTCGTCGCCGATCTGCGCGAACTGCGCGCCAATCCCGACGCGCCCGCCAGCGGCACCGTGCTGGAATCGCGCGTGGACAAGGGCCGCGGCCCGGTGGCCACCATCCTGATCCAGAACGGCACGCTGAACACCGGCGATTTCTTCATCTGCGGCTCCGTCTTCGGAAAAGTTCGCGCCCTCTTCGACGATCATGGCCGTCCCGTCAAGCTGGCCGTTCCCTCGACGCCCGTCGAGGTGCTGGGCTTGCAGGGCATTCCCGAAGCCGGCGACAATTTTCAGGTCACCGAAGAAGCCAAGGCCCGCCACATCGTGGAATTCCGGCAGTCCAAGCAGCGCGACGCCGCGCTGGCGCGCACTTCCGGCGCGCGCATTACCCTGGACCAGCTGCACGAGCAGCTCAAGGCCGGCGAGGTCAAGGAACTGCCCATCGTCATCAAGGGCGACGTGCAGGGCTCCGTCGAAGTCCTCACCGAAATGCTGCCCAAGCTTTCCACCGACCAGGTCAAGCTCAAGATCATTCACTCGAGCGTCGGCGCGGTCACCGAAAACGACGTGCTGCTGGCTTCCGCTTCTGGGGCCATCATCATCGCCTTCGGCATCCGCCCGGACCGCAAGGCCATTGAGCTGGCCCAGCAGGAAAAGGTGGAAATTCGCCCGCACACCATCATCTACGAAGTTTCCGACGAGCTGAAGAAAGCCATGGAAGGCATGCTCGAGCCGGTCTTCCAGGAAACGCATCTCGGGCGCGCCGAAGTCCGCAACGTGTTCAAGGTCAAGGGCGCGGGGACGGTGGCCGGCTGCCATGTGGTGGACGGCATCCTCAAGCGCGACGCCCAGGTGCGCGTCTTGCGCGAGGGCGCGGTGATCTATACCTCCAAGCTCAATTCGCTCAAGCGCTTCAAGGATGACGCCAGCGAGGTGCGCACCGGCTTTGAGTGCGGCGCCGGCGTGGCCAATTTCAACGACATCAAGGTCGGCGACATCCTCGAATGTTTCCAGGTGCAAAAGTTCAGCGCGGCGGAAGCCGCCGGCCAGGGCGGCGCCGCGGGCCGTAAATAGGCGCGGAAAGCCCTGCTGCGGAGTCGCGGATGCCCGTCGGCCTGCTCACTCTCGATTTGCACATCCCCGAAGCGCAATCGCTGAAGGATAAACGGCAGGTTCTGCGCAGCCTGAAGGACCGCCTGCGCGGGCAGTTCAACGTAGCCGTGGCCGAGCTGGAGCATCAGGACGTCTGGCAGCGCTCCGTGGTCGGGGTGGTCACGATTTCGAACGAGGAGCAGCACGTGGAAAACACCCTGCAAAAAGTTCTCGCCGAAGCCGATCGCATCCTCGGGCCGGTGCTCGTGCAGCACGCACTGGAAATTATTTAAGGCAAGGAAGAAACCGCAATGACCGTTCCCGGACGCCGCCACGAACGCATCGGAGAGGAAATCCAGCACGAACTGTCGGCCATGGTGGCGGGCGATCTGAAGGATCCTCGCCTCGAAGTCGGCGTCATCGTTACTGAGGTCCGCATCACTCCCGACTTGAAGCACGTGCGCGCTTCCGTGGCCGTTTACGGCGAACCCAGCGAGCAGCACGCCGCCATCAAAGCTCTGGAACACGCCGAAGGCTACATCCGCCACGAACTGGTGGAGCGGCTGCACCTGCGCCGCGCCCCGGAAATTCATTTTATGCTGGACCGCTCCCATCAGTTCACCGAACGCGTGGAAAATCTTCTCCGCGAAATCAAGAAGAAGGACGAGCCCTCCTCCTCCTGATGGCCCGCCAGCCGCAGCCCGCTCCCTTCGACGGCGCCCTCGTGGTGGACAAGCCCCGGGGAAAAACTTCGCACGACGTCGTGGATGCCGTCCGCCGGCTGGCCGGCTTCCGCCAGATCGGCCACCTCGGCACGCTCGATCCCCTGGCCACTGGCGTCCTGGTCCTGCTCCTGGGCAAGGCCACCCGCCTCGTTCGTTTTTATTCCGGCCGCCGCAAGCGTTACACCGCCGGCATCCGTTTCGGTTTTTCCACGGACACCTACGACGCCGAAGGCCAGCCGCAGGGCCCGGACAATCCTCCGCAACTCGATCCCGTCCTTCTGGAACAATTGGCCGCCGGGCGCATTGGCCGCTTCGAGCAGATGCCTCCGGTTTTTTCCGCCAAGAAAATTCACGGCCGCCCGGCGCATGAACTCGCGCGAAAGAACAAGCCCGTGAACCTCGAACCAGTCGAGGTGGAAGTCTATGAATTCCGCCTGACCGGCATCGAAGGATCGGTGGCGCGGTTCGTCGTGGAGTGCGGCTCGGGGACCTACATCCGATCGCTGGCGCACGATATGGGCAAGCGGC